>NZ_LRTR01000911.1 GCF_001550375.1 Streptomyces europaeiscabiei | reverse complement strand
TCCCTGGTGCGGCCGCGGCTGCGGCAGGCGGCGGCCGCCGCACCGCAGGGCTCGGACTTCCTCGACCGGCTCGCCGCCCTGGACGAGGCGGAGCGGCTGAAGACGCTCACCGAATTCGTCCGCGGTGAGGTGGCGGCCGCCGTCGGTCTGCCGGGCGCACACACGGTGGCCGCGGAGAAGCCGCTGCAGGGCCTGGGGCTGGACTCGCTGATGTCCGTCGATCTGAAGAACCGCATCGCGGCCCAGACCGGCGCCGAACTGCCCAGCACGCTGGCGTTCGACTACCCGACGCCGCGGGCGCTCGCGGAGTTCCTCCTGGGCAAGCTGCGGCTCGGCAGCGCGGCACAGGACGCCCCGCCGCAGGACCCCATCGCCGCCGCCCAGTGGGCCATCGGCAAGGCCGGCCCCGCGCTGCTGCGGGAGAGCGGACTGCTCGCGCAGCTGCTCGACCTGGCCCAGGGCATGGACCTGCCGAAGCAGCGCGGGGCGAGCGATGCCCTCCGGGCGGCCGAATCGCTCAGCGACTCGGACATCGACCGGGCCCTGGACCTCGTGCTCGGCGACTTCGCCGCCTGACCAGTATTCGATGATCACGAAAGGAAGACAGCGATGAGTGCCCGGACCGTGGTGATGGGTGGAGGGATCTCGGGTCTGTCCGTGGCGCTGCTGCTGGCGCGACGGGGCTTCGAGGTGACCGTGCTGGAGCGCGACCAGGCTCCGCCCGGGGACCTGGCCGCCATCGGCGAATGGCACCGGCCCGGTGCCCCGCAGACCCGCCAACTGCACACCTTCCTGGGGCTGTTCCGGCAGCACCTGCGCACGCACCTGCCCGATGTGTACGAGGACCTGCTGGCCAACGGCGCCGAGGAGGTCAGCATCGCCACGCCCGCCGGCACCACCCCGCCCGGCGCCGAGGACCTCGCGGTCCTGGCGGCGCGGCGCCCGACCGTGGAGTGGGCGCTGGCACGCGCCCTGCGCCGGGAGCCGGGCGTCGAGATCCACTACGGGACGTCGGTGCGCCGGGCCGAGGTGAGGGACGGCCGGATCAGCGGCGTGCGGGTACGCGGCGGCGGCGTCGACGCGGACGTGCTCATCGACGCGGCGGGCCGACGCTCGCCGCTGCGCGAGGACTTCACCGTCCTGGAGGGGGACGAGGACTGCGGGGTCGTGTACAACACACGGTTCTACCGGCTGCGCGACGGGGTGCCACGGCCGCCGCTCAAACGCGGCGTGACGACGATGGTCGCCGGCGACGGATTCGGCGCCGGGCTCTTCTACCACGACAACCGCACGTTCGCGATCGGCATCGGCCGCCTCCCCGACGACAACGATCTCAAGGCCCTGCGCGAGGCGGAGGCTTTCGACCAGGTCACCGCGCTGTTCCCGGAGTTCGAACCGTGGCTGCGTGGCGACGTCAGCGAGGTGCTGACCGAGGTCGTGCCCATGGCCGGGCTGCGCAACACCCTGCGCGGCCTGGCGCCCGAAGCGCCCGTGGGTTACTGCGTCCTGGGCGACGCGCTGTGCACGACCGACCCGGCCTTCGGGCGCGGTGCGTCGGTGGCGCTGCACCAGGCGGTGCTGCTCGCCGAGGCGTTCGCCGGGGAGCCGGGCGGCCTGCCCGGGCTCGTCCGGGACGTGACCGCACAGGCCCAGGCCTGGGTGCGGCCCTGGTTCGACGACTCGGTCCAGGCCGACATCGGCCGCACCCGGCTCTGGCAGGCCGCGGTCGACGGGCACCGTCTGCCGCAGGGTGCGGCGATGCCGCCGGTGAGCCTGTTCAGCCTCATGGAGGCCGGGGAGCACGACGGGCATCTGTGGCAGGCGGCGCAGCGTGTGGCCGGTCTGCTGGCCCCTCTCGACAGCCTGGACACCCCCGGGAACCGGCGGCGTCTGCAGGAGGTGTGGGCGTCCGGCTGGCGTCCGCAGGCCCCCTCCGGGCCGGGCCGGGCCGACCTCGTCGAGGTGCTGGCCGCGTCCTCCCGCTGAATCCGGCGACGTACGCAAGAGCACGCACGAAGGAACGAAGGAACCTGAATGAAGATCATTGCCGATGCCGGTCGCTGCATCGGAGCGGGTCAGTGCGTCATGGCTGCCGACTCCGTCTTCGACCAGGACCCCGCCACCGGCGAAGTCAGGCTGCTGGTGGCGAAGGTTCCGGCCGACGAGGTGGACGCGGTCCTCGACGCGGTGTCGACGTGCCCCACCGGCGCTCTGGCCACGGCGGAGGACTGAGCGCGCCGCGACGTCTCCTCGCTCGGCTCCGAGGCCGGCCACCCCCACGTGTGCCGGCCCGCGGCGGCAAGCCGCCGAGCCCCACGATCGACCGCTTCACCCACCCCCCACGATCGGAGAACGTATGACGACCGAGACCGCACGGGAGTCCCGCCCCGCCGGGGGCCCGGCACTCGAGCCGCGGCCCCTCCCGTTGACCCGGCCCTGTCCTTTCACACCCCCCGCCGAGTTCACCGACCTGCGCGAGCGTGAGCCCCTCAGCCGGATCGCGAACCCGGACGGCACCACCGGCTGGCTCGTCACCGACTACGCGCTGGCCCGCAAGGTGCTCAGTGATCCTCGTTTCAGCGCCCGTCAGGAGCTGATGAGTTCACCGCTGACGGACCGTACATTCGAGCCGGCGATGCCGGGCGGCTTCCTGTTCATGGATCCGCCGGAGCACACCCGCTACCGCAAACTGCTCACCGGCCAGTTCACCGTGCGCCGCATGAGGCGGCTCGAGGCACGGGTCGAGGAGGTCACCGGCCGTCAACTGGCCCGCCTGCGCGCCCAGGGGCCGGGCGCGGATCTGGTCGAGCACTTCGCGCTGCCGATCCCCTCGCTGATGATCTGCGAGCTGCTCGGAGTGCCGTACGAGGACCACGAGTTCTTCCAGTCCAGGGCCGTGGCCATCTTCCGGCTGGTGCAGGACCCCGAGGAGGCCTCGGCGGCGTACGCGGGATTGCGGACGTACCTGCTCGATCTGGTGCGGCGGCGCCGCGAGGAGCCGGCCGACGACATCCTGAGCGACCTGGTGGCAGGGGGAGATCTCACGGACGACGAGCTGATCGGCATGGCCCTGCTGTTGCTCCTGGCCGGGCACGAGACCACCGCGAACATGATCGCGATGGGAACGTTCGCGCTGCTGAGCCATCCCGGCCAGCTGGCACTGCTGCGCGAGGACCCCTCACTGATCGACGGTGCGGTGGAGGAGTTGCTGCGCTACCTGAGCATCATGCACGTGGGCCTGCTGCGTGCCGCTCTGGAGGACGTCGAGCTGGCCGGTCGTGTGATCGGGAAGGGCGACACGGTCACGGTGTCCGTTGCGGCGGCCAACCGGGACCCGGAGAAGTTCGGCCCCTCGGAGGACCTGGCCATCACCCGTCCGGCGACCGGGCACATGGCCTTCGGGCACGGCATCCACCAGTGCCTGGGGCAGCAGCTGGCGCGTATCGAGATGCGGATCGGCATCAACGGGCTGCTGCGCGAGTTCCCCGGCCTGCGACTGAACGTACCGGTCTCCGAGGTGCCGGTGCGCAAGGACATGGGTGTCCTCGGCGTGCACCGGCTTCCGGTCACCTGGTGACCTCCCTCTGAGCACCGCCGGTGTGCTCTCCCCGCTCCGCGGGCCTTCGGGCCCGCGGAGCGGGGGCCGGGCGGGGGTTGGCCGAGGGGTGGCCTATTCGGCGCTCTTCGCGTTCTTCGCGATCAGCGCGGTCAGTTCCTGGAGGGAGTACTCACGACGACCGGGCCGGCCGTAGCGGGTGAGCTTGCCGCGGGTGGCCCACTGCCGGATGGTGGCCTCGGAGACTCCCGCGGCGAGGGCGGCGAGCTGGGTGGGGACCGTGCGCGTGCCGGCCTTCTTGACGGCGGTCATGGGGGGCCTTCCTTGAGTGCGTGGGGTCAGGGCTGGGTGGGCCGAGGCGGGGCGCGGACCGGCCGGACTCACGCGCGGCCGCTCAGCAGCAGCCAGCGGTCCGGCGGCAGCACGTGCCCGGCCCTGCAACGCACCACGTGCGTCAGATCGGCGCCCCGCGACGTGCGGACGCTTTCCTCGCAGTCGGTGACCGGGCAGGAGCCGAGCTCCTGCGGGACGGCCGGCCTGGGGGCGAGCACCGAGCGCGCCACGTTGGTGACCCTGCGGACCTCGGCCGCGCACTCACCTGCGGCCGGGTGGGCGGCGAGCCAGTCGAGATGACGGGCCAGGAAGGCCGCGAGCGTACCGACCTCGCGCCGGGGCGGTCCTGTCACCCCACGCTCCGCGACGATGGCGCCGGCCCACGAGGCGAGCACCGGAACCATGTCACCGCGGGCCTGGAGAGCCGCTTCGTTGAGCCGGATGCCCTGCCGGGCACGGCCCGAGTTGACCCGCTCGGTGATTCCGGGCCGCGCCGGTGAGAGCGCGTCCTCACAGCCGTCGTACAGGCCCGGAAGACTCACGAGGTCCTCCTTCAGCCGGGCACGGCACACCAGGCAGAGCCGCTGCCCCGAGGCGGCCGTACGAGGCTGGGGCTTGCCTGACTGCCGGTGGTGACGGCAATGGACTGCTTCGCACAGTGACTGAATGGCCATCCGTTCTCTGCTTCCCTCCCCGTTCCTGCCGGAGACCGGCAGGGGCTAACAGACTCGGCCAGTATTGCGAAGCGTCCTAAAACCCGGCTCGAACTCGTGTCCAGCCCCAGGTCAGCTCTCGACCAGGACCTCCATGTACGGCGGGAACTCGGGAACGCGGGCGAGGTCGTGCTCGAGCACGGAGATCTCGCCGTTCGTGGTGATCTCCCGGAACCCGGCGAACTTGTAGGTGACGTACATGCTCCGGTTGCGGTTCGTCGGTACGAACTCCGCGCGCAGCCGTACCCCGGCCGCGGCCGCTTCCCGGATGAGATGGGCGAGCAGCACCGATCCGACGCCTCGGGACATCACCCGGCAGGACATCAGGAGGAGCTTGACGGTCCACGCGTCCTCGCCGCGCTCGACGAGCGCCAGCCCAATCTTGCCGTACGTTCCGTACCTGTCCTCCAAGCCCGCGACCAGCAGATCGTGGCCGGGCGACTGGCGGAACGCGTCCAGTTCCTCGTACGAGTAGGTGTAGCCGGTCGCGTTGAGCTGGTTGGTGCGGACGGTCAGTTCCTCGGCGCGCTGCAGGTCGCGTTCCTGGGCCGGGGCGATGGTGAAGCGCATGTTCAGGGAGCCGAGGAACTCCTCGGCCGTGCCGTCGTGGCCGGCCTCGGCCTGGTTGCGCTCGGCGTCGGCCCGGTACAGGTGACGGCGCTCCCGGGAGTCCGCGGTGACGAACCGCGGGTGCATCTCGGGCAGGCCGGGGACGCCCTCGACGTCGAGGGCGTCGATGCACAGCACCTGGGGGTGCGTGAAGCGGACCTCGTCGCGCTCGAAGGGCTGGTCGTCGACGAAGGCCAGCGTGTCGATGCCGATGTTGATCGCCTCGGCGACCGCCTTCACAGAGTCCGACTTGTTGCCCCAGTTGATCTGCGGATACAGGAAGTACTCGGCGATGCCCAGCTCCTCCAGCTTGGCCATGGCCGCGTCGTGGTCGTTGCGACTCGCGACGGAGTGGAGGATGCCCCGCTCGTCGAGGGTCTTGAGGATGTCCACGACACCGGGCCGCAGCTCCACGTCCCCGTCCTCGAGGAGCACCCCCTCCCAGACGGTGTTGTCGAGGTCCCACACCACACATTTGACAGTCGTCATCGTCCCTCACTCCTGGGGGTCGCACCGGCCTGCCTCCGGCGGACGAGGGCGCGCTCCTGGAACGCGTACTCGGCGAGGCCGATCTGATGGATCTGAGAGCTTCCCTCGATGATCTCCATGACTCTGGAGTCGCCGAGATAGCGCTGCACCGGATAGCCGGCGCTGCAGCCGTTGGCGCCGTGGATCTGCACGGCGTCGGCCGCGGCCCGGCTCGCGGCGGTCGAGGCGAAGTACTTCGCCATGGACGTCTGGGCGAGCGCACCGGGATCGCCCTCGTCGCGCAGCCTGCCCGCCTCCAGGCAGAGCAGCCGCGCCGCCCGGGCGTCGGTGTACATGCCGCTGATCATCTGCCGTACGAGCTGGTGCTCCTTGATGGGCGTGCCGAAGGTTTCCCGGCTGCCCGCGTAGTCGACGCTGGCCTCCAGGCAGGCGTCGACGATGCCGACGCAGCCCCAGCCGACGGTGTAGCGGCCCAGGTCGAGCGCGGTACCGACGACGTGGGAGAGGCCGAGGCCGGGCCGGGCGAGCACCTGACCGGCCGGGATGCGGCAGCCCTCGAAGTGGACGTCCGCCGTCATCGAGGCGCGGATGCCGATCAGGTCCTCGATCAGTTCGGTGCGCACTCCGGCGGCAGCGCGCTCCACCAGCACCGCCGTGGGTCCTTCGGGGGAACGGCCCAGGACGAGGAAGACGTCGGCGGTCTCGCCGTACGTCGTCCACGTCTTGTGGCCGTCGAGCAGCCAGGAGTCCCCGTCCGGGGTGAGCCGGGCGACGACGCCCGCGGCGTCGCTGCCGGCGCCCGGCTCGGACACGGCGAGCGCGCCGATGCTCTCGCCGCGGGCGAGACGGGGCAGCCAGGTCTCCTTGAGTTCGCGGCTTCCCCACCGTGCGACGGCGTGCGCCACCATCGTGTGAACGGTGAGCAGGCTGCGCAGCGACGAGCAGGCACGCCCCAGTTCACCGGCGAGCAGCCCGAGCGTCACCGCGTCGCATCCGCCCCCGCCGTACCGGGTCGCGACCGGCAGGCCGAGCAGGCCCTCGGCCGCCAGCAGTTCGACGATCTGGGGCGGAGTGCGCTGAGCGCGATGGTATGCGTCGGCGTGCGGAACGATGTGGCGGTCGGCGAAGGCCCGGAACTCCTTCTGGGCCTGGGCCTGCTCCGCCGTGAGCGTGCTGGTCATCGCTGTGGCGTCCCCTCGTGGGTCAGGACGCCACGGAGGCGGAGAGCTTACGGGTGACGAACGCGTCGAGAGCTCCGACGGAACGGAAGTTGTCGAGTTCCAGGTCGTCGTTGTCGATGGTGAGGCCGAACTCGTGCTCCACGAAGGAGACAAGCTGGATGGCGAACATCGAGCTGACGAAGCCGAGCTGGAAGATGTCGTCGTCGTCCTTGAGGTCCTGCACCGGGAAGAAGCGGGACAGGTACTCCCCGATCTTCGTCTTGTTGTCCATGCTCATGTCGTGTTCCGTCCTGTTCGTGTGCGGCCTGGCAGTGGGTGTGCGCCTCGGGCCGGGTCAGCGGTAGTTGAAGAAGCCCTCGCCGCTCTTGCGCCCCAGCAGGCCGGCGGCGACCATCTTCTTCAGCAGCGGGGCCGGCCGGTACTTGCTGTCGTTGAAGCTCTCGTAGAGCACCTCGACGGACTTCAGGATGGTGTCGAGACCGATCAGGTCCGCCGTCTCCAGCGGCCCCATCTTGTGGTCGAAGCACGTCTTGAAGAGGCGGTCGATGTCGGCGGGCGAGGCCACCCCGTCCTGCACCAGGAAGACGGCCTCGTTGATGGTGAGCATCAGGACGCGGTTGGAGACGAAGCCCGGCACGTCCTCGACGACGATGCACTCCTTGCCCATCCCGGCGAGGAACCTGCGGGCGGTGTCGATGGTCTCCGGGGTGGTGTGGTGGCCGCGGATGACCTCCACCATCGGCTTCATCGGCACCGGGTTCATGAAGTGCATGCCGACGATGTTCTGCGGGCGGTTCGTGACCGAGCCGACGCGGGTGATGGAGATCGCCGAGGTGTTCACGGCGAACCGCACATCGGGGCGGCAGATGCGGTCCAGCCGCTCGTAGACCTTCTCCTTGATGCCCCAGTCCTCGGTGACGTTCTCGACGACGAAGTCGGCCTTGGCCAGCAGCTCGTAGTCGGTGCTGAACTCGATCTTCTCGATCACCGCCGCCGGGTCGACGGCTGCGGCGCGGTTGAAGAGGGCGAAGGCGCGCAGGCTGGTGCGCAGTTCGCGCCTCGCGTTGTCGAGCACCTCCTCCGAGACGTCGACCAGGATCACCTGGTGTCCGGTCTGCGCGAGGTTCTGTGCCACGCCGACGCCCATGACGCCGGCGCCGACGACTCCTACCGTGGTGAATTCCATGACTCGTCCGGCTCCGTTACCGTGCGCCGCGAACGGCGAAGATGTTGTAGATGTCCGTCCCGACGTACAGCTCGTCCTGCTCGGCCTTGACGGTGAAGCCCCGGTCCTCCAGCAGCTTCGCGAGGCGTTCCACCTCGCCGTCAGCGTCGTGCGCTTCGAGGACCATTTGCCGGATCTTCGGCCAGTCCTCGTCGGCGATCCCGTCGATGACCTGCCGTTCGCTCTTCTGCACGTCGATCTTGATGAGGTCGATCCGCTCGATTCCCTGCTCGCGGATGACAGCGCTCAGCGGACGCAGCCGGGCCGTGTACTCGATGGCCTCGAAGCGGACGTCCATCAGCTCCTCGGCGTAGTCGGTGAGCCGGCGGGCCTCCGCGTCCGTGTTCCGCTGGTTGGCGATGATCGTGCGCAGATTGTGCTTCTCCTCCTCCTCGTCCGGGTGGAACGAGGACATCCCGGAACTGCGGGGGTAGAAGGTGAAGCTCGCTTCGGCCTCGGTGTCGGAGATGCCGATGTTGAACAGCTTCGCGTCCACACCGTGCTCCGCGACGTTCCTGCTCAGCAGTTCGAACAGCGGCGGGGCCGGCTCGAAGGTGAAGACCCGTACGTTCTGCGCCTCGTAGTGCGCGAACAGGGTGAACAGGCCGATGTTGCCGCCGACGTCCACGACGGTGTCGCCGCTGCGCAGCGAGATGCCGTTCTTGGCGTAGACGCGGTGGTCGAAGATGTCCTCGTAGAAGTGACGGGTCTCCGACTCGTTCTGGTGGTGGACCGTCAGGCCGTTGGGCAGCCGGAAGCGGGCCTGGCAGCTGCCGGTGTGAGAGGAGCCCGCCTTCTCTCCGGCCGTCTCCGGGTCGCCGCCGACGCGCAGTATGTCGATGGCCGCGGCCATGCGCGTGAGGGTGGCGAACTCGTACACCTGGCGCAGCGTCAGCTCGATGTCGAAGGCCCGGCTGATGCGCAGCATCAGACGCGTGGCGAGCAGCGAGTTGCCGCCCAGTTCGAAGAAGCTGACATCGCGCGGGAGGTCCTCGTTCTTCAGGATCCTGGCCCACACGGCCCGCAGCGCGGTCTCCGTCTCGGTCGGCTCCGGTGCGCCGTCCGCGTCCGTTGCGTCCGTCTTGGCCATGGGTGCCTCCTCGGTGGTGGCCAGGTCGCCGCAGGGCAGGCCGTGCCAGGCCGCGTCGGCGTCCGCGAGCCACAGCCGGCCCAGGGCCTTCAGAACGACGGCCGTGTCGGCGTGCGGCTCCAGGGAGTGGCGCATGGAAGCGACGATGTTGCCGGTGTCGCCGCCTCGGACCACGGTCGCCAGGCTGCTCAGCGTCTGGCCCGGCCCGGACTCCAGCAGCAGGCGCTCCTGGCCGAGGTGGCGCAGGCCGTCGGCGAAACGGACCGGGCTGAGCAGGTGGCGGGCCCAGTAGGCCGGGTCGGTGGCCTGCTCGTCGGTGATGGGCCGGCCGGTGACGTTCGAGATGTAGGGAATGCGGGGCGGGTTGAGCGTCAGACCGCGGGCGATGTCGGTGACCTGGTCGGCGATCGGCTCCATCATCGAGGAGTGGAACGCGTGCGTGGTCGTCACCCTGCGGGTGATCACGCCGCGGTCGGCGAGCGTCCGCTCCAGTTCGAAGATGTCGGCCACCGGGCCGCCCACCACGCAGAACTCGGGGCCGTTGACGGCGGACAGCGAGATGTTCCCGCCCGTCAGCGGCCGCACCTGCTCCTCCGGCAGCATCACGGCGAGCATCGTGCCCTCGGGCAGCTCGTCGATGAGCGCGGCCCGGCGAGCCACCAGGACCAGCGCGTCCTCCAGCGAGAGGACGCCGGCGAGGGTGGCCGCGACGTACTCGCCGAGGCTGTAGCCGATCATCGCGGTCGGCCTGACGCCCCACGACTCCCACAGGGCCGCCAGGGCGTACTCGACCACGAAGAGCGCGGGCTGGGCCATGCGCGTGGCGTTGAGACGCTGTTCCTCGGCGCTCTGCTCACGCGTGTCGAGGCCCAGCATGCGGCGCAGGTCCATGGCGAGGGCGTTGCCCGTCGCGGTCGGCTCGGGACGTCCGGCGGCGGTGAAGATCACGTCCCGGATGTCCAGGCCGAGCTCCGCGGTGAGCGCCTCGGCGCAGCGGTCCACGGTGGTCTTGAACACGGGGAAGTCGCGGTACAGGTCGCGCCCCATGTCGAGGTAGTGGTCGCCCAGGCCGGGGAACATGAAGGCCACCGCTGCGCCGCTGTCCGCGGTCTGCGCCAACCCCAGTTCCACCGCGCCGTCGGGGCCCGCGAGGACCGCCGCGCGGTGCCCCCCGGTCCGGCCGCCGACGCGTACCACGCCGACCGGTTCGGCGG
>NZ_LRTR01000910.1 GCF_001550375.1 Streptomyces europaeiscabiei | reverse complement strand
CGGTCCGGCGGGCCGCTGTCGGGGCGGCCGGCCTCAGCAGCGCCCGCACTCCGGCCCTGCCGGAGCCGGTGGCGACGGCGATCACCGCCGGTTCGGTGGCGCACAGGGCCTCGTCGAGGAGGCCGAGGGCGTCCTCGGTGGCCAGGGGGCGCAGACCGCCGCGGGCCAGGCGGCTCCGGTCGGCGTGGGACAGGCGGGCGGTGATGCCGCTGTCGTCGTCCCACAGGCCCCAGGCGACCGACGTGGCCGGCAGGCCCAGGGAGTGCCGGAGCGCGGCGAGACCGTCGAGGAAGGCGTTCGCGGCGGCGTAGTTGGACTGGCCGGGGGCGCCGAAGGTGCCCGCGGCGGAGGAGAACAGCACGAACGCGGCCAAGTCGAGGCGGGCGGTGAGGTCGTGCAGGTGCCAGGCCCCGTCGGCCTTGGGCCGCAGCACGGTGTCGAAGCGGGCGCCGTCGAGAGCGGTGAGGACGGCGTCGTCGGCGACCCCGGCCGCGTGGACGACGCCGGTCAGCCGTGCGCCGGCGGGCAGCCGTGTCAGCAGACGCTCCACGTCGGCGCGTTCGGCGACGTCGCAGGTCTCCAGGGACACCTGGGCACCCAGTGCGGTGAGTTCGGCGACGAGGGTGTCGGCGCCGTCGGCGGCACGGCCGCGCCGTGACACCAGCAGCAGGGACCGTACGCCGTGCCGGGTGACGAGGTGGCGGGCGACGGACCGGCCGAGGGTGCCGGTGGCGCCGGTGACGAGCACCGTACCCGCGGCGAGGTCCGGGGTGC
>NZ_LRTR01000909.1 GCF_001550375.1 Streptomyces europaeiscabiei | reverse complement strand
GGGGGGGGGGGGGGGGGGGGGCGGGGGCAGCGGCAGCGTGCGGACCAGGCGGCCGGTGTCGGTGTCGCGCAGCTCGAAGCCGAAGCCGGTGTCAGTACCGGTGTCAGTACCGGTGCCTGTGCCTGTGCCCGTGTCAGTGCCGCTGCCGGTTCCGGAGCCCGTGTCAGTGCCGCTGCCGGTTCCGGAGCCCGTGCCGGGGCGTATGCGCTGCGCGGTGGCGAAGAGGCGGCCGTCCGGGCTGAGCAGCACTCCGTCCATGGGGCGGTCGCGCCAGGCGGCGGTGACGGTGGCCGTCAGGTCGAGGGTGTGGGCGGTGCCGCCCTCCAGGTAGCGCAGGACGGGCGGGCCCGGGTCCCAGGCGAGGCCGCCGTGCAGGTGCTGGTTGTTGAGGGGGTGGCGCAGGGCGGGGGCGGCCGGGGCCGACAGTCGCCACACCCGGATCTCGTCGGCGGAACCGGCCGTCGCCAGGAACTCCCCGTCCCGGCTGAACGAGGCGTAGCGCACCCCCGGGTCACGGAGTTCGGCGACCCGGTCACCGGTGCGTACGTCCCACACCCGCACCTCGCCGCCGGCCAGGACGGCGAACCGGCCGTCCGCCCCGAACACCACCGCCGAGTCGTCGTCGCACACCCGCCGCTCCCGCTCCCACGAGCCCCGCAGCACCCGCCGCCCGTCGACCTCCAGTACCCGCGGCGCCTTCCCGGCGGGACACACGGCCACCCGCCGGTCGTCGGCGCTGGGCGCCACATTCGCGGGAGTGACCCCCCGCGCCTCGAACAGCACCGAGCCGTCCACGACGGACCGCAGCTGTACGTGGCCGGCGCCGGCCACGCCACCGGTTCCGGCGTCCCCCACCACATAGCTCCGCCCGCTCGCCCCGAAATCGATGCCCTGTCCGCCCGGCGACAACGCCGGCCCTCCGGTCCAGCGCCCGACCCGGACGTCCCACAGCCGTACTCCCCCGTCGCCGCCCCCGTTCCCCTCCCCGGTCGCCCCCGAGATCGCCAGGACCCGGGCGTCCGGGCCGGCGGCCAGGACCTCGCCCCCGGGGAGGCGGCCGGAGGCGGTGGTACGGCGCGTGCCGAGGTTCCACGTCTCCCAGGTGCTGTCGTCGACGCTGAGGAGGGTGCGGCCCGAGTCGGCGAGGAAGCGCTGGGAGCGGTAGCCGGAGGCGGGGTCGGAGAAGGCGTCCACCTCCGGCTGGGCGAGGGAGCCCAGCAGGGCGCGGCGGGTCTCCGGGAGCGGGGCCATGCGCCAGGCGGCGACGCCGAGGAGGAGGGCGGCGCGGGGGTCGGTGGTACGCAGCCCGTCGGCGACGGCGGCGACCCGGCGCGCGGTGTTCCGCTGTTGCTGGAGCAGGTTGTCGTCGTGCTGCCGCCAGGCCGCGAGGCCCGCGACGAGCGCCACCGCCAGGACCGCCGAGAGCGCGCCCACCAGGGTGCGGGCGCGGCGCGTGGAGCAGGCGACGG
>NZ_LRTR01000091.1 GCF_001550375.1 Streptomyces europaeiscabiei | reverse complement strand
GCTCGACGGGCTGCTGGTCGCGCCCGGCCCGGACCTGGTGTGGCTGACGGGGCACCGGCCGCCTCAGACCGAGCGGCTGACGATGCTGGTGCTGCGCGACGGCGAGGACCCGGTGCTGGTGGTGCCCACCCTGGAGGCCCCGGACGCCGCCGGGGCACCCGGCGGCCCCGCGCTCACGCTCCGTGACTGGACCGACGGCAAGGACCCGTACGAGGCGGCCGTCTCCGTCCTCGGCCCGCGCGGCCGTTTCGGCGTCAGCGACAACACCTGGGCGATGCACCTGCTCGGCCTGCAGCGGCGGCTGCCCGGGACGACGTACGTGGCGCTCACCGAGACCCTGCCCATGCTGCGGGCGGTGAAGGACACGGCCGAGCTGGAGCGGATGGCCGCGGCGGGCGCGGCCGCCGACCGGGCGTACGAGGAGATCCGGCAGGTGGCCTTCGCCGGGCGGCGGGAGGCCGAGGTCGCCGCCGATCTCGCCGGGCTGCTGCGCCGGTTCGGGCACTCCCAGGTCGACTTCACCATCGTCGCGTCGGGCCCGAACGGCGCCAACCCGCACCACGAGGCCGGTGACCGCGTCATCCGCCACGGCGACATGGTCGTCCTCGACTTCGGCGGCCTCAAGGACGGCTACGGCTCCGACACCTCCCGCACGGTCCACGTCGGCGAACCGGCCGCGGAGGAGCGCGAGGTGCACGACATCGTGCGGGCCGCCCAGGAGGCGGGGTTCCGCGCGGTACGGCCGGGCGCCGCCTGCCAGGACGTCGACCGGGCCGCCCGCGCGGTCATCACCGACGCCGGGTACGGCGACCGCTTCGTCCACCGCACCGGGCACGGCATCGGCGTCACCACCCACGAACCGCCGTACATGATCGAGGGGGAGGCGCGGCCCCTCGTGCCCGGCATGTGCTTCTCGGTCGAACCCGGCGTCTATCTGCCGGGCCGTTTCGGCGTACGGATCGAGGACATCGTGACGGTGACCGAGGACGGCGGGCGACGCCTCAACAACACCGCGCGCGAGATGGCGGTGGTCGAGTGACCGACCGCGTACCCTCGCTCCTCTGAACCCCCGGACGACGGCGCGACCATGACCCAGGCACCGACACCCACCGCGGACAGCGTCCGCCGACTGGTCCGTTCCCTGTTGCAGAACGGGGAGGGCCGGCCCGGCGGTGGCAAGGGCGGCGAAGGACCCGACGTGCGCCCCGTCGCCGGGGACGACACGCACGGCACCTGGTGGGTCGGCACCCGCCATGTGCTGCGCCTCACCACCGACCGGCACGCCGTCGGACGGCAGAAGCGCGAGCTGCGGCTGCGGGACGTGGTCCGTCCGCACATCGGCGTCGCCGTCCCGGTGAGCGTCGCGCACGGCGAGTGGTCCGGCGGCCTCACGTACACGCTCGACACGAGGCTGTCGGGCGGTACGGCGGAGGAGCACGACGTGTCCGCGGTAGGCGAGGCCGATCTGGCGGCGCTCCTCACGGGGCTGCGCGAGGTGCCGCTGCGGCAGGCCGAGCCGCTCGGGGTGCCGCGGCTCGCCCCGCGCCCGCTGGAGGCGCTG
>NZ_LRTR01000908.1 GCF_001550375.1 Streptomyces europaeiscabiei | reverse complement strand
GCGCACGTCGCCGGTGGTGGCCGCCTGAGCCGGGCCGGCGACGAGCAGCGCCGCCAACGCGGCCAGGGCCGCGACCACGGCGGCGAGCACCGCCGACGGTCGTCTGCGGCTGAAACTACGTCCGTGCATAAGGACCTCGTCATCCTTGAGCAAGCGACTCCGGTTCGGCCCGCCAGGGGCTGTCCGGAAGCGGTGTGGTGCGACCCCCTTGTCCGATATGCCGAACAAGGGTCGAAGTATCGAGCAATTGGATGATAAGGATCCGGTGATCAACGTCAATACCTCTCGCACAATTCGCGAGCAGAAACGTTCGCAGGCTGAAACCAGGCGGCTTCAAGTCCCGTGGTTGCAAAGGCCTTTGGCGCGAGGGTTACGTAGCGGTGCGGGCGCGGGCTTGGTGATCAATACGGACCCCGACCAGGTCGCTCACCCGAGCCTCTGGTTCTGCTCGGTGCCCGACCCGCGCTCGCGGCGGGGCCGGTGGCACTCCGACGCCGGTCCGGTCGACGTGTGCCTGCGGCGGTCGTCTGCGGTGCGGGGAGCGTCGAGAACTCGCCGAGCGGGGTGCGAGTGGCCGGGCGAGCGGTTCTGCTCGTCCCGCACCGCAGCGGCGCGGCCGATGAGGGCGCGCTGCCTGGCGACTGCCGCAAGATCCTGGCGATCGTGCGGGAGGCCGACGGCCCGGTGCAGGCCAGGACGGTCGGCGAGCGGCTGGGCCTGGACGCCTCGGTGCGCGGCGAGCTGGAGCCGCTGCGGGCGAAGATGACCGACTGACGTGTGCTCGGCAAGGTCCGCACCGACCCGACGTGGGCGTCCGCCCTGGCCAGGTCCCTGCTCGTCCTCACAAACCGCGACGTTTCCCGGTGACCGACGATCTTCACCGAAGTCATCCACCCACGACCAGCACGAGCATCCCGAACCCCGCACACACCAGACCCGTGACCAGCGACTTCACGATGCACAGTGCTCACTGGTTCCCCGTGCATACCCTCCGCCCTACGGGGCCCGACCGCGCGGGCGGTACATGGGGGCCGTTCCCCCATGTACCGCCGGGGTTCCGCTGGCACCGTAGAACCGGTTCGACGCACCGGCGGTGCGCGGCCAGGTCGATTCACGCAAGCGAGAGGAAGCCCATGGGCAGAAAAGCGTTACTCCGGGTCTTGGTGGTCACGGCGATGGCGGGTTCCGCGGTGACCTTGACCGGAGGACCCGCGAGCGCGGCCACCGGTGTGTTCAAGAGCGGATCCAACGTGGTCGTGAACGCGGCGGCGGGTCGCGCGAACAACATACGGGTCAGTCTGTCGGGGAGCAGCGTCGTCATCCAGGACACTGCCGACACCTTGACCGCGGGCGTCGGCTGCACGCTTCAGGGCAACGGCACTGTGGCCTGCCCGGTCAACCTCAACAACGACACGGTCGTGGTCAACGCCGGGGACGGCAACGACATCATCACCAAGACCGGCAACATCCGAGGGGACATGAGGGGGGAGTCGGGCAACGACGTCATCAACGGCGGTCCCAGCCCGGGCAGCAACATCCTCAACGGCGGCGCGGGCAACGACACCCTGAACGGCGGCGTCACCTTCGACCTCCTCATCGGCGGCACCGGTGCCGACCGGCTCAGCGGCGGGGGCGGCACCACAGACCTCGTCAGCTACCTGGAGAGCGGCTCGGGCGTGGTCGTCGACATCGACAACGCCGCCGACGACGGCATCGGCGGCGAGGGCGACAACGTCCTCACCGACGTGGAGAACGTCTACGGCAGCCAGTTCGGCGACACGCTCACCGGCGGCACCGCGAACGACATCCTGTCCGGCTTCGGGGGCAACGACCTGCTGGTGGGCGGGACGGGGAACGACATCCTCGTCGGCGGCGCCGGCAGCGACACCCACAGCGGCGGGGCCGGCAACGACACCCTCGACGCCGTGGACGGCGTGTTCGGCAACGACTCCCTCAACGGGGGCACGAACACCGACACCTGCACCGCTGACACCAACGACACGAAGAGCGCCTGCGAGGCGTGACGCCCCGCGGCGGGGCCGGGACCGCGCATCAGCGGACCGGCCCCGCACCGCTGACCCGGCACACCCCCCGGCAGTCGCTGGGGAGCGTCGGGGCGAACACCGGCCCCGGCGCCCGCGGCTTCGACCGGTCGTCCGGCTCCCACCGCGGCGGCCACAACCTGCGCCTGTCCGCTCGGCCCACTCCCCTGGTTGTCGCTCGGCGCACAGAGCGGAACCCGCCGATCCGCCCCGGCGACGTCAACGTGCACAATCTAGCCAGGACGTGCAACTGCCGACGGCTGAAACTCGTCCCTTGCTCCCGAGCCGACGCGGCTCACGGAGACCTCGAACACCCAAGATGGGGGACGAACGATGAACGTGACGCCGAGGAAGAGCCGCCGCAGACCGGGCGCCGTCAAGGCAGCTGTGCTGGGCGTATGCGCCGCTGGGGCGCTGGGCCTCACAGGATGCTCCGGTGACGGCGGTACGGGGGCCGACAGCGACGCGAAGTCGACCGCGTCGGCGACCAGCGGCAGCACCGACAAGACCGGGGCACCGGCCGACACGACGGGCAAGAAGCCCGGAGCGAAGGCTTCCACGGACCCGGGCAGCGGGGGCAAGACCCCTGGGGGTGTACCGGCTGCCTCCAAGTCACCGACCCCCACGGCCACGCCCTCAGCGGGTGCCGGCGGCGAAGCCGACGACTGCGACCACAAGATGCCCATCTCCCCCGACGAGATCGCGGTCTACCGCTACACCCCGGAAGGGGGATTCCTCAGCCTGATCGTCAAGCACGGCAACTGGGGATGCGGCACCCCCGACTCGGACGGCGCACCGTTCGAGACGGTCGGCAAAGAGACCTTCATCCCGATGGATCAGGCCGCGGACATCACCGTCACCACCCCCATCGTGGAAAGCACGGAGAATCAGCCCATCGGCGTCCAGGAGTTCCTCGACTGGCTCGAGGCGCACCCGAACTCCGGCCTGGTCTTCACCTACCACCTGGGCAGCGACGGGACCATCGACCGTCTCGACGAGGTCTTCACCCCCTGAGCCTGACACTTGGGTCTGATCCTGTGCTCCGTCACGGAGGCAGAGGAGAGAGTACGGAGGCTGTGGTCGCGGGTCTGGGGAATCGGGGTGCCCTGCGGGACGCGTGCGCGGAAGTGCCATGCTTCCGGGCGGAGTTGTACGTGTATCTGACCGCGCGGGGCGGCGCGCTGTTCGGGTTGTGCGATGTGCTGTCGTGTACGGACGAGGCCGATGCGGACACTGGCCGACCCCCGCAAGGATGCCGCCGCCGGGGGCCACGGACACCGGCCCGCCTACGGCAAGGCGAGTAGGCGTGCCGCCTGCCTGCGTACCTGCGTGACATCATCGCCGAACGCGGCCGGCCGCCCCTGATCTGGACCAGGGCGGACGGTTGCCAGTTCTCCTCGCGGTGGCGGTCACCACCTCTGGCACTCAGGGACGGCTCGCCGCGTCGACGTACGCCCCGGTGACGTCGGTGATGAAGTCGCGGCTGCTGCCAGGGTCGAGAGCCTGGGCCTGGAGGTGGTCGTACATCACGCTGTAGTGCTGCACGTCGGATGGTTTCTCCAGGTAGAGGTCGTTGGTGAAGCGTTCCAGGTGCACCACTGCCTCGGGGCTGTCGGCGAACCTCAGGATGCAGAATCGTCCTGCGAAACCCGGGTGGGCACCCGCCGTGTAGGGGAGGACCTGCACGGTGATGTGGGGCTCCACACCGAGTGTGTTCAGGTGCTCCAGTTGCTCGCGCATGATCTCCTCGCCGCCCACGACACGGCGCAGTGCCGATTCGTCAACGATGACCCACAGACGCAGCGGGCAGGCCGGGTCGTAGATCCGGTGCTGACGGCGTAGCCGCACCTTGAGGCGTGTGGCGGCCTGTTGGGCAGTGAGCAGAGGGATCGTTTCCCCAATGACCGCGTGGGCGTAGGCGGGGGTCTGCAGCAGGTCGGGGATCACCATGGGCTCGTAGGCGTGGACGGTCGCGGCGTCCGCCTCCAGGCCGACATACACGCTCTGGGGAATGTCGCCGTAGACGTGCCACCAGCCCTGCTGTCCGGATTCCCGGGCCATCCGCATGAGCGAGTCGATGACCTGCTGGTCCGTCACTCCGTAGATCGCGCACAGATCGCGTACATCGCGGGGGCTGATGGCGCGGCGGCCGTTCTCCAGGTGACTGATCTTGGGCTGGGAGACCATGAGCCGCTCGGCTGCTTCTGCGCTCTTCAGCCCGCTGGCCTGACGCAGCCGGCGGAGCTCGGCCCCCAGGCGGCGCCTTCTGACGGTGGGATTGCTGTTCGCCACTATGGCGGTCTACCTCCGGCTCCAAGTCATCGTGCTGGAACGCAGATTGTCATGGAGCAGGCATCGTTGATCATGTGCCATGCCGTCGGGTTCCGTTGGGCAGCCGAAGCGGACTGTGTCTTCGTCATTTGCCTCACCACAGGAACCACCAGGCGATCCACCAGGTGCGATCGAACGCAGGCACGAGTGTTTGCTTCACATGTCAGCAAAGGCTCTTGCCTTGCTCGAGCTGAGGCAATTGCCAGTGTAAGAGTCTTTTTCGACTGCCCGACGAACACGACGGTATGGCGCGTGACCGGCAGCCTTTACCCCATGGCAACCTGCGGTCCAGCACAGCGACTTGGAACCGGAGGTACACCGCGCGTGGCGGCGAGATCCAATCCCGCAGGGCCAGGGCACGGTCCCGCTGCCGTGACGATGCCCGTAACAGAGGTGTTGCGGGCGTACCGGTTCACCCTGGACCCCTCCGATCGCGAGCGCGCCGCCCTGTCCCGCTATTCCGGCGCTTGCCGGTGGGCCTACAACTACGCCGTGGCCAAGAAGACCCAAGCCCACCGGGCATGGGCCGACCGCCGGACCGCCTACGTCGAGGCGGGGCTGACCGAAGCCGAGGCCAAGGAACGGATCAAGGCCGACGGCGCCGAGCTCACCGACCGCATCAAGGTGTGGGACCACCACCGCAAGAGCCTCACACTCACCGTCGTCGGCAAGCCTCCGCCGGCCGCGATGCGATCCCCGGCAGGGCAGGAGGCCCTCGTCCGTCGGCTGGCCACCGCCCGCGCGGACGCCGCCGGAACCAGCCGTGAACGCGCACTCCTGGCCGAAGGCCGTGCCATGGTGAACGCGCTCAAGGCCCAGGCGTTCCGTGCCGGTTTCCGCACGCCGACCGCAACCGACACCAGCAACCTGTGGCGGATGGAACGCGATCTGCCCAAGGAGGAGGGCGGCAGCCCGTGGTGGAGCGAGGTCAACGTCTACTGCTTCACCTCCGGCTTCGACCGCGCCCAGGTCGCCTGGAAGTACTGGCAGGACTCGCTCTCCGGCCGTCACGCCGGCCAGCGTCACGGATACCCCCGCTTCAAGAAGAAAGGCCACGCAGAATCGTTTTCTCTCTTCCACGACGTGATGAGGCCGATCATCCGCCTGGAGGGCTACCGGCGCCTGGTGATGCCCGGTCTGGGCAGCATCCGCATCCACGACTCCGGCAAGCGCCTCGCGCGGCTCGTCGACCGCGGGCAGGCTGTCATCCAGTCCGTGACCGTCAGCCGAGGCGGCCACCGCTGGTACGCCTCCGTGCTGGCCAAGGTGCAGCAGGACGTGCCCGTGCTGTGGGAGCACGTCCACGACGACGGCACCCGCACCCCGTACCTGAGCCGCATCCAGGCCGAGAAGGCCTCCGAGAACGGCGGACGCGTCGAGCAGATCGGCCGCCCCACCGCCCGCCAGCGTGCCGGCGGCCTCGTCGGCGTCGACCTCGGCTCCCACCACCTGGCCACCCTGTCCAGCCCTCTCGACCCGGCCGACCCCGCCACCGCCGTCGTACACCTCCCCCGTCTTCTCGCCGACAGTCTGGCCAGGCTCTCGAAGGCCCAGCGCGCGATGTCCCGTTGCCAACAGGGGTCGGGGCGGTGGAGGAAGGCGACCGCCCGGGTCTCCCGCGCCCACCAGCAGGTCAGGGTGCGACGCGCCTCGTTCCTGCACGGCCTGTCCAAGAAGCTGGCCACCGGTTTCACCCACGTGGCGATCGAGGACCCGGACATCACCGCTCTCACCACCTCGACCGAGGGCACGCGCGACAAGCCCCGCAAGAACGCTACGGCCAAGGCCCGCCTCAACCAGCATCTCCTGGACGCCGGCCTGGGCAGCCTGCGCAAGAAGCTCGCATACAAGACCGCCTGGTACGGCTCACAGCTCGTCGTCCTCGACCACGGTGAGCCCGTCACCGCCTCCTGCGCGACGTGCAAGGAGCGAAACCCAAGCTCCGACCCATCGTGCAGCAAGGTCCACTGCCCCTCGTGCGGGGCGGTCGTACACCGACACGTGAACAGCACCGCGAGCATCGTTGACGCGGCGCACAGAAAACTCAAGACGGTCGCCTCCGACAGGGGGGAGACCCAAAACGCTCGCCGAGCCCCTGGAAGTCCCGGAGCCCGCAAGGCTCCCGGGCAAGGGGCGTCGAAGCGAGAAGACACCGGCTGACGCCGGTGCCACCCCCGGGGAGCGATCCCCGGGCGTCCCACAACAGCACCAAGCGACGCGGAAGGGCAGCTACCGCCGAAGGCCCCAGGCCGTTCGGCCGCCGCTCCTACGCGCCTGGGACGGTCCGTGTTCTGGCAGACCAACAGATGCAGCACGACACTTCGGACGAGTGAGTGCCTCCCGCTCACTCCCCGTCGGAGAACGTCCACCACGCACGTCGCACGCCTCGGCGTCGGCCTTCACTCCCTCCATGTCCTCTGCATGGCGAGGCCCCGGCGCCTCTGTTCTCATGGGCCATCTCATGGGCCACCTCGTGGACCACCTCATGGGCCACCTCATGGGCCACCTCATGGGCAAAGGTCCAGAAACAGGTACTCGGCTTGTCGTGCGACCTCGTCTCGACCGGACGCCGGAGGACTACCGGCAGGAGATCCAGCGGCGCCTGGCCCGCTCACGCGACGGGCCGACGATCCAGGGGGTGTGCATCGCCCCGTGCACCAGCACGACGGTCGGATTCATGGGAATGATCGAACGAGGGGTGTCACCCACGTGCCCCCACGCCCTCGTGGACATGTCGCGACCGAGTCGACGGCAGCGGCGCCGACCCGCTCTCCGCCGTTGCCGATGACCTTCGAAAGGCGGGACGTCACCCGGTCCGTCGCCACCGAGTCCTCGCCTCAGCTCTCATGAACTCCACCAGCAGCCCCGAGTCGAACCGTCACCAAACTTGCGACCGTCCGGACGCATTTCTCGCGGGACGAGGCGGGCGATGCCGCGACGGCTGTCCTCTCGCGCCCGACCCGGTTCCAGGACCCTGGTCCGGACCACGCGGTCAAGTTTCGATCTCCTCCGCCCCGACCGGCGACAGAAGTGAGTTACCAGCGGTAAGTTCCCGCTGCCCCTCTCCACTTCACAGGAGTACCGCTTCATGCGCCGTCTTCTCACCTGCCTCGCGGCCGCGGCCCTCACCTGCGGCGGGTTCGTCACGAACGCGTCCCCCGCCGTTGCCGCGGACCCGGCCTCCGGGTCCTTCAGTGCCCTCACCTACAACGTCGCGGGCCTGCCGGAGATCCTCTCCAGCGCGTCCACGCCCCGCGAGTCCAGCACCACGGAGATCGGCCGGCGCATCGCGCCGTACGACATCGTGCACGTGGAGGAGGACTTCAACTACCACGCCCACCTCTATGCCGGCGACGCCGCGCACGCCTACCGCACCCCCACCAGCGGCGGCGCGGCCATCGGCAGTGGGCTGAACACCCTGTCCAAGCTTCCCTACGACATCGACGACTTCGAGCGGGTGCGCTGGAACTCCTGCCAGTTCGACTCCGGCGACTGCCTGACCCCCAAGGGGTTCACCTTCATGCGGGTGCGCCTCGCCGAAGGGGTGTACGCCGACTTCTACAACCTGCACACCAACGCCGGCACGAACGCCGGCGACCTGGCCTCGCGCGCCGACAACCTCAGCCAGCTGACGGCCTTCATCAAGACCCACTCGGCCGGCAACGCCGTCGTGGTCATGGGCGACACCAACACCCGCTACACCCGCAGCGGCGACACCATCGCCGAGTTCGCCGCCACCAACGGGCTCACCGACCCCTGGGTGCGGCTGATCCGCGGCGGCACACCGCCGGTCAAGGGCAGCGATGCCCTGGTCTGCGACCAGACCGGCCCCACGGTGCCCAACACCTGCGAGATCGTCGACAAGGTCCTGTACCGCGGCAGCAAACTCGTGTCGCTCGACGCCACGTCCTACAACAACGAGCACGCCACGTTCCTCACCGACGGCGGGCTCATGCTGTCCGACCACGACCCGGTCGCGGTCGGCTTCTCCTGGTCGCGCGATCCGAATTTCCGGCTCAGCAATCAGTTCGGCGGGCCCCACGGCGACTACT
Source organism: Streptomyces europaeiscabiei (assembly GCF_001550375.1). Lineage (GTDB taxonomy): Bacteria > Actinomycetota > Actinomycetes > Streptomycetales > Streptomycetaceae > Streptomyces > Streptomyces europaeiscabiei. The sequence continues at coordinate 11,354 of NZ_LRTR01000908.1, read as the reverse complement.
ACACCGACATCGACGCCGTACCGGCGGGGGCGCGCCCCGTGACCCTCTCGCTGCGCAGCGGCTCCCGTATCGACGGTGTCGGCCTGACGCTCGGCAACGGCACGGTCCTCACCCACGGCGGCACCGGTGGCACGCTGTCGTCCCTGTCCCTGGGCAGCGGGGAGTACGTCACCTCCGCCCAGCTCTGTCAGGGCCAGAAGAACGGCCACACCCGGATCTTCTCCGCCAAGTTCACGACCAACCTCGGCAGGAGCCTGTCCGGCGGGACCACCACGTCCGACTGCGTGACGCGCACCGTGCCGTCGGGCTGGCAGATCGCCGGGTTCCACGGGCGTGCCGGTGACGAGATCGACAAGCTCGGCTTCGTCTACACACAGCGCTGACATGTTCCCCCAGCACCGAACACGCGGCGACGGCTTCCGGGCCGTCGCCGCTTTGTACGGCCCCCCTGCGAACCCGCCCCACCCGGCATGGACGAATGCCTCCCGGGCGGCGCCTCGGCGGCGCCTTTGTCACTGCTGGCTCTGATACCCCTACGGAAAGAGCCGGGGGCGACCTCGCTGTGGCGGGTGAAGAGCCTGCCGAAGTCGGCGGGTTCGGGGAAGCCGGGGCGACGGGCGATGGTCGCCACCGGCCCCTCGGTGTGCGAGAGCAGGCGCCATCACCGGCAGCCTCGGCTTCGCCTCCCTGTTCGCCCACGTCGCCGGCTTCTCCTGCGGCCGCGGCAGCAAGCCGTGATGCGGCGTCTTCCCCCACCCCGTCACATGGTCACGGCTCCTTACAGGTCCTGGATCCCACGGTCCGTCGCGGAGGCGAAGCCCAGCCAGGTGTGCCTGTTGCCCCACCAGCACCAGCCGACCTTGGGTGCGTTGCGGCGCTCGCTGCCGTCCCGCCCGGTGCCGTTGCTGATCCAGATCGCCGGTGTTCGGGCGTCCAGCGTGCCGTTCTCCTTGCGCAGCCGGGAGCCGATGGTCATGAAACAGCGGTTGCGCTCAAGAACCGCCGGCTGCTGGAGCACCCAGTGGATGCCCTCGGTGAGCAGCAGCGGCGTGCGGTCCTCCTTGGTGAGGGCGGGCAGCGCCTCCTCCGGGCTCCAGTTGGCCATGTGGTCACCGCGATCAGGGCCGGTGACGAGGTAGAGGCGGGCGTCAGGCAGCTCGATGGCGCAGGGGGCGAAGCGGTCGACGTCGGGCATGTCGGTGACGACGAAACCCGGCTTGCCGTCCCGTCGGAGCAGCGGCGCGAGGGCGGAGGCAGGGACAAGGTCCGGGTGAAGCGCGAGCAGGGGGCCGTCGCCGGACTCGGGTGCGTCAGCGGCGTCAGCGGCCTCGGCGAAGGTACGAAGCTCGTCGGCGGGCAGCCCGGCGAGCTCGTGCACACCCAGCTCGATGAGTCGCTCGGCCTGCGCGCTCAGGGTCGGAAGTGCGGGGAGGACTGCGGAGGGTGCGGGCGTGGACTGCGGCACGATGCTCCCAAGGAGTACGACGAGAACGGACTCGAAGGCAACGAGGCAACCCGCCCGAACGTTCCCTCCACCGCTTCGGTTCCGTCCCGCCCTGCGCCGTCCCGCCCGCTTCCGCATTACCCCGCCCACAACTACGCCATGACCTTCAAGGGCTACCTGCAGCCCCACCCCCTGACGGTCGGGCCGCGCGGCGGCGGCTCGGTCAGGCCGAACCGGTCAGGCTGCTCGGCAGAGCACAGCCGGGCCGGCGGGTGCCGCGGCGCGGGCCACCACGGTCGGGTGCACGGGACGGGTGGCGCGGACGGTGATCGCGACCTGCGAGCGGTTCCGTGCGAAAACGACGAGGCGCAGCACCGCGAACCGTGCGCCGCCGGCGAGTGCGGAGGCGGACAGATAGACGACCTGTTCGAGCACCGCACCGGGTGCCGCCACCAGCTCCTGCAGGGCGAGCATCGACACGCAGGTCACGGCGTACGCGGCCGCCGCGGACCCGGCCGACTGAGCGTGCTGGCGCCAGGTCGCACCCCCGCCCGCACCGAAGGTGAAGCGGGCGTGCAGCTCGGTGGCGAGGAGTGTGGAAGCCGCGGTGATCAGGGCGTTGGCCAGGACCCAGGGAATCCAGGAGGCGAGGGCCGCCACCGCGAAGCTGGAGGCGAGCCCCACTCCGCCGCCACAGAGCACGAAGCGGGCGAAGGCGGTGAGCGCGCCGGGTGCCGTCTGCCGCCGGCTCCGCGCTGTCCCCATGAGATGACCCCCTTGAACACGCATCCCGCGAAACATGCGCCTCTCGACCTACAAGAGATCGACACACAGTTTCCTGATGCAGAAACGCTACGTTGCCTTCAAGAATGTGGCAACATCAATATTGCACAGGAATGGAGTATTGGCAGGCAGTGAGCGTCTTTTCATTGCAATGGAGTTGATATCAACGCAACAAACTCTAGCCAGCTCGTTGCAATAATGACAGGTGAACGCTATATCCCCAGGACGCGCTGACCCGGGGCGCAGTCGGCCCGCAGTTCGGCGAGGTCGGCGGCGGGCAGGCTTCGGGCGGAGCCGCGCCGACTGTGGTCGAGCAGGGCGGACGAGGTGTGCAACCACTGGGGCAGGGGAACCACGCCGACAAAGTCCGCCAGGCGGGTCAGTTCTTCGGCGGGGTGGTCCAGCAGGTCCTCGTAGGCGAGGGTGGTGCGCTGGTCGGCGGGGAGCCGGGTGAGGAACTCCGTTGCCTCGGTGACGAGTTCGGACCACAGGGCACCGAAGGTCCGCAGCGGGATGCGCCGGTCGCGCACGAGCGCGGGGTCGAAGCGTTCGTCGAGCAGGGGCGCCAGGTCCGGGGGCAGCGCGCGCACATGCTCGGGGGTCAGGGCGGCGAAGCTGTCGACACCGGAGCGGGTCTTGATCTCGCGAAGCAGAGAGATCACGCGGTAGCCGGGATGACGGCTCATGGACAGGGCACAGTCCGGGCCGTCGCGGAACATGTGCACGAACTTCGCGTCCGGGAAGACCTCCCGCAGTCCCCGCACCCAGCCGGTCGAGTAGCCGGAGCGCTCCACGACGGCGGTGCGTCCGAACCGGGCGCAGAGCAGGCCGAAGAGGGCCCGGTGATGCTCGGCCGCGGTGCGCTCCGGCCACCGGACCACCGCCGCGCCGAGTGCGTCGAGGAGCCCGTCCGGGTCGTCGGTGAGGTGCGGCAGCACCATCAGGGACAGCGCGGGAATGCCCTCGGTGCGCGCCGAGTACCGGCCGGGGCGGCGGGTGTGGAGGAACTCAGGCAGCGGCAGCCCGCTGCGGATCATCTGCTCGAAGTGCGGCGCGGGCCGGAAGAGCGCCTGCCAGAACTCCTCGCCGCCCACCTGCCCTTCGGGGAAGGTCGCGTCGCCCACCGAGGCCATGTACTCGTTCAGGCTCAGCACGTCCGGGTGGGCGTTGAGGATGCGTGACAGCGCCGTCGAGCCGCTGCGCCCCGTACCGAAGACGAAGGTCAGAGAACGCATGATTCCCCCTTTTTCACAACCTGTGACCGGTGCCGCCCCTGGGGGCGCTCACCGTTGCGTTCACCGCGCGCACGGTCCAACCCTGCCCGATCCACTCTGCCCGATCCGACACCCTGCCCACCCGGCCGCACAAGCATGTTCACACACCGAGCGGCGGAGACACGGTGACGGGACCCGTCGCCTCCGCGATGGTCCTGGGTGTCCGGTGGCGCAGCGTCACGGGTGCCCCGCTGAAGACCAGGCGGGTCCCTCTCGTGCAGCTGCCGAAGTCTGAGGGTCGTACAGGACGGCGGCACCACGGCGGAGCCCGTGGGCCATGAACATCGCCGCATGACAGGCGAGTTGGCGATTTCATGGGTGCGCTCCCGACCAATTATGATCTTGGTCATGACTGTGCAGAACTCTGACAAGACACTTTCCCGCAAGCAGCGACTTCAGGAGAAGCAGCGCCGCCAGTTGGCGGTCGTCGACACCGTGGACAAGGCCGAGGTCAAGGTCCGCAAGGCGGAGGCCGAGCTGGCCGTGGCTGTCACCGAAGCCGTGCAGATGTTCGGTGACGAGCAGTCCGCGTCCGAAGCGCTCGACATGTCGGCCGAGGCGATCCGGCGTTTCCTTCGCATGGCGCAGGACGAAGCGGCCGGCACCGGTCATGTCGCCGAGGTGGCCGAAGGCGCCGAATCGGCCGCCGCATCCTGAGTTCGGCGTCGGGCGCGGCCGCCGCCTGCGGGGTGACGTCGTCCTGAACGCGCGACGGGTCGGGCGACGACTGTTCCGGCCGGTCCCGCAGGCAGGCACCGGCTCCCGCGCCCGCTCAGGCAGCTGCCAGGAGCCGATGGACATGGGCGAGCCGCGGCCCGAGGCCCGTCCGTACCCGAACCGGGCGTTTCCCCGCGACGCGAGGGGAACGGGAGCGGCACAATGACGCCACGTCACGCCGCAGCGGGCCTCAACTGCCCGCAGCCATCGCATTCCTGGGCGTGCGAGGAAAGGAAGACGTGAGCGAGATCCAGGCCGACGACGACACCCCGCTCGAGCGCCCCGACACCGGCACGGCGCACAACGCCCGCGTCTGGAACTACTGGCAGGGCGGCACGGACAACTACGAGGTCGACCGCCAGGTCGGTGATCACGTCGCAGGCCTGATTCCCGTCATCCGTGACATCGCGTCCGCCGACCGGCAGTTCCTCACCCGCGCCGTGCGCCACCTGGCCGAGGAGCACGGGATACGCCAGTTCCTCGACATCGGCACCGGCCTGCCCGCCCTGGAGAACACCCACGAGATAGCCCAGCGCATCGCGCCCGCGTCGAGGATCGTGTACGTCGACAACGACCCCGTGGTTCTCGCGTACGCCCGGACCCGGCTGACCAGCACCGAGGACGGCGCCGCCGCCTACATCGACGCCGACGCGCACGACCCGGACACCATCCTGCGCATCGCCGGCCGGACGCTCGACTTCACCGAGCCCGTCGCCCTGATGCTGCTCGGCATTCTCAACTTCGTCCTCGACGACACCGAGGCACAGACCATCACGCGCCGGCTCCTGGAGCCGCTCGCCCCCGGCAGCTTCCTGGTGCTGACCCATCCCACGACCGAGCCCGAACTCGGCGGCGACCTCCAACTGGAGGCGATGGAGTTCTGGAACGCCAACGCCAAGCCGCCGGTCACGGCTCGCAGCGTCAAGGACGTCAGCCAGTACTTCGACGGCCTGACACTCCTGGAACCGGGCCTGGTCCCGTGCTCCCTGTGGCGCCCTGATCCCGGCGACGAGCCCACGGTCGTACCGCAGTTGGGCGCTGTGGCGCAGAAGCACTGACGGCACGGGGCGGTCCCGTGGGGGCAGGGCCGGGCGAGCCGGGGCGCGGAGTTCGGCGTTGGGGTGTTGGGGCGTGGAGTGCCCCGGGCCGGCCAGTGCGGGTTGTCGTCCAGCCCGCAGCCGAGCCCACGGTCGAGGCCGGGGTCACCAGTCGTCCGCCGAGGTGCCCCGGCAGCCGTGCGTCGCGACAAGGGCGGCCGGAGTGTCGATGGCCTGGCCGGTGCCGAGGGCGCGTGGGTGTCCCGTGTCAGCGCTCACGAGGTCGCCCGCCGGTCGGGCGGGGCTCACGAGATCGCCCCGCCGGTCGGGCGGGAGCGGGCCCCGTGGTGTGGCGTCGGGTTCGGGTGCGTCCCCATGCCGTGGCGGAGACGGCGAGGACGGAGAGGAGAACGAGGGCGGTGGCCGGGCCGAGTACGGTCCAGGGGGCGAGTTCCACGTAGGGCTGGTTCTCCGAGAGCAGGCGGCCCCACTCCGGGGTGGGCGGCTGTTCACCCAGGCCGAGGAAGCCGAGGGAGGCCAGGACGAGGACCGTGGTGGGCAGTCGCAGCAGGGCGTTGCGCACCAACGCGGGCAGGACCGCGGGCAGCAGGTGGTGGCGCAGGAGGTAGGAGGGGCCCGCGCCGAAGGAGACCGACGCGAGCAGGTGGCCACTGGCCCGTTCCTGTTCGAGCAGGGCGGCGGCCTGGGCGGCGTACGGGGTCCAGGCCACCACGCACACCGCGCACGCGGCGCCCCAGACCGACGGTCCGGTCACCGCTGTCGTGAGCAGTCCGGCGAGGACGGCCGGCAGCGTCGACACCACCTCGGTCAGACCCGCCCCCAGCCGTGCGGCCGTACCGATGACAAGTCCGGCGAAGGCGCTGACCACGGTCACCGCGAGGGCCGCGCCCACCGTGCGCAGGGCTCCGTGACCCAGCCGGGCCAGCAGGTCGCGGCCGAGCGAGTCGGTGCCGAGGGGATGCGCGAAGGAGGGCGGCAGCAGCCGGGCCGTCGTCTCCACGTGCAAGGGGTCGCGCAGGAGGCCGGACACGACCAGGGCGAGCAGGGCGACGGCGCAGCATCCGATGACCCAGGGCAGCGACCGTGTCCGTACGAGCGTGGGCGGGTGCAGGGCGGGCAGCGCGCCGTCCCGCAGGGCCGGTCCGAGCAGAGCGTGCCGCACCGCCTGGATGAGAAAGCCGGCGCAGACGCCGAGCAGGACCAGGGCCAGCGTCGCGGTCTGCAGTGGCGGCATGTCCTGGGCGATCGCCGCGTCCAGCGCGAGACGGCCGAGGCCCGGGATGTTGAAGATCTTCTCCACCGCGACCGCACCGCCGACCAGGGCGACGACGGTCGGCAGGAGCTGCGGGAGCACCCCGGCCAGGGCGCGGCGCAGCGCGGTGCGCGCGATACGGCGGCCCGGGTATCCGTAGGCGCGCCAGGTCCGTGCCCACGGCTCGTTGAAGGCGGCGGGCAGGGACTGGTCGAGGAGACCGCCGATCATCGCCCCGGAGGGCACACCGAGGGCGAGGGCGGGCAGCACCATCGACTGCGGCCCCTCCCAGCCCTGCGAGGGGAACCAGCCCAGCCACACCCCGAACACCGTCGCCAGCAGTGAGGCGAGCAGGAACTTGGGCAACGCGGCGAGGACGGCGGCCACGGTGCCCGCCCGTTTCCGCCGCAGCCTTCGCCGGGAGCCGAGGTGGAGCGTGCGGGCGCAGACGAGCGCGGCCACCGCGGTGGTGACCGCCAGCGCGCCCAGCATGAGCGTGACGGAGACCGCGAGGGCGGTCGTCACCTGGGGCAGCACCGGTTCGCCCGACACCCAGGAGGTGCCCGCGTCGCCGCGCACCAGACCGCCCAGCCATCGCGTGAAGTGGGCGAACGGCCCTTCCTCCAGGCCCAGTTGCTGGCGTACGGCGGTCAGCTGGGCCGGGGTCGGGTCCTGGTCGGCGGAGCGGGCACGCAGGACGGTCAGGGCGGGGTCGACACCGGACAGCCAGGGCAGGAAGGCGACGGCCGCCAGCAGCGCGGTTCCCGCGGCGACGCGGCCGGCCCCCGCGTGCCACCGGGTCGGGCCGCCCTGGGCGCCGACTGACGACGTGGTGCTCATCGGCGGTTACTTCAGGCGGGTGTCGACGTCGACGAGGGAGCGCTCCCGGGGGTCGAGGAGGACACCCTCGACCTCGTCGGAGATGCCCTGCACGACCTTCTCGTGGACCAGCGGGACGACGGCGTCGGTGCGCAGGATCTCCACCTCGGCCTGCATGATCTTCTTCTGCCGCTCGGCCGTGTCGCCCTCCCCGGCGGCGGACTTGATGGCCTCGTCGACCTTCTCGTCCTTCAGGCCCGCGATGTTGTAGACGCCGTCACCGGTGTAGTCGCTGGCGAGGTAGGCCACCGCGTCGCCGGTGTCGAGGAGTGTGACCCGGGAGAAGACGAGGGCGTCGTACCTGCCCGCGAGGAGGTCGGCCTCCATCTGCGTGTACTCGCGTACGTCCTGCTTCACGGTGAACCCGGCCTTCTCCAGCTGCTGCTGGAGGACCGTCGCGGCCTCGGGAAGTTCGGCGCGGTTGGTGTACGTGGCCAGGCGCAGGGTCTTGCCCTTCGTCTCCGCCTTCACCTGCGCGGTGGTCACGGCCTTGGCCCGGCCGGTCACCTCGACGCGCCGGTCGGCGGCCCAGGAGACGGCCGGCCCGAACAGACCCTGCGCGGGGTCGGCGTATCCGCCGAAGACGGAGTCGACGAGGACGCCTCCGTCCACGCCCTCACGGGCGGCGGCACGCAGGGCCGCGTCGGTGAAGATGCCGCTGCCGGTGTTGAGGATCAGGCTGTCGGTGCGCACGGAGGGCACTTCGTGGCGGGTGTTCTCGTCGAGGAGTTTCGCCTGGGCGGTGGGGATCCATTCGGCGATGTCGACGTCGCCGCCGCGCAGGGCGTTGGCGCGGGCGGTGCCGTCGGCGATCCAGCTGACGTCGATGCCGGACGCCTTGGCCTTGCCGCCCCAGTAGCCGTCGTAGCGGTCGAGGGCGGCCTTGGTCTTTCCGGTCAGCTTGGTGATCGCGAAGGGGCCGGTGCCGGTGCCGACGGGGCTGACGGTGCCGTCGGTGGCGTACGCCTTCTCGGAGAGGATGCCGAGGGCGGGGCTGGCGAGGCGCAGCGGGAGGACCGGATCGGCGGTCTTGGTGCTGATGGTGACGGTGTCGGCGTCGTCGGCCTCGGCGGTCAGCGTCACGTCGCTCAGCACGCGCGGCTTGGTCTCGGCCTCGTTCGCGTGGTCGAGCGCGTTGACGACCGACTCGGCAGTGACGTCGGTGCCGTCCTGGAAGGTGGCCTTGCGCAGCTCGAAGGTCCAGGTCGTGGCGTTCTTCCTTGTCCAGGACCTCGCCAGGGCGGGTGCGGCGGCGCCGTCCTCGTCCAGAGCGGTGAGTCCCTCGGCCACCGAGAGCTTGCTGAGCACGGTGGCGTCATTGCTGTACGGCGACAGGGCCTGCACCGGCGGCACGGCGAGGGCTATCCGCAGGCGGCCGGCCGCTCCCGACCCACCGCTCGCACCTGAGCCGTCCTCGCCGGAGGCGAAGCAACCGGCGAGCATCGGCGTGAGGGCGAGAGCCGCCAGGAGGCGGCGGGGAGTGGTGCGCATGGTCGGTCCTGTCTTGCGGCGGGCAGATCGCGCCCCCGGTGTGCGGCAGCGACATCCGGGGGCTCGACTACACAATATAAGGCGAGCCTTACCAAACTTTCACCGGGTACTTGAGGCCTCAACCTTGCGACACCGTGCCCCGTCCGGGTCCGTGCCCCGTCCGGGTCCGGGTCCGGGTCCGGGTCCGGGTCCGGGTCCGGGTCCGGGTCCGGGTCCGGGTCCGGGCCGTCCGAGCAAAACGGCCGGGCACAGGCGACCACGGAGTACCGGACCGTTTCGCCCCAGGTGGGCGCGACGTCAGATCCCGTGTTCCCGGCGCCGGTCGGTGTAGGTCGTTGCGGGTCGGTGCAGGTCGGTGCGGGTCGGCTCCCAGAAGCCCGCCGAGGTCAGGTGGTCGGTCGACGTGCTGTCAGGTGGCCGGTCGACGTGCGGTCGGTGGCCGTTCCGTGGGCGAGGAGACGGTCCACACCGCACAGGCGGAGCCCGATCGGCGGCCTGCCCCAGCGGTCGGTGTCGCAGTCCGTCGCCGGACGCGGACGGGTCGATGCGCGGATTGCCGGCGCCGGCGACACGGAGACGCCGGGGTCGGGGGTACGGCGGCCACGGTGCCGGGCTCCAGCGGGTTCCGCCCCGATACGGTCCGCGGACCCGTCAGGTGAACCGGCCGAGGTGGTGCGGAGAGGTGCCGTGCGCGTTGGCGACCGCGTCGGGAGCGTAGGGAACCCCGTTGCGCGCGGGCCTTCAGCCCCCGACCGGCGGCGGCACGTTGAGCGCACGGCCGAGGGCCGAGGTAAGGGGGGCGGCGTAGTCGGGCAGGTGCAGGGCGGCCCAGGCGGCAGTCAGTTGGAGGAAGGCGTTCAGGTCGCGCTCCGCACCGGCGAGCAGGCGGCGCAGGTCCGTGACGGGTAGCTCGATCACCGCGCTGTTGTCGTGCTCGACATCGAGGGTCAACCGGACGATTTCGCCGTGCCGTTCGACGAGCGATGAGGGGTCGTGGCCGAAGGAGGCACAGCCCTTGCCGTCGACGACGTCGAGCCAGTCGCCTCTCTCGTTGAGGCTGGTGCAGCAGCCCGGCAGCAGCGTGGTGCCGGTTGCGGTGTCAGTGATCCGCAGACCACCGGATGACAGGAGGTCGTCCATCGTGAGCAGTCCGTGCAGAAAGCCCCCGAGCGGGTCGGCGGGCCGCGGTGCGCGGCCGTCGTCCTCGGGATCGAGGTTGTTGTAATCGGCGATGCTCATCACCGCTGTGCCGACCTCGGCGGGATCGAGTGAGCCATGGAGCGCCATGAAGCCGTACGGCTCGCACTCGGCGACGGGCCAGAGGGTGAAGCCGTCGGAGGCGCAGAGCTCCAGGACGGGCTGCAGAACGATCACCCGGGAAGTGTGCAGCACACCTGCTCGCTCTGCACCACAATTACCACGACATTCTCTCGCCCCGGTGGCCGAGAAGCTGCCCCCGCATGTCGTTACGCACCGCCCCCACGGCGAGGAGAGGTGGAGAAGGGCGGGAGCGGGGCCGTCGAGTCCTCCGAACCCCTGGTTCAGGGGGACGATGTTCGGTGTCCTCTTCGGAGGGCTGACCGCGGTGGTGTCCGTTGCCACCATCGGGAGGGCCCGGGCGGCTTGTGACGTCGGCAGCGGTGCCGCCGACGGCATGACGTTGCTCCTCCTCGCCCCACTCGTGTGGATCGCCGCCGCGATCCCGTGGACGATCCTGCACGGCGCCCTCGGACGACGTCATCGGGGGGCGGCACTGGCCGCGGGGGTTCGTCTTCACCCTGTGGTTCACCTGGTTCCTCGTGACATGGCTCGGCATGCCGGACTCCTACCCCGACCCCTTGTGCCCGGGGAACGTCCCGCCCTGGTGGCCGGGTTTCGTCCCGGCATGACCCCGCGGCACACCTCGTGGGCGGCCTCACCTTCCGTTCCGAGGAACTGCCGCACGGCGACGCACCACCTACACCTCGGACGCCTTCCCCGGCGTGCCGCTCCGCACCCGCCCCGCACCGCCGATCGCTGATCGCTGATCGCTGATCGACCGGATCACCGTGGCGCCGTATGAGCGGGGGATGCGCCGAGGTGAACGGCGAGCGCCCGGTCCGTCACGGTCGACGGGCCGGGCGCTTCACCGCGTCCCGCCTGCCGAGATCATCGATCCCGGCAGGCCGCCCGCGCCCCGCGACTGTCCGGTGCTCGACCTCGACAAGATCGTCCGGTCCAGGGAAGCGATCGCGGCCGACCCAGGAGGGTCAAGGACCGGCTCGGACCGTGACGACGAGCGCGGCGGCGGAGCGCCGGTTCTCCGCCGACGCCCTTGACCGGACCCCCGACCTCTTGGACGATGTTGCGTATCGCTCGACAAGTTGCTCAATACGCACCGCCGGCTGAGAAGACGAGGTCGTACGCATGTCGCTTCTGAACACGCCCCTGCACGAGCTGGACCCGGAGGTCGCCGC
>NZ_LRTR01000907.1 GCF_001550375.1 Streptomyces europaeiscabiei | reverse complement strand
GCAACCGGCCGACCCGGACCCTGGTGCGCTGGTCGGCGCGGCTGGCCGCCTACCGGTCGTACCGCGACCCCCTGTCCCGCGACGCGATGCGGGCGATGGGCGTGGACACCGCGCGCGACGAGGTCTACCCGGACCTCGCCTTCGCCCTGCCGACACCGCCGACGAACACGTCTTCGGGCCCGCCGGGCCTGGTATGTGTCGGCGTCATGGACTTCCACGGCGGCGACGACGACCGCGCCCGGGCCGACGAGATCCACCGGCGCTACCTCGACGGGACGACCCGCTTCGTCCGCGCGCTGGTCGAGGACGGCAGGCCGGTCCGGCTGCTCACCGGCGACGAGTGCGATGCGCCGGTGGCGGCCTCGATCCTCGACGCGGTGGACTCACCGCTGGTCACCGCTGCCGAAGCGGCCTCGCTCGCAGACCTGATGAAGGAGACGGCGGCGGCCGACACCGTGGTGGCGACCCGGTACCACAACCTGGTCTGCGCGCTGAAGGCCGGCACGCCGACGCTCGCGCTCAGCTATGCGGCGAAGAGCGACGCGCTCATGGCCCGGATGGGGCTGGACGCGTACTGTCACCCGGCTCGCGAGGTCGACGCCGACCTGCTGTACGAGCAGTTCCGGACGCTGGAGAAGAGATCGGCGGAGCTGCGTCGGACCCTCACCGAGCGGAACGAGATCGCCGCCCGGCAACTCGAGCACCAGTTCACCGCCTTGACCGCGGCTCTGTTCCCGGCAACCGACCACGCCCACGCTCGGCAGGAGACTCCTTGAAAGCGACCGAAGTCCCGGCGATCACCGGCGCCTACCTCTTCGAGCCCACGCCGTACGCCGACGAGCGCGGCTCCTTCTGCCGCACCTTCGACGCCGCCGTGGTCCGCTCGGTGGGCCTCGACCCGAACGCCTTCGTCCAGGACAGCCTGTCCCGCTCGGTCAGGGGCGTGCTGCGCGGCCTGCATCTGCGGTCCGGCGCCGGCGAGGCCAAGCTGGTGCGGTGTTCGTACGGGAAGATCTTCGACGTCGTCGTGGACCTGCGGACGGACTCTGCGACCTATCGCAACGTGGCCTCCTTCGAGCTGTCCGGCGAGACGCAGGTGACCCTGTACATCCCGGCGGGGTGCGCGCACGGCTTCCAGGCGCTGACCGAGTCCGCCGACACCTCGTACCGGATCGACCGCCCGCACGATCCGGCCGAGGACGTGACGATCGCCTTCGACGACCCGGAACTCGCCATTCCCTGGCCGCTGCCGGTCACATCCATGTCGAAGCGGGATCGGGAGGCGCCTAGCCTCGCCGAGGTCCTGCAGCAGAAAGAGAGTTGAGGTCGACGTGGACACCGAACCCACCGAAGAGCTCCTCCTGCCCCGGTCGCGGACGGCGAACGAGCGGCTGCACACCCTGATCCCCGGGGGCGCGCACACCTACGCCAAGGGCGACGACCAGTACCCCGAGGATCTGGCCCCGGTCATCAGCCACGGCCGTGGTGCCCACGTGTGGGACGTCGACGGCAACCGCTACGTCGAGTACGGCTCCGGGCTGCGGTCGGTCAGCCTCGGCCACGCCCACCCACGCGTGATCGAGGCGGTGCGACGGGAACTCGACCGCGGCAGCAACTTCGTCCGGCCGTCCATCGTGGAGGTCGAAGCAGCGGAACGCTTCCTGGCCACGGTGCCGACCGCCGAGATGGTGAAGTTCGCGAAGAACGGCTCCGACGCCACCACCGCCGCGGTGCGCCTCGCCCGCGCCGCCACCGGGCGCCCGCGGGTGGCCATCTGCGCCGACCACCCGTTCTTCTCCACCGACGACTGGTTCATCGGCACCACGCCGATGTCCGCCGGCATTCCGGCGGTGACCGACGAACTGACCGTGGCGTTCCCTTACGGGGACCTGGCCGCCACGGAGGAGTTGCTCACCCGGTACCGGGACGAGGTCGCCTGCCTGATTCTCGAACCCGCCACCCACACCGAGCCGCCGCCCGGGTACCTCGCCGGCCTGCGCGCGATGGCCGACCGGCACGGCTGCGTCCTGGTCTTCGACGAGATGATCACCGGCTTCCGCTGGTCCGAGGCTGGCGCCCAGGGCCTGTACGGCGTCGTACCCGACCTCTCCACGTTCGGCAAGGCGCTGGGCAACGGATGCGCCGTCTCCGCGCTGGCCGGGCGCCGCGATCTGATGGAGCTGGGCGGGCTGCGTCACTCCGGCGACCGGGTGTTCCTGCTGTCCACCACGCACGGTGCGGAGACGCACTCCCTGGCAGCCGCGATGGCCGTGCAGACCACCTACGTCGAAGAGGGCGTCACCGCGCGGCTGCACGCCCTCGGCGAACGGTTGGCCGCCGGTGTCCGCGACGCCGCGGCCGGCATGGGCGTCGGCGACCACGTCGTCGTCCGGGGCCGGGCCAGCAACCTGGTCTTCGCCACCCTCGACGAGAACCGGCAGCCGTCGCAGGAGTACCGCACCCTGTTCCTGCGCCGGCTCCTCGCGGGCGGGGTGCTGGCCCCGTCGTTCGTGGTGAGCAGCGCACTCAGCGACGCCGACATCGATCACACCGTCGACGTGGTGGCCCAGGCCTGTGCGGTGTACCGGAAGGCACTCGACGCCGCCGACCCCACCCCTTGGCTGGCCGGGCGGCCGGTGAAGCCCGTGTTCCGCCGATTGGCGTGACGTGGGGGGCGGGGCGGGGCATGGTGTGGCGTCAGCGACGCTCCGGCGGACCGGCGTCGGCCATCCGGTCGACCAGCCACGCGGTCGCCGGTGTCACCGCCAGCGCGGTGCACCAGCCGCCGAGGACGTCGGTCGGGTAGTGCGCGCCCAGCACGACCTGCGCCCAGCCCATGGCGGCGCCCGCGACCAGCGCCGCGGCGAGCACCAGGAGCGTGCCGGCCGTCCTGCCGAGGCCGAGGCGGCCGGTCGCGAGCAGCGCCACCACAAGGGCGAGCGCGGTGAGGAAGGCGGTGTGCCCGCTCGGGTAGGACAGGTTGTCGTCGCCGTGGATGGTGCGCCCCACCAGGTGTTTGAGCAACGTCGCCGTGCCCACGGTCATGGTGGCGCCGGCGACGACGAGCACCGCCGAGCGACGCCGTCCCAGCAGCAGACAGCCCGTCACGGTGGCCACAACCAGCGTCGCCGCTCCCACGGGCTCCCCCAGGTAGTCCGTGGCCAGAGCGACGTGCCGCCACGGCGCCCCCACACCGTCCACCGCCGCCCAGATCCGCGCGTCCACCCTGCCGGGCTCGCTGTCGCCGGCGTACAGGACCCCGACCACGACGACCGTCACCGCGGCGAGGGCCGCCATCAGCCCGAGCCACGCGCGCAACGACGGAGGCAGCACTGCGGGCCCCGACCGGCCGGTCACGCTCCCACCGCGTCCGGTCGACCTGTGCTTCGCCGTGATCGTGGGACGTTGTTGCGGATCTTGACTTCCCGAGGCGGGGTGAGAGCGCGGCCCTTCATCCGACCGGTGGGCAGCCATGAATCAGTGGCTCCCTGTTTCCCCTGCTCCAGGTCCTCCAGATGTTTCCGGACGACTCCGGCGACCGTAGGTCCGGGCACCCCAGGGCCTCCCCCAAAACCTCCGTGTCCCGTCAGGACCTCGGCTCCCGCGGGCAGTTCGGAACCGACGTTGTCGCGGCGACCACCGCCCAGGCCGATCAGCGCGTGCACTGCCCGCCGGCTCCCGCTTGGACCCCCTGCTCGGTGACGGTCGAGCCGAACACCCCGCTCCTGACCGAGACCGACTCCGGTCGACGTGACACTCGGCTTCCGCCGACGCCAACTGCCCACCAACGCCCCCTCGTAGCTGGCTTGGCCCGCGCGGGAACGTTCAGCCCGTCCCTACCTGCCACCCTAACCAACAAGGCGGTCGCGGCACACACACCTCCCCTCCCCCACAATCTTGGGCACTTGATGCCTACGGCGCGAGCTGGCCCGCTCTTCCTCATGCCGAAGGCGAAACGGGAACGAATGCGGAGATCGTCACCGAACCAATGGACCAGCGGAGGCACCTCACCGGATCCGCCGTGAACGCGGTGCTGGAGTCCGCCACAGGCGTCTTCGCCGTGGTCGCAACTGCCCCAACCACGCATGCCGGCCTGGTCGACGATCTCGACGACATCGCCAACGCGTGCGAACACCACCACATATGGCTGTACACATCGACGGCGCCTACGGCGGAGCAGTCCTGGCGGCGCCCAGCGTGCGGCATCTCTACACCGGCATCGAACGCGCCGACAGCTTCATCGTCGATCCACACGAAATGGCTCTTCGCCCCCTACGACTGGTGCGCGCTGCTCTACCGGGGCCCGACCTCGGCGCGCCGCGCACAGTCAGTCGGCGCACTATCTCGACGCCATCGACCGCGATGACCACAATCCGGTGGACCTGAACATCGATCCCGAGTTGCCCGTCGCGCTCTTCGAACGGCCCGGGGGGCCCGCAGGACTACGCGTCATGGTCCGCCCGGGCTGCCGAAACGGGCGCCGTCCTGTGCGTGCCGACACCATGGAACGGCGCAACGGTCAGATGGCCAGGGCTGCGGCGGGTGCGGTCGCCGAGGAAGAGGTAGCCGCACTCGTCGCAGCGGGCGGCCACGGCTCTGGACTGCTTCAGGCTGTTGATCGCCCTCTCCACGGCGTTGCGCTGCCTGGAGGCGAGCGGTCAAGGGCCGGTCGCCTGCCGCCTGGGCTGCCGCGACGCAGCCGATGACCCTACTGGTCCGCCGGGACGGCAATCGCCGCGCGGATGCGGCGTCGGCGCAGGCGATCTCGGACCGCGCGCAGGGCGGAACGTGTTGGTCGGCTGTCACGCCGGTCCCGGCGCGGGCTGCGCGAGACGTCCAGGCTGTACACGCCACGAGCATGCAAGGACGGCTTGTGTCCCGGCTACCAGGTGGGGGGCACGTCGGATCCGAAGCCGCCACCGGCCGGGCGCTTTTCGAAGTGGAGATGAGGGCCGGTGGTATTACCGGTCGAGCCGACTTCTCCGATCTTCTGGCCGGCTCTCACGGAACCCCCGTTCACCGTCTGCTCGGAGAGGTGGCAGTACCAGAAGTCGAATCCGCCGGTGCGCAGCACAAGGAAGCGGCCGAAACTGCCGTCGTGCCCGCTGCGGACTATGGATCCGCTGCGCACCGCGACGCATGGCTTGCCCTCCGGAGCGGCGTAGTCCGCACCGGTGTGGTAACCCAGGCTCCAGTGAGGCCCCTTCTTCCGGTGGGGGGTGGTGACGCCGTGTCCCGGTACGGGAGATGCGACGCGCTCACCAGGAGCAGTGGGCGTCGCCGTCGGGACGCGGAGCCGGTCCCAGGAGGTCTTGCCCGGAATGCCGTTGGCATCGGCCCCTTCGAACCTGAGCTTGCGCTGCCATGCGGCGTACGACTGTTGATCCACGTCGGTCCACTCAGGACCAGGACCCGTCCGGTATTTCCCGCACCCTTCCGCCACCAGGCGTTTACCCATCGCGTTGATCACGGGACTACGTTGTCCCTTGTGGAAGAAGGCCGCTCCTGGGAAGGGCGCCAGCGCAGGCATAGCCTTCCCTCCCTTCAGTAGGGGGCCGGGGCACGATGCGGATTCGCCTGTCGACCACGCGAGATGTCACCGTACCGGCGCCAGATGTGGTTGATTGCTGCCGCATTGTTCGCCACCGGATCCTGGATTCGGTCGGACGTGCCCGCCTGATATACCTCTCAGCGAACGTATCGGGAATCACCTGGGCGTAGCCGCGCGAGCAGTTGGGCCGTTGCGCTTGGCACGGTCTGGCTGAACCGGGCCCGTTGCGTTTATGTCGTCCCGGTTCACCGCGTTCAGCTTGAAGGATGACCCTCGGAATATGAGTGTCAAAATGTTCGCTCCGTCGCCAACCCCGTGGCCCAGTTCCTCGGTGCAAGGGTCCTGTCGCATGGCCTGCTCGGCAAACGCGCGGGCCGTGGCCTCATCGATGGACACTCCCGAGTTTTCGAGAAGCGCACGGAACTCTCGGTGATGGCCCCGGGATGGCCGCAGTCCACGACCCACCCGGCTCTCGCACCGAGTTCGGCCAGTGAGGAGCAGCCGGGGAGTCCATCGGCAGCCAGGCCGGTGAGTCCCGGCATGCGCTGCCAGGCCGCGTAGGCCGATCTCGTCTGCTCGCCGAGAAACCCGGGGGTGGCGCCTGCGGGGATTCTCATTCCGACTGCGAGTGAGCGCCGTCTGAATGGCCTCGGCCTCATCGTTGCGCTTGTCGAAGTGCACGTTGGAGAGAGCAACCATTGTGCCTCCTCAGAGCGTTGGAGGCCGGTAATGGAATGAGCCTGCCGGTCGGCTCCGCAAGCGTCCTTCCCGGAAGGTTCTCACCTTCCAGGACCGTGCGCTGCTTGCCGTCACGGTCGCTCTGTTTCCACCATGCGCCCGATGGAAGTCGCGCGCAATCTCGGCAATCTGCAGGCATTCGGGGTCTCGGACGATCAGTCCGTCAATGCGCTTGGACTGTGTGGTCCTTGCTGTGCGAGCAGTCCCATGTGAGGTAGGCCGGGTGCTCGTTCCGTCGCGGACGCCGTCGAATGTACTGCCGTCACCGTTGTCGAAACGCGAGATCCGCCGTCAGCCGTAGCGACGCTTCTCCACCATTGTTTGGCCCTTGCTCGTGCTCGTCCTCGTACATGGCGTTGAGCACCAGCGGCGCCCGATCCCCTTCGTCTACCGCCCCGGGACCCGTCCCACCCACCCATTCACCTTCCTTGTTCTTCCTTCTGTAGGGCGTGGTACGGGGGCGTAGAGGGATGTAGGGGGCGTAGAGGGATGTCGGTGGGGTGTCGGCCTCCCGGCCAGGGCCTGACCGGCAGGGTGACCTTCAGGTTCACTGGACGGTGCGGCAGAGGGCGCGGGCTGTGTCGGCAGAGTTGCGGGAGGGGCTACGCGCCTGGCCCACGGAGGTGTTGTCGCTTCGTGACCGTGGTCGCGCCTTCGTGGTCGGCGCTCTGCCGTGACGCGGCCTGCCGGCCTGCCAAGGAAGTACGAAGGGGCGCAGGCCAGTCCTACGGCGCGAGCCGGAGAAGCCCGGGGATCTTGCCGGACGACTGGGGCCACCGGGCTGCCGGGCTGCGTGACGGCCGTTTCATGGCTGCCGGAGTGAAGAACATCGCGGCCGGCCCCCACTGCGATGCCCGCGGCTGTGTCGCCCGTCAGCCTTGCCCGGTGCGCGGTGTCCGAGGCTCCCTGAGATTTCGTCGGACCTGCCAGACGTTCAAGGTCCCCTCTTTGAGGAGTAGCTTGTAGCCCTCGGCGCTCGTTTGAACGGGTGGATTCCCAGCCCAGCATTCCCACCCAGCACCGGGCCGACCTCCCAAGATGCGTCACGCCAGGGACGGTCACATCCTTGATACAGGGGCTAGGCGCGCCAGACGCTCCTCGCGCACCCGGGGCCGGTCGGGCCCGCACACGGGATCCTTGACCGCGCTCTCATCCACAAACCGCCGCCATCCACAGCAGCCCCCGGCGGGTCCGAGCGAACAGGTGGAGAGCCATGGACGAGCACGGCGGCCACACACACCACACAGACGGACACCCTGAACCAGACGCCCCTGCCTTCCATGGCATGGCGGTGGTGGGCAGCGGAACCCCCTTCCTCTCCCACCTGCCGATGCCCGGAGCACCGCACAACGAGCAGACGATCATGCAAGCTGCTTTTGGTGCTGCCCACAGCGCGTATCGAAACGACCGCAAGGCGCACCCGGAAGCCCGGCTCTACACCTTTACCCCCGAGGTGTTCACGCTTTCCGACCTCTACCCCGGCGAGGCTGGCGAACCGCCCGCCCGCACGTCGTTCACCGGGAGTCTGTTCCGCAACCACTTCGAACAGCCGGAAGCCCACCCCGAGATGCCCGTCGAGATCGCCTCCGGTGTCGTGGTGGAGGTGGCCAATGTGGTCAACCACCACAAATTCACCGCGGCCGACCAACAGCCGGAGGAGTTGACGTACCTCCTGTTCGGCAAGGGGCCCGAGCGGTTCCTGGCGCATTGGATCACCGGCCCGTTCCAGCCCACGAGCCGTCAGGAGTTCGATCACCTGATGACGGCCGATGTCCAGGGCCTGGAGGTGTCCGACGACCAACTGCGCCATGGCATCAAGGTCACCGTGACCGGTCGCCCGGACGAGCCCGCCGGGAAGCTCAGGGAACGTGAACGAGCGGCTGCCGTCGCTGCGGTCAACGGTGGGCAGGTCACGGTCGAGGTCGAGGCCGCCACAGAGTTGTACTTCGAATCCGGCGAACTGACACCTCACTGACGCAGCGGCGCCCTCCGACCGTCACCAGGAAAGCCGGGGATACCAGTCGCCACGGCCTTGCGGAGTAAGGTCGAGCAGGTGCCAGACGGGGCTGAGCAGGTCGGTGGCCTGCTGACCGTCGCCGCCGGCCATCCGCACACGGGTGCTGTAGTAGTGGCGGACCGCGCCGCCCTCGTCGCGGGTGAACACCGACAAGGTGGCGTCCTGGCCACCGGCGGAGTCCTCACTGCCCAGGTCGTACTTGAAGCGGCTGGGTGCCGCGCTGAGCAGCCGCAGTCCCGTCCAGCCCCGTTCCCTGGCATACGCGCGCAGCGCGGGCAGTTCGGCGGCGGCCACGACGGCGAAGTCAAGGGTGCCGGCCAGGTGGTCGGCGACCGAACGGAAACCGTCGATCGACATCGTGCACGAGGCGCAGGGCCGGTCCTGTTCCTTGCCGTACATGAAGTGGTACAGCATCAGCGGCCTGTCAGGGCCGGAGAACAGCTCGCTGAGCCGGACCTCGCGCACCGGATCGTCCCCGGCTGCCAGGTCCGTCGGCCCCTCGTGGAACAGATAGTCCTCGACGACCGGGCCCTCGGGCAGGCGTCGCTTCAGCTCGGCGACGTGCTCGCGCTGGCGCATCATCTCGGTCTCCGCCCGGCGCAGTTCTTCGATGGCGGCGGTGTACTGAGCGGATTCGTTGCCGAGGTTGGTCACGCGCATGTTTCCTCCTCGTCCGTCGCCGTCCGGCGCGGCTCACCCGCCCAGAAGAACAGGTCGGCTCATCGCGGAGCGCCAGGCGCGCAATGCGGTTCACCTGAAACGACCAGTTGCCGCTCGTCCCCCGGACAACGCCTCGGAACACATGCCGGCACCGGGTTGCAGCGGCTCACCACTGGATTGCAACCACCCCAGATCGGGGGGACGATGGATGCGTCCCGCACGGCTGGGTCGTATCGCCGGGCTCAAGCAGGTGGCGAGCGGACTCTCAGCGTTGCCGCACCTCGTGAGGACGAGAGCGGTGCACGGCACCGGCCGGCTGAAGGAGAACCGTTCCGGGACGTCGTCATGTGCTCCGCGCCCAGCTGAGCCGGAGCAGCATCACGAGTCCTTCGATCCCGAACCTCTCGCCCTCACCGGGAGCTGACATGAATCTCGATGACGTCGCACGCTGCGAGATCCATCCCACCATCGGCATCGCCCGGGTGGGCAACAGCCCCGACGGCTTCTTCATCGGCTCGGAGGCCCCCGGGATCCCGTCGAGTCCGTCCGGCGGATTCAAGGACGCCGACGGGCGGATCAAGCGTCAGGCCGCCCGGTTCCGTGTGTACGCCTATGACCGGGACGGCACCGTCCTGGGCGAGCTCACCTCGGCCGAGGCGCAGATCGTCTGGACTGCCGAACTGGCCAATGCCAAGGGTGAGTGGTTCAAGTTCGCCGGGCGCTTCCATGAGTCCACCGCCGACTCCAACCGCCGTAATCAGCACATCGATCCCGCTGATCCCACCGCTCGGGCGCGGTTGGTCATCCGGCCGGGGCCGCGCAGTGTTGCCGGTCCGTCCCAGGACGGCACGGATGCCAGGTTCGACACCGGGACCTTCCTGGGCATCCCAGTACCGCTGGGTGAACTGCGCACCGACGAGGCCGGCCGGCTGCTCGTCCTCGGCGGCTTCGGCACCTCGGCTTCGGTCAAGCCCGCCAATCCACTCAGCCACTACGCCAACAACGACTCCTGGTTCGACGACGTCTCCGACGGCTCGGTCAGCGCAACCGTGCGGCTGGGCCCGGACGGGCGCCAGGTCCCGGTGACCTCGGCCTGGTGCGTGGTGGGCCCGCCCGATTACGCCTCAGCCGTACTGAGCCTGGTCACCCTGTATGACGTCGCCCTGGAGGTCGCCCGCGCATCGGGCGGACTGCCCACGCCGCCGGAGGTCTCCTTCACCCGCGACATCTACCCGCTGCTCGCCCGCCCGATCTGGTTCGCATGGGTCAACAAGAGTGCGCGACAGACGCACGGCGACCCTCGACGCAACTTCCTCACGCCGGGCCGTCTCGCCCGGCTGTCCTCGAACGCCCCGGAAGACGCCACTGCGCGTCAGATCGTCTTCAAGAGGTTGCGCAAGCCCGGACTGGTGGACGACACCAGCCAGGCAAACGCGGGGTTCATGCCCGTCCTGTCCGGCGATGACGGGGACGCTCAGCTCAACCGGCCACGGACGTGGCTGACGCTGTTGCCCGGCCAGTACGCGCGGATACAGCGCTGGGCCGCCGGTGACTTCCTGGCCGACTGGACGGGAGTACCCGCCCCGCTCCCGTTCGAGGCTCTCGAACCGACAGACCAGCCTCACGCCCTGGTGCAGGCCGCGCTGGAGACGGCGAGCGGCGGCGGATTCTTCCCCGGCATCGAGATGACGTACATCGCTGACCGGCAGTCCACTTGGGCAGCACCCTTCCGACTGCGCGAAGATCTGGTCGCCGGAGATGTCACCAAGTACATGGCCCTGCCCTGGCAGGCCGACTTCTACATGTGCATGGATCACTGGTGGCCGGCCTCCCGTCCCGATGAAGTCCTTCCCGAGCCGGCGCACGACGGGCTGGTACAGGACGCGGCAGCCGGGGCGTTCAAGGAGTGGGACCGCGGTGTCGGCGACGGTGAGAACAGCGAGAAAGGTATGAACGAGATGGTCGAGAAGTGGAGCACTCTCGGATTCATCGTCGCCCGGACCGTGCCGAACGGCGACGTGATCCTGGTCGAGACGGAACGGCCCGACCACGAGACCGCGTAGGCCGGGCAGAGGCGGGAGCCGCGCGTTGGACAGCGGCGGGCCGAGCGGCTGTGGGAAGAGTCGGCGCTTCGACGTTCTCGTCGCCGGCGCAGGCCCCGCCGGGTGCGCAGCCTCGCTGCCCCTCGTCCGGGCAGGGGCGAGCGTCGTCCTCGTTTCCCCGGCGAGTTGGCCCGACTGGCAGGTGGGGGAGAGTCTCGCTCCCACCGCCCGCCCGCTTCTCGAACGACTGGGGGTGCTCGACGGGCTCGCTGGCGCTGGGCACGCTTCCTGCTACGGCAACCAGGCCGCCTGGGGCCAGGATGAGCTCACTGCAGTGGATCACCAGCTCGGTCCGTACGGCGAGGGCTGGCATCTGGACCGCACCCGGTTCGACGCCGCCCTCCTGGAAGCGACCCGCGCCGGTGGTGCTCTGTGGCTCGCCGGACATGTCCGCGACGCCCGTCGGCATCGGAGCCACTGGCAGATCACCACTGGCGAGGGCGGTGTACTCGAGGCCGGTTGTCTGGTGGACGCCACGGGCCGAGCCGCTCGGCTGGCTCGACGCGTCGGCGCGGCACGCACCCGCTCCGACCGCCTGATCGCGGTCGCCGGGCTGTTGGGCCCGCCGAGGAAGCAGGTCGCCCACCTGGACCGCACGTCGCTGGTGCAGGCCACTCGCTGGGGCTGGTGGTACACCGCCCCGCTACCCGGTGGTGAGCGGATCCTCATGGCCATGACCGATGCCGATCTCCTCGTCAGCGTACGCCTGCTCGACCCGGACGTGTGGTGGACCCAGGCGCAGGGTGCCGGTCACATCCGGGAACGGATCGCCGGCTGGGAGCGACCGCAGCGGCGGCTGCACGTGCTCGCCGCCGGCTCGTCCTGCATCACTCCCGCGGCCGGCCCGGGCTGGCTAGCGGTGGGAGACGCCGCCACCGCCACTGATCCGCTAGCTGCCCGGGGGATCGTGACCGCGCTGGCCACCGGCCTGGTCGGGGCGCGGGCGATCCTGGCCACCTGGGCCGGTGACACCAATGCCATGGCGGCCTACGCTCGCCGTGTGACAGCCGTTCACGCCGAGTACCTGGAGACAAGGGCCGCACAGTACCGCCGGGAACAACGCTGGGACACCCCGTTCTGGAACCGTCGGCACTGAGCGGGGCAGTTCTCGGATACGGGGTCGGGTCGTCGCACCGTTCCGCCTCAAGCGGATGCCCAGGAACGGCGAGTTCTTCGAGCAAACGCGCCCTCGACACCGAGCCGAGCTGACAGCCCGCTGGGCCCTGGCCGCTACCACTCGTCGGAGAAGCGGTCGGCGAGTGCCTGGATCTCCGGGTCGTATGGCCAGCGTTCGGCGAGTTTCTCCACGGCAACCTGTTGCAGGCCCCAGTTGGAGTCGTCGGCGGCCCGCTCGCGTAGCAGCGCCTCGGTGACGGGGTCGGCGCGCCAGCCGCCTGCGAGTGCCCGGATCGCCGCGCCTCGACTGACCGTGTCGGTTTGGCTGGTGACGATTCGCCGGAGCAGCGCGCCGGTCTCTGCGTCGGCGCGCCAGCCCGCCGCCAGGTGGCATATGGCGCCCGCGCGCAGGTGGTCGTCGGGATCGGCGACGGCGAGCCGGCGCAGCAGGACGGCGGTCTGCGGGGTGTGACAGTTTGTGACGAGGGCCTGGACGGCGGCCCCACGGACGTGGGGCTCGGGGTCGTTCTCGGCACTGTCGCGTAACAGCGCGACGGTGTCGGGCTGTTCGCACCAGCCGGCTCCGAGCGTCCGTACCGTCGTCGCGCGGATGAACTCGGCGTTGTCGGCAACGGCGAGTCTGCGAAGCAGCGATCCGGTTTCCGGGTCGCTCCGCCATCCGGCGGCGAGGCCGAGGACGGCCAACTCGCGGGTCTGCGACTCGTCGTTGCCGTTGGCGACGCGGCGTAGCAGTGCCGCAGCGTCAGGATGGTCGGGCCAGACGGAGCCGACGGCCCTCAGTGCGGCCTGCCGCACCGGCTCGCTCGCATCGGACGTGGCGAGCTCGCACAGCCACGGCAGCGTTCGCGGATCGGTGTGCCAGCCCGTGGCCAGCGCCCGCACCGCGGCCACCCGGACCGTGTCGTCGGGGTGAGTTTCAGCCCGTTCGCGCAGCAGGATAGGGGTCTTCGCATCGGTGCGCCGGTCGACGACGAGGGGCTTCAGCGCGGTGTGTCGCGGATCCTCCGCAGGTGGTGGAAACGCCGACCGGGCCGCGGCAGGGCCGATGGGTCGGGTCTCGGCGCGGGCGAGCGCCCGCTTCGCGGCCGCTTGCACCCATGCCTCGCTGCCCGAGCCGACGGCGATCGAACGCAGTAGCGTCACGGTCTGCGGATCGTCGGGCCAGCCCTCGACGAGGATGCCGAACACCGAGGTCCGCAGGTGCGGGTCTGGATCGCAGGCGGCGCACTCGCGTACTACGTCCGCAGCGTCCGGGTCGCCCGGCCAGCCAGTCGCGATGCATTTCACTGCGGTGAGGCGGACCCAGGGGTCCCGGTCACCGGTCGCGCATCGGCGTACCACGGCGAACGTCTCAGGTTCGTTGCGCAGGCCTTCGGCGAGCGCCGCTAGCGCCCCCCGCCGGAGGTACGGGTCGTCGTCGGTGAGGCACCTCAGCAGCCAGTCTCCGGTGGATCGGTCTGAGCGGCGGATCATTGCGAACAGCCGTACCGAGCCGTACCGGACGTTTCCATCGGGGTCTGACTCAGCGAACTCGCGCAACAGTCCAGCGACCTGCGGATCGTCGGGCCATTCCTGGATGAGCGCCCGTAGCGCCTCCTCTCTGTCTGCGGGTGTGGAGCCGAAGACCGCCTGACTGACCAGGCTCTCGCGGAACTCTCTGTTGTCGCGCAACACCGCGGCGCCGACCCGCGCGGCTGGCGGCACCTCGAACCAGGCGAAGTTTTCCCCTTCCCTCATGACGCTCAGGAACTGGCCGCGCGCCAGGTACCAGTCGTGATATCGCCGACGGACGGTGGAGTTGCGTGCTCCGAGCCGACCGAGCACAGGCGGCAACGTCTCCACAACCGCGCGGGTGACCGGGGAACTGGGGAACGCCCGTTCTGTGACCATGTGCTCGATCAGCCCGATCACCGCGTTGACGACGGCGGAGCACTGGACGCGGAGCTCGCCGGGGTCACGGACCTCGCCGAGGCACCGAGCGGCGAGCACGATGTGGTGTGGCGTCTCGCCCGAAGACGCCCCGGGCCGCCGAACGAACCACAGCGGATCCGCCGCGAGGAGGTGATCGACGATCTGGCCTGCGAGGCGCGGTTCGACCATTCCCGCGACAAGGACGAGGGTTTCGTGCCAAGCGGGGTCGGCCCAGTGCTTGCCGTACACCTGATGAATGAGGGCATCCCCGGTCAGGCTGCGCTCAACGGTGAGCCGGTGCTGGATTTCCGCCGCGGCGAGGTACTCAAGGAGCGCACGGTGGAGGAAGCCGTACATCTGTGCGCCGAAGTGGCTGAGGATGCTGTTCCGCGCGCAGAACTCATTGAGCATCGCGCGGGCGAGCGCCATGGAGCGATCAGGTGGGAACCCATGGCTTTCGCGCAGGTAGCCATCGAGCTCCGCTGCCAACTCCCGGTCGTGCAGGAGGTTTCCGGCCATCCCGACTTGGCCGTCCTGCATCCGATGGGCTACGCGGCGCAGCAGCTCAAGCCGGTCACACTCACGAAGGCGGCCCGCGTCCTCGGCTACCCGCTCGTCGTGTGAGTATCGGCTGGGATCCCACTGCGCGATAAAGGCACTCACGGCTTGCTCGTACACCCCGCTCCGGTCCCGCGGCAGATCTCGGTGCTCGCCGCGGCGGGCCAGCATGGTGAGCATCAACGGGTTGCCGGCCAGTTCACCTGCCGCCTGCGAGTCGTCGATGGCCGCCAGCAGTCGATCGCGCAGGCGGGACGCCTCGGCCGGATGTGCCGGGAAAGCCAATCGGTACCAGCCGGTCACGAACGCGTCGATCTGTGCCCGATCGAAGCCCTGCAGCATGTATGTGCGGAAGCCCTCGCGTTCGAGCACCGCCCGCTGGTACCCGATCACCCGAGATGTCACCACGACACGGGCGCTCGGGTAGCGCTCCGCGAAACCGGCGATCTCGCCGGTGACTTCCTCGCGCAGTCGTGGGTCGAACAGCTCATCGAGCCCGTCGAAAATCACCACCGCGCGGCCACCGGCGCGCAGGTAGCCCTCGAGCACGTCTCTTGGCAGGCCCCGCCCGTCCGTGTGGTGCAGACGGTCGACGAGATCGAGGAGGGTATACGTGCGCCACCGCGGGTGGGCGTACGCGCGCAGCTCCACCAGGAGGGGCAGCGCCCCGGCGAGCGGGGCAAGGTCCGAGTCGCCAAGGTCCGGGTCGGTGTCCATCGCCTCCGCGAGCACGAGCGCGAGGTACCGGGCGAACGTCGACTTGCCCGCGCCCGGGTCGCCGAGCAGCACGATTCGCTGAGCGGACTCTTCGGCCAGAACCTGCAAGACCCGGCGGGCCGGGCGGTCACTGCATGCCCCCCGGACGCGGTCCAGCGATTCGACATCGCTCACCGCGGGCAGGGCGTACGGCAGCTCCCCCGCCGGCGGATCCGTCCGAACCGACGGGGCGACGTACACGTCACTCAGCTGGAGCGGCGGACGGCAGACCGGATCGCTCCCGGAGGCCAGGACTTCGACCTGCGCGTACCGCCGGCGCAGCCCCGCAAAGTACGCCTGGCGCGCGGCGTCGAACCCGCCATGGCTGTCCGCTGCCGGAGTACGAGCGTGCTGGCGCGCGTAGACATCGGCCAGCACAGGCAGATTCGGGACGCCCGGAACAGCAGGGTAGAGATGCCGGCGCGCCGCCTTCTGGGCGGCTTCCACGTACATCTCCGGTCGGGCCGCGCCGCGCGCGTGCGCCCCGCGCAGGCGTGACAGCTCCGCCCTCTCCGAGCCTCTGATGCCCAACGCGTTGAGGATCGCCTTGAGCGTGAAAGACGACGGCGGCCCCTTCTCGGGGTTCAACGCGTTGTTGACCGTCGCCTTACTGATTGCCTCATCAGCGAGTTCCGTCCGCCTGACGATATCGGCTTGGCTCAGGCCCTGACGGTCCATAGCGGCCTTGAGCCGCCTCTTCAGTTCCCTGTTGGCGCCCGTGTTGGGCTCTGCATCGGCCACCCTGCCCCCTGACCCCTTGTTGTTCATTCTTGTTCACGTGAACCCGGTGAACGCCTCACGAGCTGATTCTGTACTCGACCGGCCGGCCGATCCCGTCTGAATCGGCACGATCGTCTTGGAGGAGTACCGGAGATGACCACCGAACTGGCTCTGGCCAGCGCCCCCGTTCTGCTGGTGGGAGTGCTTGTGCTGCGGCGGAGCAAGGCCCAGTCGAAGGCGATGGGACTGGTCCGCGAGATCCGCGACTTGATCACGTTGCGCATGGTTCTGCGCGACGCGAAGCCCAATCAGCGCGAGAGGCTGCTCGCGGCACACCGCGAGTGGCGTGTCGAGCCGACCAGGAAGCAACGAGGCTGAGGTCCGGAGGGCCCGCCGTGATCGATCCCATCCCCATGGTGCCTGCCGTCGGCTGCCTTCGGCCCGGGAGGGCGATGTGTCGTGAGACATCGAACTGGTGGAGAACATAGGCGCGGCAACGCCCCGCGATGCTGCCGGTGGTCACCCACACCGGGGAGGGACAAGTGAGGGGGCGCCTACCGGCACCTGCGTGTTCCCGACGACGCTGGGCGGCCGTTGCGGGAGGAGCTCGCGCGCATGGTCTACGGCTTCGACGCGGTCGCACCAGCCCGGACCTGCGCGATCGGCTGACGGACGGCGAACTGCCGGAAATCCGGGCGACGGCCACCGGCCCGGCTGACACGCTGGCTCACATGACCGAGCCACTGACCGCTAGACAACGACTCGCCGCGCTCCACGACCATGCGGCCGTAAACGGTGAGGACTTCACCGGCCAGAACCTTGCTTCAGCTCGCACGTCGCGGCTGCGGTTCACCGGCTGCTCGTTCATCGGGGCCGATCTGCGCCACGCCACCCTGGACGGGTGTGGGTTCAAGTTCTGTGACTTCAGCAACGCAGACCTGCGCGGGGCTTCACTGCGCGAGGTCGGCCTGGCCGGATGCGATCTACGGGGTGCTGACCTGCGCGACACCGATCTGACCGACGCCAGGTTCGGAAGCGTGAACACCGGCGTGCCCCCGCTGGGGCTGACCAACGTCACCGGTGCCCGGTTCGAGGGAGCGTCCTTGCGCAACGTTCGAACGGAAGGCGTCATCGGGTGGACACCCGGGCACAGCGGAAACGAGTAGGGCCCGCTCAGAGATGGTTGGCCACTGCGGTCTCGCCCCTGGCCCATCCCGTCCGGCGGTGGTCCAGCCGCTCGTCCCATCCGCCGCCCTGTCGGAGAGGCCACCCATCGGTCTGCATCACTCTTGCTCCGGACGCTGAGCTGTGGCTGACTGGCAACGGCACCGAGGGGGAATGAGCATGGGCAACTGGGTCGTGATCGCGCAGTACTCCCACGGCGAGTCGTACAGGACCGAGTTCATCTGCCGTGGGCAGGAATCGAAGGTCCATGCACTGGAGGCACTCCGTGCTGCCCTCCACACGTATCTGCCGAGTAAGAACATCGTCGAGAAGCGGCGCCATGTGTACCGCTTCGCCGACCAGGAGTCCTATCTGGTGGTGATCAAAGGCAAGCTGACGGAGTGGGAGTGCACTCTGCGCATCGCGGAGCTGGTCTCGGACTCGACCAACCCGGCCGTGGCCAAGCGGGCCCAGTTGAAAGACCGCTCGGCAGAGCCGGCTCACGGGCCGCAGGACCGGATCCCGCCCGGCTCCTGAGCCTCCGACAGAACTCCGCGCAGGTCAGTCACCCCGCAGAAACCGCGGCCTTGTATTCAGCCGGGGCAACTGCGGTGCTCAAGCGACCAACTCAAGCACTCAGCAGCCAGATCAGCCGCTCAGCCACGGCCCGAATGACGCAGGACTCAAGTGGCCAACTATCGCTGCGCATGGCCAAGTCATGCTGAGCGTCACAGCGCCGCACTGGGGGGGAGGCCCTCCCTGCTGCCGGGCAGCGAACTCCATCCACGGACGATCCGATCGAAGGTGATCCCTCCAGACGCCGTGACCGGCACGGCGAACGTCCGTCTGAGGAGCCGTCAATGTCCCCGACCTCCGCCACTACGCCCGTTCGCCCCGATGGCCCTGGACGCGGTGCGGAATGCCTTCAACGACCTCCGGGCGGTGTCGGCCGACGATGCCGAAGCCTCAGCCGAGTTCGCGGCCCAAGAAACCGGAGCTGCCCCCGCTGCTCCTGAACCCCGCCGAGCGCGTCATCGTCCCTCTCACCATCCTGATCCGGGATGGTGAGAATGCCCCCAACGCGAGTTCGATCGCCCGGGGGGCGGCTGCCTGGACGCCCCTGTCCCCCGATGCGGTTCTGTCAGGACCGGGGCCTGCGGGACCGCCCGGCGAAAAAGCGGCGGCGTCCGTCATCCCGGAGTCTGCCTCGTTGCTTGCGCAGCTGCCGCTTCTTCTCCGCTTTCGACTTCTGCGTCCGGCCTCTTCCAGATCGGCTCCCAGGGCGGCGGTCCGAGCAGGCCGGCGCGCTCCTGGGCGACTTCGTGTGTCTGGGTTGGCACGCATCTCGGGCCGGCGTGCTCGTGGAGCTGGGAGGGAGGTGCGTCGTGTACCCGGGCGGCTGTGTATGCGAGAGCGGGAGTCGTTGACCGGCAGCTGTCCGTTGTCAGCCGTCGCGGTGCTGTGTCAGCCCCACGTGCCACACTGCCGCCCATGTCACTCGCTGATCTCACTCTCCACCAATGGCGGTCCTTCGACCGGCTCACCGCCCGCCGCACCGCCCACGAAACCGCCGACCGTGTGGGCGGCCGGGTGACACTCGTCGAGACGACGGAGCACCTCGGTGCCCCGCTGCACCGCGTCCGAATCGAGCGGAACGGGCAGGAATTCGCCCTGATACCCGGAGGCCAGGTCTCCCTGGGCTTTGATCTCGACAACTGGCAGCCGACCCCGGAGCAGGCCGCCGACTACGCCGAGAGCCTGGAGCAGGGCTTCGGCTACGGACCCGATCTACGGACCCACCTCGCACAGGTACTCAGCGCTCGCCGGAGCGTACACCTGGCCACCGTCCTCATGGCTGTGGAGGACGAGAATCTGACTGAGCCCCCTGCTGACATGCTGTCTGTTCTCTCAGCGCGTGGCCTGCGGATGCCGAGCTCCGACGAGTGGGAACACGCTTGTGGCGCCGGGGCAGAGACCCTGTTCCGGTGGGGAAACGACTGCCCCCGCGACCGCATCCCCTATGGGGACAGCACCGGCCCGCAGAACCAGCTCAACGCCTTCGGCCTGCATATCGCCTACGACACCTACCGCACGGAGCTGACGAGCGATGTCACTGCGGTCCACGGCGGTGACGGGGGCGAGTCCGTGTGCGGCGGCTACGGCCACATGCTGGCCTGGCTACCCCTGGCCACCGCCAACAGCAACGCTTCCATGGTCGAGTTCGTGTACGGACCGGACGGAGAGGACATGTACGAGGACTTCTCCATCCGACCGGTACTCACGCTCTGAGCCTTCGCGTGCATAGCAGCCCGGGTGAGCCTGGTCAGGGGCCCGCCCGGCTACCGAACAGTGGGTGAGGTCCAGCTCGCTGACGTCGTAGCCTCCTGCCGATACTCTTCCCAGGTCAGTCGTCGGGCGCGGTAGGGCTCGTCGCCGTGGATGGCCGCGAGGTTCACGCCGGCCTCGATGATGCAGCGGTACGGGCCGCGCGGACACTGTCGCTGGCTCTTCCGTCCCCCCGGACGGGCGAGGCCAGAGGCTTCAGGGGCTGTCCGACTTCGTGACACCCTGCGCGAGTTGGCCGACAACATCGAAGATGGCCTCGCCGAACGCGGTGGGTGCGATCAGCACGCCGAAGACCAGCACGATGACGACGGTCAACTTCTCGTCGAACCGGCTTCGGGCCTGCGTACGCCGCCTCAGCCGCACGACGATGATGACCGCCAGCAGCACCGCCACGTTGATCGTCAGAACCACCCGGCCAGCCCTCCCCGTCAGACACGAACGTCCCAGTCCAGGAGTAGCCCGAACCACTCCATGCGGTGGATCGATCACTGATCGTTGGCGGCATAACGCTTCTCCCCGACTGGATTTCGGGCCTTGACCAGAATCAGCAACGCACTGCACAGCCAAGAACTGGCCGGGCTGTCCCCCTTCAGCACTCGCGGCCGGCCCGTCTCCCTCTCGGAGTCGCGGTTCTGGTGCTGCCGCGGACTGCCCTGGTCGGCGGCTCCGGGCTTCTGCTCCCGGTCCTGGTCAGCCATGGCGCGGCGGTGGCCCGCCGCGAGCCTGAATTCTCAGGCCTGCCTGATGGGGATCACTTAAAGTACGTGTCATGACGCTGCAACTTGTTCAGGTGAACTTCAAGGCCCGGGACGACGCGGCGCTCGGCCAGTTCTGGGCGCAGGCGCTCGACTGGGGTGTCTCCAGCGAAGGACCCGGCGTCACCAACCTGGAACCCGTGGGCTTCGACTGGCCGGACCCGTCCGCCGTCTGCATCGATCTGGTCCGCGTCCAGGACCCGGAGACGGTGAAGTACCGCGTGCACATCGAACTCGCCACCACCTCCGACGCCCATCAGACGGAATTGGTGGCACGACTGAAGGAACTCGGGGCGACGCCCGCCGATGTGGGCCAGGGCGACGCGCCGTGGACGGTGCTGGCCGACCCGGAAGGCAACGTGTTCAGCGTCCTGGAGCCCCGGGACCTCTACCGGGACACCGGGCCGATAGCCGCCGTGGTCGTCGACTGCGCCGACCCACGGGCCATGGTCCGGTTCTGGGGCGAGGCGATCGACTGGACCGTCCACGAGCTGACCGACGACCACGCCCTGCTGCGCTCCGCCAACGGCGTCGGGCCGTATCTGGAGTTCCGCCGCACACCCGACGACGAGGTCGTATGGAACCGCGTCCATCTCGACGTGATGTCCGACCCCGTCGAGGATCAGGCGAGGGAGGTCGCCCGGCTCGAAGGCCTCGGCGCGATACGGGCCGACGTGGGTCAGGGTGACGTCTCCTGGGTCGTCCTGGCCGACCCGGCGGGCAACGAGTTCTGTGTGCTCGGCCGGGGCTGACTCGCAACTCCGTCCACGCCCTCATGCGGTACGGCAGTGCGCAGCGCCGGGCTCTGCCCTCCCCGGCCGCCAACTCCCGACAGCATGACCCACGCATACGGCGGACGAACGGCACGAATCGCTCCGGTCCCGCACCCGGCCTGGTGCGGGGACCATTGCGGTAGGGGTGCCTCGCCGGACACGGCGATACCTGCCTGGTGGAATTCGTCGACGGCTGCGTCTGTCGTGCCGGGCCGACTCCGACGACGGAGTGGTCCAGGCGTACCCGTGCGCGGAAGCCGGCTTTCACGACGTCCAGCGCGGGGGCACGAACACCGTGGTCCGTGGCGATTCCCAGCACATACGGGGATACTGCCGTGGTCCATGCGTGGGCAACCGTCGGCTGCCCGGACTTCCGACAGAGGGCGCCGGTGGGGGGCAGGTCCCCCTGCAATCGAGGGCAGGGAACGAAACCCACCCCCGCCTAGGAAGGCATCCAGCGGCTTCCCGTCCTGGTGCCTTGCCCCGGCCGGGACAAGGCACCAGGACGGAGCGGCTCCGCCGTCAGCGGGCGCTCGTGGTCTCGATGTCGGCGATGTGGTTGTACCGCTCCACCAGCACGAAGAGCTTGGTCTTCTGCGTCGTCTTCCCGCTGCCGAAGGTCAGGGTGACGACAACCTCATGGCCGTTACCCACGGTGCCGCTGTCGGTTACCGTCCACCTCGCCGGGACGTTCTGGGCACGCAGGACGCCGTCCGCCCCGTTCTTCTTCTCCCAGGCCGCCAGCCGCTTGGCGAAGCCGGGCGTCAGGTAGTGCTTGCGGAGCGCCGTGGCCAGCGTGACGTCCGGGTCCGTGTAATCGCCCTTCGCGTCGATGTACGCGCCGTAGAAATCGGCGACCCGGGTCACCACTTGGCCGGACGTGCCGCTGACCGACTGCGGTGCGGCGGTGGACGCCTTCACGGGGGCACGGACAGCCGCGTGTGCCGACACCTGCGTCGACACACAGAGTCCGACAGCCAGGACGAGGCCGGCAGCGACGGCCGCGCGGCGGCCCTGACGACGGTGTGCGGGGGACTTGCTGCTGTTCATGTGCGTCTTCCTTCTCTGGTTCGTATGTGGTTGCTCTCGGCCGATTCCGGCTTTCATGCCGAACTCGCCTGCCGACCCGTCGTCACCTCGTCCTCATCCGATTCGAGGACAGGACGACCCGACTGTCCGATCGGACAGGAGTCGCACCCTGGGTACTCGGACACACAAATTCCGCGGTACGCAGGCACAGCGGTGGTGTCGTTGTCATGCTGCTGCCGGGGCGATCGTTCTGCCTCGGCCGGTGCGACACCCAGAGCTTCGAAGACGCCGGGTATCCACGACAACAGCTGCCGTCCCACCTGCAACGTTGGAACCGTCCCAGCCCTGCTGAGCTGCGGAAACAAGGAGTGCCTGGGATGCCCTCCTGGGATGCGGAATCTACTCGTGGTGGTCGGCCGACCACCGGGTGCGGCTGACACGCACAGGGCAACGGTTTCCGACATCGCCGCCGCGTCGACGGCGGTGCAGCGCAGCAGCCCGCCGACGCGCAATCGAAGCGAGCGCACCCCGATCCCCGGCTGCGTCCGCACCGCCCATCCCGCCCTCCCACTCCTCAACTCCAGCCAGAGAGATGGACAAAAGCAGCTCAACGGGGATGTCAAAGGACGCACCACGCCCGAAAACCCATGGCGCCCTGGGCGAACCTGCGGACGCCCGACAGGCTCGCGCAACACCCAGGGCAACAGACAGGCGCAAGTACCAGGCCTCGGTCAGCGGTCCACTGCGGGACGCGGTCAGCCGCGTAATCGCACGCGACAAACCCGGCGACGTCGGCGATCATCCCCGGGATACTGGTCGCCCATGGATGAGGTCAAAGTCGTTGTCGCCCATTCCGAGCGCGCGACCCTACGCGTCGGCGACGTGTTCCTGAAGGTGGACGCCGATCAGGCGCGCATCGACGTCAAGGTCGAGGCGATGTCCCTCGCGCCGGTCCCGACCCCGGAGGTCCTGTGGCGCAAGCCGCCCGTGCTCGCGATCGCCGCACTCCCGGGGACGACACTCGGGCGCCTCGGCGGGCCGTCGACCGGGTCGTCGGCGGCATGGGCCG
>NZ_LRTR01000906.1 GCF_001550375.1 Streptomyces europaeiscabiei | reverse complement strand
CCCGCCGGCTGGAGCGGCTCGACACCCAGCGAAGGCTCGCCGAGGCCGCCGGTCTCGCCAGTGACGCCGCCGCCATGTGCCTGGCCTGCGGGGATCCCGAGCGGGCGCTGAGTCTGTTGGAGCTCGGCCGCGGGGTGCTCCTCAACCGCCGGTCGGGGATCCGCGCCGACCTCGCGGACCTCCACGACGCCGACGCCGATCTCGCCCGGCGCTTCGAGGAACTGCGCGACGCGCTCGACCGGCTGGACCATCCTCCGCTGCCGCTTCCGGCCCCGCCGTCGGCGACGGAGGTGACCGGCCGGGAGCGGGAACGACGCCGGGATCTGGAGGCCGAGCTCGACGTCGTGATCCGCAGGATCAGGACGCTGCCCGGGCAGGCCGGTTTCCAGCGGCCGCCGTCGGTCGCGTCGCTGCTCGCCGAGGCCGCGCACGGTCCGGTCGTCGTGGTGAACGTCAGCGGGTACCGCTGCGACGCGCTGCTGCTCACCGCCGAGGGGCTGCGGCAGGTGCCGCTGGACGGCCTGGACGCGGACGAGTTGGAGCGGGTGGCGGACGTGTTCCACGCGGACGTCGTCACCGCGCTGGATCCCCGGGCTGCCCAGGACGACGTCGACGGGGCCAACGAGCGCATCACGGCGACGCTCGACCTGCTGTGGCGGGAGGTGGCCGCCCCGGTCCTCGCCGAACTGCGGTTGACGGACCGGGACCCCCGGGTCTGGTGGGTGCCGACCCAGGCGCTGTGCCGACTGCCGCTGCACGCCGCGACGGCGGCCCAGGACGCCTCGCGGTCGCCGACGGACGGCACGGTGTCCCCGGAATCATTGGTGGACCGCACGGTGTCCTCGTACACGCCCACGGTCACCGCGTTGCACCGCGCGCGAGCCCGCGGCGCGGTGCCGGACCGCACGGTGGCGGCCGTCGTGCACGCCGACGTGCACCGGCCGGGACTGCCGGAGTTGCCCGCCGCCCGCCGCGAGGCGAGGGCGGCGGCGGACCGCCTCGGCGTCGAACCGCTGGACCTGGCCCAGTGCGAGCGGGCCGTCCTGATCGACGCGCTGATCAACTGCACCCATCTGCATCTGGCGCTGCACGCGGTGGCGGACCAGGACGACCCGGGTACCAGCCGTTTCCTGCTGCCGGACCTCGATCTGACGTTCGCCGAGATCGCCGCGCGCAGGGGCGGCTGGGGCCGTCTCGCGTACCTGTCGGCATGCGAGACGACGTACACGCCCCGCGCTCTCGCGGACGAGGCGATCCACCTCACCTCCGCGTTCCTGGTGGTCGGGTTCTCCGGAGTGATCGGCACGCTGTGGCGGGTACCGGACGCCGTCGCCGAGGCGGCGGCCC
>NZ_LRTR01000905.1 GCF_001550375.1 Streptomyces europaeiscabiei | reverse complement strand
ACTGGACCAAGACCCTCCCCACCCCCACCAGCCAGATCACCCCCCTACCCACCTACCCCTTCCAACACGAACACTTCTGGCCGGACGACCTCGACGGCGGTGCCGACGTGACGGCCGCGGGGCTCGGGGCGGCGGGGCATCCGCTGCTCAAGGCCGGGGTGGATCTGCCGGGCTCCGGTGGGGTGCTGCTGACCGGGCGGCTCGCGCGCGGCAGTCAGCGCTGGCTCGTTGACCACCAGGTGATGGGATCGGTGCTGCTGCCCGGCACCGCGTTCGTGGAGCTGGCCCTGCGGGCCGGTGACCATGTCGGGTGCGGGCTCCTGGAAGAACTCACGCTGCAGGCGCCGTTGCAGCTGCCCGAACGCGGCGGCGTGCAGGTGCAGGTCGTCGTGGGCGAGGTCGACCAGAACGGCCGCCGGGCCGTGAAGGTCTTCTCCCGGCCCGAGGACGCCGACCCGTCGGAGCAGTGGGCGCACAACGCCGACGGCACCTTGGCCCGTGAGCTGCCGGAGCCGGCGTTCGAGCCGGTCCAGTGGCCTCCGGCGGGGGCCGAGCCTGTCACGGTGGAGGGCTTCTACGAGGCGGCGGCGCGGGGCGGGCTGGAGTACGGGCCCGCGTTCCAGGGTCTGTCGACGGTGTGGCGGAAGGGCGACGAGGTATACGCCGAGGTCGAGTTGCCGGCCGAACAGCATGCCGAGGCAGCTCGGTTCGGTGTGCATCCGGCGCTGCTCGACGCCGTACTGCACGCGGCCGGGTTCGGTCCGCTGACGGCGGAGGAGGGCCGGCCGTGGCTGCCGTTCGCCTGGTCGGGAGTGGCGCTGCACGCGGTGGGTGCCACCTCGGTGCGGGCGCGCATCTCGCCGGTGGGCGCCGGGTCGGTGCGGGTGGAGCTGGCCGACCGATCGGGCAACCCCGTCGCCTCGGTCGATTCGCTGGTGGCCCGTCAGATGACGGCGGGACAGCTCGCCGACGTCGTCCAGCGCGGTTCGGGGTCCCTGTACCGCCTCGACTGGTCGCCGGTGCCTGCCGCCGACGCCCCCGGCGGGGTGCGGTGCGCGGTGGTGGGCCAGGGTGCCCAGGATGTCGCCGTGTCGCTGCGGGCCGCGGGCTGGGAGTGCGCGGTGTACCAGGACGTGGCCGCTCTCGCCGAACGGGCGGAGGAGGCGGGTGGCCTGCCCGAGACCGTCTTCGCGCCCTTCCTGCCCGGCGCGGAGGCCGAGTTCGGTGCCGATGTCGTGCACGCGAAGGTCGTCGAGGCGCTGGAGCTGGTGCGCGGCTGGGCGGCGGACGAGCGGTTCGCCTCGTCCCGGCTGGTGCTCCTGACCCGTGGCGCGGTGGCCGTCGGCTCCGGGCCGCGGGATCTGGCCGGTGCCGCGGTGTGGGGTCTGGTGCGGTCCGCGCAGTCCGAGCACCCCGGCCGGTTCGGTCTGGTCGACCTGGACCCCGCTGTCGGTCCCGAGGGTGCGGACGAGTCCTGGCGGGCCCTGGAGAGCGCACCGCTCGGTACGCAGGAGCAGCTGGCGCTGCGCGACGGTGACCGGCTCACGCCGCTGCTGGCCGCGGTGCCCCGCGAGCCGCTGACGCCGCCCGCCGGTGAGGCCGTGTGGCAGCTCGCCCCGGGCAAGGGTGGTCTGGCCGATCTGTCGCTGGTGCCCTTCCCGCAGGCCGCGGAGCCGCTGGCGGCCGGGCAGGTGCGGATCTCGGTACGGGCCGCGGGCCTGAACTTCCGGGACGTGCTGATCGCGCTGGGTACGTACCCCGACGAGGGGCACATTGGCAGCGAGGCCGCCGGTGTGGTCCTGGAGGTCGCCCCGGACGTGACCGGGCTGGCGCCCGGTGACCGTGTCCTCGGTATGGTCGACCGGTCGTTCGGGCCGGTGGCCGTCGCCGACGCGCGGATGGTCGTGCCGATGCCGCGGGGCTGGTCGTTCGAGCAGGCCGCCGCCGTGCCGATCGCCTACCTCACGGCGTACTACGGGCTGGTCGACCTCGCCGGGCTGCGGGCCGGGGAGAAGGTGCTCGTGCACGCCGCGGCGGGCGGTGTGGGCACCGCGGCCGCGCGGATC
>NZ_LRTR01000904.1 GCF_001550375.1 Streptomyces europaeiscabiei | reverse complement strand
CTACAGCGAGGTGGGTCGGCGGGTGGATGCGGTGGCTCCGGCCGAGGAGGCGTCCGGCCTTTACCGTGCTCTGGCGCAGGACAACCCCGCCTTTGTGCCCGACCTGGCCATGGCGCTCAACAACCTCGGCGTCCGCTACAGCGAGGTGGGTCGGCGGGTGGATGCGGTGGCCCCGACCGAGGAGGCGGTCCGCCTGCGCCGTGCTCTGGCGCAGGACAACCCCGCCTTTGTGCCCGACCTGGCCATGGCGCTCAACAACCTCGGCGTCCGCTACAGCGAGGTGGGTCGGCGGGTGGATGCGGTGGCTCCGGCCGAGGAGGCGTCCGGCCTTTATCGTGCTCTGGCGCAGGACAACCCCGCCTTTGTGCCGGACCTGGCCATGGCGCTCAACAACCTCGGCAACCGCTACAGCGAGGTGGGTCGTCGGGTGGATGCGGTGGCCTCGGCCGAGGAGGCGTCCGGCCTTTATCGTGCTCTGGCGCAGGACAACCCCGCCTTTGTGCCCGACCTGGCCATGGCGCTCAACAACCTCGGCGCGTCCTACAGCGAGGTGGGTCGGCGGGTGGATGCGGTGGCTCCGGCCGAGGAGGCGTCCGGCCTTTACCGTGCTCTGGCGCAGGACAACCCCGCCTTTGTGCCCGACCTGGCCATGGCGCTCAACAACCTCGGCGTCCGCTACAGCGAGGTGGGTCGGCGGGTGGATGCGGTGGCCCCGACCGAGGAGGCGGTCCGCCTGCGCCGTGCTCTGGCGCA
>NZ_LRTR01000903.1 GCF_001550375.1 Streptomyces europaeiscabiei | reverse complement strand
CCACATCACCGTGGACCCGCAAGCACGGCTCGCCTGGCACGGCACCAACGTCTTCGGCGCACGCCACCTGCCACTGCTCGTACACCGC
Source organism: Streptomyces europaeiscabiei (assembly GCF_001550375.1). Taxonomy (GTDB): domain Bacteria; phylum Actinomycetota; class Actinomycetes; order Streptomycetales; family Streptomycetaceae; genus Streptomyces; species Streptomyces europaeiscabiei. The sequence continues at coordinate 9,002 of NZ_LRTR01000903.1, read as the reverse complement.
GCCTGAGGCGTCCGCGGCCGTCGTCCCTTCCCGTACTCAACTCCCGCTTCGCGCCTCCGACACCACGCCGAACATGCTGTCCCTGAGCACGTTCGCGCGAGCACCCGGAACAGCTGACGCTGGCTGCTGCGCGAGCGGCGGGAGCTGTACGGAACGGGTGCGGTCGACGAACTGCTGCACTGTCTGACGATCTCCCAGATGGGGTCGAGCCGGTGCGCGATCGAGGACGCCGGGATCGGCGGCAGCACGATCAAGGCGGGCCAGACCGTGGTGCTGTCCCTGCCCGCCGCCAACCGTGACCCGGAGGTCTTCAGCGCCACGGACCAGTTGGACGTCACCGTGTCCCCGCAAGCACCTGGCGCTGGGCTTCGGCGCCCACCAGTGCCTGGGCCGGCATCTGGCCCGGACCAGTCTGCGCATCGGGCTGCGGGGCCTCTTCGAGCGGTTCCCGACGCTGCGGCTGGCGGCGCCGGCCCAGGAGGTGCCGCTGCGCGACCGCGCCGTGCACTACGGCGTCGACAGGCTGCCGGTGGCCCGGGACTGAGGCGGCCGGGAAGAGATCACCGCGTCACACGCGGAGCGGAGGGCCTCACGTCGGTGCGGCCTTGCGCGGCTGCCCGCCGCGGCACGAGCGACAGTGCCGCCCATGGAGGCTGCGCGAAGGAATTGTGGAGAGTTCAAGTTCCTCCCATTTATTGGAACTAGGAGATCTGCCAGGCCTGTATAGGCGAAGATGACCTTGGCCGGGTATGCGGCCGGACACCGCCCGTGGTCTCCATGGACGGTGTCCGAGGTTTGGGCGCAGATGCCCCGGTGGCGTCGGGGGCACTCCGGGAGAGAGGGACACGCTTGATGACCACCGCGTGCGCGAGCGGTTCTCCGGAGGCACGGCCGCACGGATCCCGCCCGAAGCCGGTGGAGCGCGAGCGCGAGCTCGCTGTCCTCGGTGAGCTCGCGCGGCGAACCGCGGCGGGCGCCCCCGCCCTGGTGATCCTCGAAGGCCCGGACGGCATCGGCAAGACGACCCTGCTGTGCGTGCTGGCAGCGCAGGCCCGCTCCCTGGATCTGCGCGTCGTGCGGACCCGGGCGGGGCGGGAGGGGCGGGAGGGGCATCGCCTGCCCCTGAGCACCGCGCTCGCCCTGCTCGCCGAGCTGTACGACGGCGGACCCGCCGGGTTGCCCGTGGCTCCTCGGCCCGGCATGCCCAGTGGCTGGGACATCGAGACCGGCTCGCCCTCGCCGTCGTGGTACGACCTGGATACGGGCAACCCCTCCTTCAGCGTCCTGGCCGAACTGCACGGGTGTGTCCGGTCCGCGGCCGCTCGCGGACCGTTGCTGATCGTCGTCGACGACGCGGACGACGCCGACCACGCGTCGCTGCGGTTCCTCGCGCACACCGCCCGTCGGCTGGCCGGACTGCCGGTGTTCCTGGTGCTCGCCCGGCGCGGCGGAACCGACGTCCCGGCACTCGACGAGGTGGCCGCGTCCCCGCTGTGCCAGGTCCTGCGGCTGCGCCCACTCACCCGCGACGGTGTCGGTCTGCTCACCCGGCAGCTCATCGGGGTGGAGACGGGCCCCGCGTTCCAGGACGCGTGTCTGGCCGCCACCAACGGAAACCCGCTGACGGTGACGCAATTCCTCATGGAGCTGCGGAACGAGGAACTCCCGCTCACCGCCGACTATTTCACGCCGGTGGGTGAGCAGGACCTTCCCGCCGTGCGGCTGCGGGTGACAAGGCTGCTGCACCGGCAGCCGGAGGCGACCGTCCAGGGAGCGCGGGCACTGGCCGTGCTCGGCGACGGCGCCTCCCTGGAGACATGCGCACGGCTGGCCCATCTGGACAACTCCGTCTTCGACCGCTCGCTGCTCGTCCTGATCTCCCTCGGGCTGATCACCGCGGCCGACACCACGAACTGGTGCTTCGCTCACGCCCTCATACGCAACGCGGTGCTCGCCGACATGTCGGACGAGGAACGCGCGGCCGCGCACGGCCGTGCCGCCCGGCTGCTGCACGACGGCGGGGAGAGCGCCGCGGACGTCGCCGAGCACCTGCGCCGGGCGCCGACGGCAGCGGCCGACTCGTGGGCGCGGGTCGTACTGCGGGAGGCGGCCCGGGAGGCGATGCTCCACCTCTCGCCGGAGCGAGCGGTGGAGCTGCTGCGGGCGTGCGTGCCGGAGGGCACCGAGAGTGACTGCGACCCGGGCCTGCTGACCGAACTGGGCCTGGCGGAGACGTGGGTGGACCCGGAGGCAAGCATCCGCCACCTGACGTCGGCGCTGGAGTCGGCCCCCTACTCCGATCTGCGGCCGCGGACGCTCGGCGCGCTCACGGGGACGCTGACCCGGCAGGGACAGGTGGCCCGCGCGCTGGAGCTGCTCGCCCAGTACCGTTCCGACGCGGCGGCGTCCCTGTCCGCCTGCAGTGCCCCTCATCTGCTGGAGGCCCAGGTGCTGCTGGCGGCCACCGCCAACCGGGCCTCCATCGCCGAGCTGCTCGGCACCGCGTCCTTCGACCTCTCGCTGTCCGGCGAAACGCCCGACGAGCGCGCCCTCCTCGCGGCCCGCTCACTCATCTCGGTGACACGTGCGAACCGTGTCGCGGACTCGCTCGCCGCGGCCCGCACGGTGTGCCGCCGCGGCACACCGGCCACGGACGCCCCCGGCCACCTCGCCTGCGCCGCCACCGTGCTCCTCTACGCGGATCGGCCGCATGAGGCCGAACTCGTCTGCCGGCAACTGATCGAGGCCACCGACGCGCCGCTCGACCGTACCTGTCCCGATCTGCTCGCGCTCAGCGCGGAAGCCCACCTGCGGCTCGGCTCCCTCGACGCGGCCCTGCGCACCACCGCCGGCACCCTCGGGAACTCCGCGGTCGAGCGCGGCAGCCCACAACGGGCGCTGTCGCTGTCCGTCCGGTTGCACACCCTTGTCGACGTCGGAGATCCGGCGGAGTTCGCCTCTCTGGAAGCGGAGTTGCACGACCCGCTTCGGGACTCCTGGCAGTGGAACGAACTCCTCTGCGCCCGGGGCCGACTGCACCTGGTGCGCCAGGAACCGAAGCAGGCCCTGGAGGATCTCCTGGAGTGCGGACGCAGGCAGACGGCGTGGCAGCGCACCAACCCGGCCGTCTCGTCGTGGTGGTACTGGGCGGGGCACGCTCATCTGGCCCTGGGCGACAGTCGCGCGGCCCTCGCACTGGCCGAGGAGGCCGTCGCCACGGCCCGGTCCGCGGACCTGCCGTGCGTCCTCGGGGCGGGGCTCGGCCTGTGGGCAGCGGCCGTGTCCGAGGACGAGCGGCCGCCCCTGCTGGAGGAAGCCGAGCAGGTACTCGCGGGCACCCGGGCGGCACTGCTGCGGGCGCGGGTACGGGTCGCCCGGGGGGTGGCACTCCACCGGCTCGGATACCGGCAGGCCGCCCGCCAGGTAGCGCGCCAGGGCTGGGAGGAGTCGTACGCCATCGGCGCCCGGTCCCTGCACGCCGACGCACACCGCGCTCTGCTCGCCACCGGCGCCCGGCCGCGCCAGCCGGTCTCCCGGGGGCTGGACGCGCTGACACAGAGCGAGTCACAGGTGGCCCGCCTCGCGGCGGACGGCAGGTCCAACGCGTGGATCGCGGAGAAACTGTTCGTGACGCAGCGGACGGTCGAGGCCCATCTCACCTCGGCGTACCGCAAGCTGGGCCTGTCGGGGAGACGGGAACTGCGCACCGCCCTGGAGATGTCGGAAATGGACGGGGCCGCCGCCCACGAGCGATAGCGCCATTCAGGCCGAGGCACCTGACGGTCATCCCGTTGTCCGCGCCTCGGCCGTCCAGTATCCGTTCCAGCCGCTGTCGCATTTTCGTCAGGCAGTGGGCTATCAGATGAATTGGCGTCGGCCCACGGGATCGCCGTGTCACCCCCGAAGCGATTCAACCCCTCCAGCTCATTGCGGGCGGGTCTACGCGCGATGCATTGGCGCATTCCTCGGCATTCCCTTGGCACGCGAGAGGGAAGACCCTCCAGGGTACAAAAGCGAACCTACCATCTTCCCGGCCGGCCGCGCACACCGATCGATTTTCGGACTTTCACCCCCCAAATTGACACACAGGGGTATTTTCGAATCACGCTTGATCGTCTGTTCGTTTTCCCTTGCTGACACCCCCCTCTCCATGGTCTGCTGACGCTCAAGATTTCAAGGACAAGTGGGTCATCTCCCCGGGACAATTCCGGATTTCTTCTGCATGGGCGATTCCGAGGAGCAGTACGATGCTTTGGGAACGCGAGTCGGAGCTGGCTCAGGCCACCGAGGCTCTCCGCCGGGCCAGGAGCGGGCGGGGTTCACTCCTGGTCGTCCGCGGCCCTCTGGGCGTGGGCAGATCGTCGTTTCTGGAGGCCTTGGCGGCGCTCGCTGGTGAGCAGGGGGCACTGCTGCTCAGGGCCCAGGCCTCGGAGGCCGAGGAAGACTTCGGGCTCGGGGTGGTCCGGCAGCTGGTGGACTCGGCCCTGGGACCGGGCAACGGCAGCGACCGCTGGCTGCGGGACGCGGCCGCCTCATTGCCCGAGGGCGCGTCGTCCTCGATCCCGTCCGGCCCGTCGGCGGACTCCGACCGTAAGCTCTCGGCGGTTCCCTCGTGTTTCGCACCGTGTCGGCGGCATGCGCCCCGGTGGCTGGCCGCGTTTTTGGGCTCCATGTCCGCGGACCGGCCGGTGGTGCTCATGGTGGATGACCTCCAGTGGGCGGACACGGAGTCGCTCCAGGCACTGGCCGTGTCCCTGGCGCGGCGTCGGCAGCAGCGGATCCTCTTCGTCTTCTCCGTGCTGCCGGGCGACGTGGGTGGCACCCGGCAGCACGTCCGACAACTGCTCACGCCCGCCAAGGACTCTCCCGCGTCCGCGGACGAGACCGCAGACCGGACGGTGGAGCTGTCGGCGCTCGGCCTCGACAGCGTGCGCCCGCTGGTGGAGGAGAGCTTCGGGGACGCGGCCGACGCGGCGTTCGTGGAGACGGTGGCCACGCGTTCCGGCGGCAGTCCCCTGTTGCTGCGGGCGCTGCTGGACGAGGCGCAGTACCTGGGGCTGCGTCCCACCTCTGCGCACGCCGCCATCGTCGCCGCCCTGCGCCCAGAACGCATACGACAGCGCCTGGCCGCGTTCCTTCGGTCGCAGCCGGACCATGTACGGCGGGCGGCGTACGCGCTGACCGTGCTCGGCGCAGTCGCGGACTCGCGGTTCGTGGCATGCCTCGCCGCAGTCGACGAGGCACAGGAGGCGGAGGCGATCGACGTGTTACGGCTCGCCGGTCTCGTGGATCCGCACTCCTGCAGACTCACCTCGGGGACCGTGCTGCGGGACCTGCTCGAAGAGCACATGCCGCCCCAGAAACGCACCGCGATGCGCAAGGTGGCTGCCGAACTGCTGCACCGCACCGGCCATCCGGCCGAACTCGCCGCGGAACAGTTCATGGCGGCGAGCACCCTGCGGGGCCAACGGGCGGTGCGGATCCTGCGGACCGCCGCGGACAGCGCCCTGCGTCGCGGTTCGCCGCGGGACTCGGCCCGATATCTGCGACGTGCTCTGCTGGACGGCTCGCTCTCGGGGCGCGACCGAGCCCGGCTGCTCGTCGACCTGGCGACAGCCGAACGCGCTTTCGCCACCGCCGCCTCGGTGCGGCACGTCGTGGAGGCCGTGCCCCTGCTCGACTCGGTTGTGGAACGCGCTGACGCGGTGGCACGGTTGGGGCCGCTGCAGATGGCCCCGCCGACCTTCCGTATCGACGACGTCCGGGCCGAGGTCGCCGACACACTGCGCCGCTACCACAGCGACGACTGGGTGGAGCAGGAACTGATGCTGCGCCTGGAGGCACACGAGCACATCCTCTCGGCACAGGACCCCGCGCACATCAAGCGGGCGCTGCGCAGGTTCCGCGACCTCGGGCCGTCTCCCCGGCTGGGCACCACAGGAGAAAGAGAGCTGGTCACCTCTCTGATGTACATAGCTTTCCTCGCCAACGCCGCCCCCGCCGACCGGTTGGCGGGCCTTGCCGCCCGGCTCCTGGAACAGGAACCGCCCGCACCCGAGCACGTCCACTCCACCATCCCGCTGGCCGTGACCGTTCTGGCCGCGGCCGGGCGGACGGAGGGCACGGCCGGCTGGCTGCACGAGGCGTACCGGCTGGCTCAGCGCCGGGGCGGTGACGTCGAGCAGGCCGTCATCCGGTGCGAACAGGCCGTGGTCGCGCTGGCCGACGGGCATCCGGCCGACGCCGGGGACAAGGTGCTGCGGGCCGACGCCCTCGCGGGTCCCGAGACCAGTGGTCTGCCCACCATGTGCGTGGGGGCTCTCGCGAGGGTCGCGCTCGCCACCGGCGAGCCGGAGCTGGCAAGGCGGCTTCTGACCCATCACCGGCTGGACGCCGAGAACCAGTACCTGACGGCACTGCTGCACATGGCCCGCGGCTCCCTGGCCGCCCGGCGCAACGAGCCCCGCGGCGCGCTCTACCACTACCGGATGGCGGGCCTGCACACGGAGCAGATCGGTTGGAGCAACCCGACCGTCCTGCCGTGGCCGTCCGGCACCGCCCTCATGCACCACCGGCTGGGCGAACATGACGAAGCCCTGGCCGTGGCCCGGACGGACGTGGACCGATCCCGCGTCTGGGGGGCGCCCGCCGGTGTCGGCCGCTCTCTCGTGGTCCTGGGCAGGATCACCGTCGGCCAGGAGAGCTCCGAGTGCCTGGAAGAGGCCGTCGCGGTCCTGGAGAAGGGCAGCAACGGCTACGAGCTGTGTCGTGCGCTGTACGCGCTGGGAACCCATGAGGAAACGGGTCGCGCCAGGCGGACCGCCGCCCTGAAACGGGCACAGGAGCTGGCCACCGAATACGGAGTCCACAGTCTCGCGAAGAGCATTCGCGAGCAGTTGACGGGCGGCTACTCGAAGGGCACCGAACAGGCGGGGCATCGGCTCACGCCGTCCGAACGAAAGGTCGCGGAGCTGGCCGCGGCCGGCCTCAGCAACTCCGAGATCGCCAGCCGGCTGGGCACGTCGTCACGCATGGTGGAGAAACATCTGACCCGATCCTATCGGAAACTTGACATTTCGGGGCGCTCCGACCTCATCAAGGCGCTCAAGGCCCTCGGGGACGACCAGCCGCTGTGAACCCCCTCACCACGGGCAGCAGCGATAAACGCCAACCGTGGCCGAATATCAACCCGCCCACCGCACCACCGAACCACCGAACCACAATGTTTTGCAGTCACGCAAAAGTTTGCTTGACCCTCCGCAGGCGCATTCTTAGGCTCGACCACAGTTGATCAGGTGCGATCACGATCGGCGCAGGTAGGCCGGATCTCGATCCAGCACTGACCATCTCCGCTCAGATCCCTCGGGGCGAACCCCCCACATCGGAATGCAGAAAGACGGTGCGCCGCATTGACCACGCGAATAGAAGGCACCTCGCACAACAGAGACAGAACGGCGGAATCGCAACCTGGCCTAGCCCCCAACCGGCCTCCGCACGATGTGCGCCCACGCGGAGAGGACTGCCGCCGCGTATACACGGCACAGATCGATACCGCTATGCACATCGTGGCAGCGGAGCCCGCCTTTTCCCGCCAGTTCGGCCGCAGCTCGGCCGACACCTGTGGACGGAATCTCTACGAGCTGCTGCACCCCAGCTCTCCCTCGCTGCTCAACCGGCACTTCAACCGCCTCTCGGAGGGACGCTCCAACCGCTTCGCCGAGCGCATGGTCGGCATGGGCTGTTCGGGCCGGGCCTTCTCCGGCGAGCTGACCGGCATCGCCGTGCAGAACACCACGGGGCACCTCGCGGGGATCGTCGTGCAGGTGCGGCCCGACGAGGGCACGACGGGCAGCGAGCCCGAGGCCGTCGTCGGCTCCCGGGAGGCACTGCTCAGCAAGCTGGACGCGCGGGTCCTTGAAGGGGTCGCCAGTGGCGCCTCCACGGTGCAGCTCGCCGCCCGGCTCTACCTCAGCCGGCAAGGTGTCGAGTACCACGTCGGCCTCATGCTGCGGAAGCTCAAGGCGCCGAACCGGGCCGCCCTCGTGGCGCGCGCCCACTCCATGGGGATGCTGACGGTGGGCCAGTGGCCGCCGCGGGTACTGCCGGAATTCATCAAGTAGGCGACGCCCCACCGCTCGAAGGACACGCACGACACACTCCCGGCGGCAGCAAGTCCGCCGTGGCATCCGACCACATCTGTCTTCAGCGGCCGCACCTCTTCCGGTGCGGCCGCTGACTCGTATCACCTCGTCCTTCGCCCGCGACCGCCGGGAAACCTGCCACTCACGGCTTCCCGGCGTCGGCTCGCGCCATTACTGCTCCAGCTCGCGGCTGATGAGGTCGAACAGTTCCTCGTCACTGGCATCGTCCAACCGGTCGCCGAGAGCCGGGCCGCCCGCGTAGTCACCGTCGACGGCGCCGGTGTCCTCCATCTCGCTGAGGAATGCCCTGAGCCGGGTCCCCAGCAGGGTCCGTATGTCCTGGTCCGGATCCGTCTTCATGATGCGGGCGATGCTGCTCTCCACCTCGGCGAGCATGGTCGTGACGGAGCCGGTTTCTCCCGCCAGCGCGCCGTCGAGATACCGGGCGAGCACGGCCGGGGTCGGATAGTCGAACACCAGCGTCGCGGGCAGCCGCAGACCGGTGTCGGTGAGGAGGGCGTTGCGCAGCTCCACTGCCGTGAGCGAGTCGAACCCCATGTCGCGGAAGGCGCGGTCGGGGGCGACGGCGGTGGTCTCGGCATACCCGAGGGCCCTGGCCGCGGCCCTTCGCACGTGGTCCAGGAGCGCGGTGGTACGCCCCTGGGGCGACAGGGTGGCGAGGTGCTCGACGAGGGCGGGAAGCCCCCCGCCGGAACCGTGCGCCTCATGCGGCGTGCCGGGGCCCGGCCTGTCGAGCGCGGCCAGCGCTTCCGCCGCGTGGGGGAGGCTGGTCAGCAGGGGGCTGGGACGACGACTGGTGAACGCAGGAACGAACCGCTCCCACTCCACATCAGCCACCAC
>NZ_LRTR01000902.1 GCF_001550375.1 Streptomyces europaeiscabiei | reverse complement strand
GGGGGCGCCACTGCGGCTGAGGAGGAGCAGGTGCCGGACGCCGTGCGGGCCGGCCAGGTGACGGGCGAGCAGCCCGCCCAGTGCTCCGGTGCCGCCCGTGATCAGGACGGTCCGACCGGGGTCGAGGGGCGTCGGCTGGGTGAGGACGATCTTGCCGGTCGTCTGACCCTGGCTGAGGGCACGCAGTGCCTGGCGCACATGGCGGATGCTCCACCGCTGGACGGGCAGCGCCATCATGGCGGGATCGTCGAACGGGACGGGCGGGTCGTACTCGCCGGCGGCCAGCAGGCCCGGCAGGTCGACATATCCGTAACCGATCTCCGGGAAGCGTGCGGCGATGCCCTCCGTGACCCGGCCCTCCTGCCGCGCCATGTCGAGGTAGCGGCCGCCGGGCCGCAGCAGCCGCAGGGACGCGTCGAGGAGTTCGCCGGTCACACTGCCGATGACGACATCGACGCCGGTGCCTCCGGTGGCAGCCCGGAACGCGGTCTCGAAGTCCGTGGTACGGGAGTTGGCGATCCGGTGGCGGGGCACCCCCATATCCCGCACGATGGCTTGCTTGGCCGGGCCGGCGGTGGCGTAGATCTCGGCGCCGCGCTGCTGTGCGAGCCGTACCGCCGCCATGCCCACCCCGCCGGCCGCGGAGTGAATGAGGACCTTGTCGCCGGCCCGCAGTCCGGCCTGGACGATCAGCCCGAGGTGGGCGGTGGCGTGAACGATCCGGCTTCCGGCGGCCCGGACCAGCGGCACTCCGTCGGGGACCCGTACCACTTGGGACGGGAGCATGTCGGCCAACGGGCCGTAGGCGCCTTCGAACTCCAGGATCCTGGCCGGCAGCAGGGCCACGCGGTCGCCAGGTCGCCACCCGGAGACGCCCGCACCGGTCTCGGTGACGACTCCGGCCGACTCGAAGCCCAGGTGGCTGTCCTGGATGAGGCCCAGGGCCACCATGGTGTCGCGGAAGTTCGCGCCCGTGGCCACGATGCGGATCCGGAGCTTTCCGGGGGCCACGGGGGCGGCCAGTTCCGGCACCGGCACGGGACGTACGGCCTCCAGCGTCCCCTGCGGCGAGGGCACCAGCCGCCACGGCAGGTCGTCGGCCGGGAGTCGCAGCGCCTCGTCGTCGTGGGCGGTCACCAGCCGGGGCAGCAGCAACCTGCCGTCCCGTGCCGCCAGGGTGCGGTGTGGCGCCGCAAGCACCGTGTGCACGAGGTCGGTGGTGACACCGCCGTGGTCCGTGTCGAGGAGCTGGACCCGGCCGGGGAACTCGTTGACGGCGGAGCGGGCCAGCCCCGCGCAGGCCGCCCCGGCCAGATCCAGGACCGGTTCCGCGAACGTCGTGGACTCGGCGCGGCAGGTCAGGATCAGCAGACGGGTTCCGGCCCAGGGTTCGTGGCGCAGGAACGCCTGCAGGTGTGTCAGGAGGATGTGCAGCCGTTCCCTGGTCTCCCGGGCGAGTCCGGCGCCGTCCGCCAGCTTCTCTCCCGGACCCCGGCAGTCCAGCACCACGGCTCCGGGTACGGCGCCGGAGGCCGAGAGTGCCGCCATGTCCGGGTGGGTGCCGTAGGTGTCCGTCACCGGTAGGTCCGTGGCCGTGCTGACAGCAGCCCAGGTCACCGGGGCCGGTCCGGCGGCGCGGTCGGCCTCGTAGGGGCGCCAGGAGGCACGGTAGGCGGCACGGTCGGCGGCCGCGAGCAGGGCCCGCAGGTGACGTGTCGACACCCGGCGCAGCCGCAGGTCCTGGATCCGTACCACCGGCGTACCGGCGTCGTCGGTCGCGGTGAGATCGACGGCGCCGTGTTCGGTCACCGTCATGGTGGCCCGCAGGACCCTGGCCCCTCGGGTGAACACCCGGACACCGGCCATGGCGTGGGGCAGCCGGGTCGTGGCGCCCGTCCTGGTCATGACCAGGGCGTGCAGCGCGGCATCCAGCAGCGCGGGGTGCAGGGCGAAACCGGCCGGGTCCTGGTCTCGGGGGAGCCGGACCTCGGCGTGTACGGTGCCGCTCGCACCGCGCCACACGGCGACGAGGTTACGGAAGGCCGAGCCGTACTCGTACCCCTGGTCGCGCAGGTCGCGGTAGCAGTCGGTCAGATCATGGGGTTCGGCTTCGGCGGGCGGCCACGGGGCCGTCACGGCCGGGGGTGCGGGCAGCTCCCCGGTGGCGGCTTCGGCGCACCGCGTCCACTCTCCGGTGCTGCCGCGTGGACGCGCGTACAGGGTGAGGTGCTGCCGGCCTTCGGCGTCCGGCGCGGTGGTGTGCGTCTGGATGTCGACCGGCTCCTCGCCGAGCACCAGCGGTGCGTGCAGGACGGCGTCCACAAGGCCGCGCGCTCCGTCGGCCCCGTCGCTCGCCTGCGTGAGCAGCTCGACCACGCCGGTGGCGGGCAGCAGCACGGTGCCGTGCACGGCGTGGTCGGCGAGCCAGGGGTGCTCGGCCAGGGCGAGCCGCCCGGTCCGTACGACGGATCCGTCCGGCAGGTTGAGGGCCGCGCCCAGCCATCGGTGCTCGACGCGGTCGAGACCGGCGGAGGCCAGGTCGGGCGCGTGATCGGCCCGGGACAGCCAGAAGCGGTCGTGCTGGAACGGGTAGCCGGGCAGTCCGACGGTCCGGGCGTCCGGGTACAGCATGCTCCAGTCGATGTCGACGCCCCGGGCGTGGGCCCCGGCGAGCGCGTCGTGGAAGTCGGCCGTGTCGCCGTGGCCGCGCCGCAGCGAGGCGCATGCCTGGCCCTGGAGCCCGGCGTCGGCGAGCAGGTCCCGCAGCGGGCCCAGCAGCACCGGGTGCGGCGAGACCTCGACGAACGTACGGTGTCCGTCGTCCAGAGCGGCGCGCACGGCGGTGTCGAAGAGCACCGCCCGGCGCAGGTTGCCGTACCAGTACGTCGCGTCCAGCTCCCCCGCGCCGACCGGTTTCCCGGTGGTCGTGGAGATCATGGGGATCTCCGGGGCCCGCGAGACGACGTCCCCCAGGTCGGCCAGGACGACCTCACGCACCAGGTCGACATGGCGGCTGTGGGAGGCGTAGTCGACGGGGACGGGGCGCGCCCAGATGCCCTCGCGTTCGCAGTGGTCCAGCATCCGCCGGATCGCCCCCGGATCGCCGGCGACCGTGGTGGCGGCAGGACCGTTGCACGCCGCGACCTCGACGTCCAGTCCCGTGCTTCCCACGAGGTCCTGGACCCGCTCGGCCGGCAGGGCGACCGATGCCATGGTGCCCAGGCCACGAATTTCACGGAGCGCGGCGCTGCGCAGGGCCACCACTCGGGCCGCGTCCTCCAGTGACAGCGCCCCGCAGACGTACGCGGCGGCTATCTCGCCCTGGCTGTGTCCGATCACCGCGGCCGGACGGACGCCATGGGCCTGCCAGAGCCGTGCCAGCGCGACGTAGACCGCGAACAGGACCGGCTGCACCACATCGGCCCGCTCCAGCGACGGGGCCCCGGGGCTCCGTCGCACGACGTCGGCGACATCGAAGTCCACCCAGGCTTCGAGTACCTGACAACATCGCTCGAACTCCTCAGCGAAGACGGGCGATTCCCGCAGCAGCCCGGCCGCCATGCCCGCCCACTGGGCTCCCTGCCCCGGAAACACGAAGACCGGCCCGGACCCCTTCGCGGCGGCCTGGGCCCGGGCGACGTGGGTCGGCAGCGCGTCCCGGCCCTCGGCGAGCGCGTCCAGTCCGTCCACCAGCTCGGTGACGTCCGATCCGGTGATCACGGCGCGCTCGGCGAGCGGGCTCCGTGTCGTCGCCAGGGAGAAGCCCACATCGGCCGGATCCGCCCGCTGTGCCCGAACCGCCGAGGCGAGTGACCGGGAAACATCGCGCAGACCGTCGGCGGACTCCGCGTAGACCGGCCACAGCAGCCGTCGTGGTGCCCCGGCAGGGGGGCGGGGCCCGTCCTCCGGAACGGCGGGTGCCTCCTCCACCAGCACATGGGCGTTGGTCCCGCCGATGCCGTACGCCAGCACCCCGGCGCGGCGGGTCCGCTCGCCGCGCGGCCACGGCCGTGCCTCATGCAGCAGGTGCATCCCCTGCGACCAATCGACCGAGGTCAGCGGCTCCTGGGCATGGAGGGTCGCGGGCATCCGCTCGTGCCGCAGCGCCAGTACGGCCTTGATGATTCCGGCCATGCCCGCCGCGGCCTGCGTGTGCCCGATGTTCGACTTGGCCGACCCGATCCACACCGGGTCCTGAGGGCGGCGGCCGACCCCGTAGGTCGCGGCGAGCGAGGAGGCTTCGATGGGGTCCCCGACCTGCGTTCCCGTGCCGTGCGCCTCGACGAGATCGACATCCTGCGGCCGCAGCCCGGCATCGCGCAGGGCTTCCGCGATGAGAGCCTGCTGGGCGGCGCCGTCCGGCACACTCAGCGCCTGGCTGGCACCATCCTCATTGACCGCGCTCCCCCGCAGCAGGGCGAGCACGGGGCGGCCCTCGGCGACCGCACGTGCGAGGGGCATGAGCACCAGCGCTCCCACGCCCTCGGCGGGAGCGAATCCGCGCCGCCCCTCCGCGAAGGCCCGGCTCAGCCCGTCATCGGCCAGCGCCCCGACCCGGGCCATGTAGATGAGCATTTCGGGCCCGGCCATGACCGAGACACCGGCGGCCACCGCGGCGTCGCACTCGCCGGCCCGCAGCGCCTTGATCGCGAGGTGGGTCGCCACCAGCGACGACGAACACGCGGTGTCCACCGCCATCGCCGGTCCGTTCAGTCCCAGCACATACGAGACCCGCCCGGCCGCGACGCTCGGCGCCAAGCTGGTCGACAGATGGCTCTCCAGCCCCGACGTGTCGGTCGTCCCGTCGCTGCGTATGTAGTTGCTGTCGAAGATCCCGACGTAGACACCGGTCCGTGAACCTTCCAGCGAACGCGGGGCGATCCGCGCGTTCTCCAGGGCGTGCCACACCCCTTCGAGCAGCAGGCGTTGCTGCGGATCCATGGCGGTGGCCTCTTTCGGTCCGATACCGAAGAAGGCCGCGTCGAATCCGGCGGCGTCCTCAAGGAATCCGCCGCGCCGCACATACGTCGTTCCCTCTACCGAGGAGTCCTCGTCATACAGCCGGTTTAAGTTCCAGCCCCGGTCCGCCGGTAATGCGGAGGAGAAATGCCTTCCCTCTTTCAGGAGGTCCCAGTAGTCCTGCGGAGATTCGATCCCTCCCGGGAACCGGCATGACATTCCCACGATGGCGATGGGCTCCGCCATAGGCAATTGCACTCGTACTCCAGCTTGCTCTGAAATCTCACCGACACGGTCGGGTATGCGGCGGACAGCACGTGGAAAGAGCCGAATGCCAACTCCGCGGCACCGGCACCGCGCCGCCATCTTGCCCCTCGATCCACCCGACAATCACTTTCACGCGGTGAACTGCCCTGCTGGACGCCGGTGTTGCCCTCCTGCCCAGTGACCGTTTCCCCGAAGATCCTCAGGGCGTGGTTCGCCGGGCCGTCGGAGGTGACCTGCGCGGGCGAGCCGGTACGCCACCACGCTAGGCGGCCCGTGGACCCCGGCGCGGTCTGCTCCGTAACTCCGCCCCGGTTCAGCGGCGTTGCCGCTCCTCGTGCCCAGGCGAAGCGGCGACCGGGCGACGCGATCAGCGATCGTGGAGAAGGGCGACCGCTTCGGCGAAGTCGGCATGCGCGGGTTCGAAGGATCGTGCCGCGACGAGGAACATCGACCGGTCGGTGAGGGCGCGGGCGAGGCGTGCATGGTTGTCGGGCAGGCGGCGGGCGAGCGTCACACCCTCGTCGAAGGACGGCGTGAACCGGTCCTCGAACAGGTGGGGGTGGTCGCCTTCGCGGACAGCCGTGCGGATGCCGATCCTGCGTTGGACGTCGACCAGTTCGGGCAGCCGATCGGCCTCGCGCAGTCTCGCCGCCTCCGCTTCGAGGCCCGGCAGCATGCCGAGAAAACCGTCCCGCACATCGCGCGACCATCGGAGCTCCGTGCCGAACGGCGGCATCGGCGACTCGGGGCTCGCGGCGGGTTCGGCTGCCCGCCCCGACAGGACGAAGAGCGTCCTCCACCACCCGAGGATGCAACTCCAGTTCTTCGGCTCGCCGGTGGTCGCGAGCTCCTCCAGGACACTCAGAGCCTCTCGCCGGGCGGCCCCAGCACTCGCCTCATCCCCGACGGCCTCCCGCATCCGGGAGAAGTGAACCAACTCCCAGGTGAGTATCGCCAGAGCGGTGCGCTGTTCGGCCGCCTTGCGCCGGGTCTCCTCAAGGAGCTCACGGAAGACGGCTGATGCGGCGTCGTGCAGCCCGGCGCCCTCCAGGTTCGCCGCCCACTGGACCATGTTCCAGAAGGAGTGCTCCGGGATTCCGTTCCGGGCGGCCTCTTCGTCGAGCTTTGCGGCCTCCCTGAAGTGCCCCTCCTCGGCCAGAACGCTCGCCAGGGGCTCGCTTCGGCCGGCCTCGGCCAGCTCCTCACAGATTGCGCGTCCTTCCGCCCTGTGCCCGAGGGCGAACAAGGAAGCCTGATAGGCGTCCAGGGCCCGGTGCAACCGCTCCGCCCGGTTCGGCGCCCCGACCTCTATCCTGCGAGCGGCCCGGGAAGCCTCCGCGGCGAGCGCGAGGTCCACCTTCGGATCCCGGCTCTCGTAGCGCAGCGCGAGCAGGGCGTCGACCAACTTCGGCATGTACGCCTTTGGACTCACCTCGGCCAGAACCCGGTACGCGCCGACCAGTTCGGCCCGACTCGGCCGTCCGGACCCCAGCAGCAGCACGCGGGCCCGAAGCACCGCGTCGTGATCGATCGTCACCGTTCCCCCTGTCTGCGGATGACGCACGAAGGAGATTCTGGGTGGCGGGGAACGGACCGGACAAGCCTGGCGGACTGTGCGTTCCGTCCTACGAAAAACGGCGCTGACCTGTCATGATGGACTTGCTTTCGTCCTGAATCCACGAGCGGGGAGCAGCACCGGACGCCTCCCGCACAGCACGCAATGGGGCCGCATCCGGCACGGCCTGCGTCTCGGGCAGCGTTGGAGCAGGTGAAGGGCGAGCATGGACGCCTCCTGGGATTCCTTGTCCGCACCGGCCAGGTCGCCGTCCTTGCCGTAGAAGAGGTCCTTGTTCGCGCTGTTCCAGTTCTCCACCACCCGGAGGACCTCGTGGATCTCCGGGCGCAGCTCGACGTCGGCGAGGTAGTCGCAGACGAACGACGTACGCACCGCCTGGCCCAGCTCCTCGATCGCCTGGTAGGTGGGGTGTTTCGGTCCGCCTCGGGTGAAGCGGCGCAGGACCTGCTCCGCCTCCGCGGTGCCCAGGCGGAGCGCGGTGGTGTACTTCACGATCTGGTCGTACGGCTGGCGGATCAGGTCCCAGTTGATCGTCTTGGTGGACAGCACCGGCGCGAGGTGCGGCCAGTTGTCGTCCTCCCCGGCGGCCGGCCGGTACAGCCGGGCAGAGCCGATGTTCTTCAGCCTCGGCATGAGTGTGAAGTCGAGCATGTGGGCGGAGGCGAAACCGACGATGGACGCGCCGTGGGTGTCGGTGTACTGCCGGTCCACCTCCATGTCGGTGCAGTGCCGCAGGACACCCGATCATTGAGGCGACCTCGGAGGCCGAGCAGCTCTTGAGCTGGGAGTAGATGCACACCGACTTCCGCTCCACATGCCAGTGGATCATCACGCCCGGCCCCCGGTAGCGCTGGTGCCACGCGGTCATCAGGTTCGAGGACCAGGCCCCGAACTTGCGGCTGTCGGACGCGCATGCGGTGCCGGTGCCCCACCACTTCTCATCGCGGGCGGCGAAGGTGGCGTTCACCAGCTTCACCAGCGCGGCGCGCATGTTGGCCCGGTTGACGAACAGGTGCCGCACCCGGCGCAGCGTCGGCTCGGACTCGCCGTGCTTGCCGGTGACCGCGACGCGCTTGATGCCATGTTGGTGCCCAGACCGAACAGCACCAGCAGCAGTCGACGGCGCAGTACGTCCTTGGACAGGTTCTCGCGGGTGGCGACCGAGGCGAACTCGGCGATGAAGTCCGTGTCGAACTCGGCGTACTTCAGGATGTCCAGCAGGTCGATGGTGCCCCAGCGCCGTTCGATCTCGGCCTTGATGGCGACCAGAGACTCCGGCTCCTCCTGCTTTCCTCGCGGCGAGACACGGATCCACGGCTCGCCGTGCTTCCTGACGATCGCGACGCCCGTGGTGCCCTCGTCCAGGGCCTGCTCGAAGCGGTCCAGCGACGTGCGGAGCTTGCCCTGGAGGGCGGTGATGAACGACCGGCGTCCTGTGGCTGGCCCAGGGCCACGTAGTGGACGTCCCGGTTGTCCTCGAAGTCGGCGGGCAGGTCGTCCTCCGGGTTGCGCCACCGGTTCGCGCCCACCGCCCAAATCTCCCGCCGACGCAGCGCGTCCCTCAACGACACCAGCACGCACAGCTCGTACGGGATGCGCTCGACCCGGCCCTTGTCGTCCACCGCCGCCGCCCGCCACTGCTCGGGCACCACCCCGTCCAGCGGCACCGTCTCCGCCGGGTCGAAGAACGCGCCCGGCGGGTGCGAATCGTTCCTGCGGTGAAGAACCGTGGTCCGTGCGGGTGAGCGCAGCCGCCTTTGTCTCCCGGGAGCGTGCGGGGGCCGGTAGAACGTGGGGGTTGTTCCGTCGTGCTGAAGGGTGGTCGTGATGAGCCGAGGTTTGATCGTCGTGGATGTGCAGAACGACTTCTGTGAGGGAGGCAGTGTTCCGGTCTCGGGTGGGGCGGGGATCGCGACCGCTGTCGCCGATCTGGTGGAACGCAGTGCGGGGGCTGACTATCAGTACGTCGTCGCCACCCGGGATCACCACATCGACCCGGGGAGCCACTTCTCCGAGAACCCTGACTTCAAGGACAGCTTCCCCGTCCACTGCGTGGTCGGCCATGAGGGCGGTGAGTTCCACCCGAACTTCGCCCCCACGGCCACGGGCGGCAAGGTGGACGCCGTCTTCTTCAAGGGCGCCCACAGTGCCTCCAAGAGCGGCTTCGAAGGTGCCGACGAACACGGCACGCCCCTGGCGGACTGGCTGCGCTCGCGAGGGGTGGAAGACGTCGATGTGGTGGGCATCGCCACCGACCACTGTGTGCGCGCGACGGCCCTGGACGCCGTCAAGGCCGGGTTCCGTGCCCGTGTGCTCCTGGACTACTCGGTCGGGGTTGCCCCGGACACGACAGCCTCGACCCTGGAGGACTTCCGTCAAGCGGGCGTGGCCGTCTCCGGTGAGACCCCCGTACCGCAATAGCGGCGCGACCTCTACGTTCGACAAACGATCTTGGGCGGTTCTGGAAGCCGGAGGATCAGCGGGGCGAGGTGGACTCCGGCCTCGTAGCGGGTGACCGGCGTGTCGAGCCGGGCGCCGCGGCCTGTTCCGCCGACGGACATGGCCCGGGCAGGCCCCAAGGCGCCCCTGGGCAAGCCTCCCTGCCCGGAGGCTTGCCCATGCGGCCCATATAGCCGCCTTCGCCCGGCCCTTCCAGAACGCCGTCGGCATCGTCGACGCCGGCAGAACACCACGGGGGCTGGGGCCACAACCCTCCGGACTCCGGGGCGTTGCTCACCGTGCCGTGGAGCACAGGGGCGCGAGCCATGGGCACGCATGGGGGAGTGACGTAAGGGTGGCGGTGGAGACCTCACCCGGGCGGCAGGGGCGGCGCAGCGTGGTGGTCACGGGAGCGACCAGGGGCGTCGGTGCCTCTACGGCCCTGCGGCTGGCCGGTGGCGGTTTCGATGTGATCGACACGGCGCGCAGCCGGGAGAAGGCGGACGCGCTGGTCGCAGCTGCGGCGGCGCGCGGGCGGCCTGTTGAGGACGGTGGTACTGGACGTCGCGGACCCGTCCTCCTGCGCCGAGGCGATGGGAGAAGTCGCCCGGATGACGGGTGGCGGCGCGTGGGCGGTGGTGAACAACGCCGGGGTGCCGCAGGCGGGCTCGATCGAGGATGTCAGCGATGAACAGGCGCGCCATCTGCTCGAGGTGAACCTTCTGGGAGCCATGCGGATCTACCGCCTGGCTCTCCCGCAGATGCGCCTGCTGGGTGAGGGCCGCATCGTGAACGTGTCGTCGGCTCTGGGGCGGGTGCCCTGGCCGCTGGGCGGCTGGTACAGCGCGAGCAAGCACGCGTTGAGCGCGCTCACCCACTGCCTGCGCGTGGAGATGGCGCATGCCGGCGTCCGGGTACGGATGCCAGCGGCCTGGCTATCCCCGCATCTCGGGGGGAACCTCATGGGGTCGCCTGGGTCTCGATCGGGTTGGCCCACGAGGCGTAGGTCGGCGGTGAAGTCGTGCACGCGCCGGGCGGCCGCGGCGTCCGGGAGTTGCCGCCGTTCTGCCGGTTCGGGTGCCGGTCTTGCCGGTGTGGGGGAGTTTGTGCAGGCCGGAGCAAGTGTGGTGCGTCCAGATCCGGTCCAGTGGTACTGACCTGCCCGCTTCTTAACGTGAGGACCACGGCACAGCAGTTGCTGCGCCTCACGGCGTGAGGAGAAGACATGACCATCAGGACCAGAAACGGACGGCGGCACCCGGCCCTCGTCCCTGCGACGCTGGCGGTGCTCACCGCGTGCTTCGTGGCGCCCTCGGCGCCCGCGAGCGCCGATGCGGATCCGGACTTCGTGAAGCAGGTCGGCCTCGCCACGGTCACGGACGGCGGCGGCAACAAACGGCCCGCCGAGTTCGCCGTTGACTCCGAGGGCAGGATGTGGGAGTTCGAGAAGAGCGGTTCGGGCTGGCTCAAGAAGAACCGGGGCATCCCTTCCAGAGGCGTTACCAGCACCCAGATCCGCTCGGGGGCCGGCGCGTTGGGTGTAAACCAGGGTGCTCGTGCCTACGTCGTCGGAGAAGACGGCTATCTGTGGGAGTTCCTGCACGACGGTGAGGACACGGGGTGGGCAAGGCTCCCGCGTCCGGCCGGTGCGAAGAAGTTCGTGAGCGCGGTCGGTACCGAGGCGGCCAAGGACGGAATGCCGGTCGTGGTGGTACGGGACGCGGACAAGCAACTGTGGCAATACCGGCACGGCAACGGGGAGTGGACGACGGAACACTTGGGCACGATTCCCGCCAGTACCGGGGAGACACTGGCGGGGAACGCCGGTCTGGGCATGTTCCGTGACGGGGCCTACGCCTTCACCGTCAGCAACCGGAACGTGCTCTGGTCCGTCCACAAGACGCGTGACGGGCACTGGAACTGGTCGTCCTGGGGCACGGGGCGTCTGGACGGGGAACTCTGGTCCTCCCTCGGCGTCATCTCGTACAAGGACAGGGACGAGCTGCGGGCCTTCATGCGGTCCAGGGACGGCCACGCCTGGCGGGTCTCCTGGGACGGCGGGACCGGGCGATGGGAGGACCTAGGAGCCCCGCCGGCCGTTCCGCTGACCGAAAACGGCGGAGGCGTCAACGCGATACCGACCGGCGAGCAGGTCACGGCGGTCGGCGGCGACGGCAAGCTGTGGAACACCGTGGCCGAACAGGCCCCGTCCGCCGTCTGGAAGAGGACGGACGTTCCGGAAGGGCTTCGCCTGAACAAAGAGCTGGGTTCCCGCAACGTGGGCAACGACAGCTACACCTTCGTCGTGGACTCGGAAGGAGACCTCTGGGTCGCCAAGTACTCCGCCACCCCGCCCGCATGGAAGTGGGACGAGATCAGCAAGTGATCCGTTGGGCCACGCCGACTCGTTGACCCACTGACCTGCCCCACTGCCGCCAGGGCCCGGAACGGCGACAACCGGACGCTGTCGGTGAATTCTCCGGGCGAAGCAGACTGGCCGCTGACGATCGCAGACCACCCGGTACGTGGTGCGCGGAGCGTGACAGATTCCGGAAAACCGCCGCACTCCGCGCGCAGGTGATCCGTCATCGGCCATCGGCGGAAACGCCAACAGCATCCGGCGACAACCGTTCCGGTCCCTCACCGGGCACCACCCTGCGCAGTGTCTCGTACGGTCGGCCCTCCGACCGTATGATGCAGCGTCAGATCACGGCTGGGGGGCTGTTTGGCGCTTGACCGGCGTTGCCCTGCCCCTCGGTGGCACCGGAGGGGACACGGGACATTGGGGCGTACGCCTGAGCAGTTGGGGGCCTGGCTTCGGGCCCGTCGTGTGCACCTGGGGCTGAGCCAGACCCAGCTCGCCGAACAGGCCGGAGTGAGTACCCGCGGCATTCGTGAGATCGAACGGGGGCGGGCACCGTCACCACGCAGCCGGTCGGTGCTGCGACTGATCGCGGTGCTGGGGCTGGAAGCCGAGTCGGCATCCGGCGCGGAGCCGCGAGGCGGGGACGTACTCCGGGTCGGGGTGCTCGGGCCGCTGACGCTGCGGGTGGCCGGGGAGACCGTGGACGTCGGGTCGGCCAAGCAGCAAGGTCTGCTCGGCCTGCTGGCCCTTCAGCCGGGCCTGTCCATCCCGCAGGACGAGATCGTCGACATCCTGTGGGACGCCTGCCCGCCCGCCACCTGCCTGAACCTGGTCCACACGTACGTCGCCCGGTTGCGTCGCACACTCGCCCCGGCGAACCAGACTGGGCAGGCATCGGACGGGGTGCTGCGCCGCACCCGCATCGGCTATCTGCTGCAGCTCGCCGAAGGCCAGTCGGACGCCGTGGAGTTCACCGAACTGGCGGCACGAGCCTCGGCGGCCAAGACCCTGGACGAGACGTTCCGGCAGTCGGGGGAGGGCCTGCGGCTGTGTCGGGGTGCCGTTCTGGGAGGCGCGCCGCACAGGGTGCGCGAGCACCCGTCGGCGGTGGCGCTCACCCGGCAGTGGATGTCGCTCGTACAGTCGTACGCCGACGCAGCCCTGGAGCTGGGCAGAGCGGCGGAGGCCCTCCCCGAACTCCAGAAGGCCGCAGGCCTCGACCCGCTGCACGAGGGCGTACACGCTCGGATCATGCTGGCGCTCGCGGCCTCGGGCCAACAGGCCGCCGCCCTGACTCTGTTCGGGGCGCTGCGGACCCGCTTGGACGACCAGCTGGGAGTCACCCCCGGACCGGAGGTGACCGAGGCCCACATGCGCATCCTGCGGATGGACCTGCCGCGGCCGGCGGCCGCCGCCCCGCCCCCGGCAATCTCCCTCATGCCGCCCGCCCTGCTGCCCTACGACGTCCCCTTCTTCACCGGCCGCGACGAGCAGCTGGACCGCCTGGACGCCCTGCTCGTGGAACATGGGACCGGGATCTGTGCACTCACCGGCGCCGCCGGGGTCGGCAAGACGGCCCTGGCTGTGCACTGGGCGCACCGGGTCCGTGACCGTTTCCCGGACGGCCAGCTCTTCGTGGACCTGCGGGGGCATTCGCCGGCGGCGGCGCCGCTTCGCCCTGTCGAGGCACTGGTCCGGTTCCTGCTGGCCCTGGGGGTGGCGGGCGAGCGGATACCCGACACGCCCGAGGCTGCCGCCGACCTGTACCGGACCCTGGCCGCTGAGCGGCGGATGATGGTCGTCCTGGACAACGCGGTCGATGTGGACCAGATCCGGCCGCTGCTGCCCGGCGGCCCCGGCTGCCTGGTGCTGGTCACCAGCCGTAGCCGACTGGCCGGGCTGGCTGTCGGCGACGGCGCCCGCCGCCTCCCAGTGGACGTGTTCGGCGCGGAGGAGTCCCGGCTGCTGCTGGCCCGTACGCTCGGCAGAGCCCGGGTCGACGCGGAGCCGGAAGCCGCCGCCGCACTCGCGGACGCCTGTGGCCACCTCCCGCTGGCCCTTCGGATCTCCGCAGCCAACCTGGACCATACGCCCCGGCGTGCCCTCAGGGACCAGGCCGACGAACTGTGCGCGGGGGACCGGCTGGGGCTGCTGTCCGTGGACGGCGACGACCGGTCGGCCGTACGGGCCGCCTTCAGCCTCTCGTACCACGCCCTGCCAGCCCCGGTTCGCCGGATGTTCCGGCTGCTGGCCCTGGCGCCCGGGCCGGACATCGGGGTCATGGCCACCGCCGTCCTCACCGACACCACCCCGCGCGAGGCGTCCCGGCTGCTGGAACGGCTGAGTGCCGCCCACCTGCTTCGTGAACACAGCCCGGGTCGCTACCGCTGCCACGACCTGCTGATGCTGTATGCGGCCGAGCGGCTGCAACTTGAGGAGACCCGTACGGCACAGGAGTCGGGGGCCGCCAGGCTGTACGCGTGGCTGCTGGCCGGGGTTAACCGCTGCGCACGCCTCCTCTACCCCGGCACACAGCGCATGCCCGGCGCGGACGAGGAGCCCGGTGGGGTCCCGGCGCCCTTGGTCACACTGCCGGACCTCGCCGATGCCTCGGCCGCCGCGCGCTGGCTGGACATAGAACTGCCGGGCCTCGCCGCGACCGTCCACCGGGCAGCCGCCGAGGGCCACCAGGCCGCCTGGCAGCTTGCCGACGGGTTGCGCGGCTGTTCGTGGACTCGGAAGCACGCCGTCGACTGGCTTGCGGTCGGCGGGGCCGCCCTGGCGGCCGCCCGCCATGCCGGACAGCCGCTCGCCGAGGCCGCCATGCACAACCTGCTGGGTGACGCACATGTCCAGCAGGGTCTCCCGGACTCCGCGATCGCCCACTACGAACGGTTGCTGGTGCTGGCGGAGGCTGCTGGATGGCTGGACGGCGCAGCCACCGCCCACAACAACATCAGCACGGTCGCGCAGCTCAGCGGTCGGCTGCGGCTCGCTGCCGAGCACCTGGACCAGGCCATGGAGCTGGACCGGCGCAACGGACTACCGGAAGGGCACCCCGTGGTGCTCGGCAACCTCGGGCACACGCTGCGTGATCTGGGCCGCCTGCGTGAGGCGCTGGACTGCTACCGCCGGGCGGATGAACTCCTTCCTGCGCTGGGCTCGCGGATGAATCAGCTGCTCAACACGGCCGTTCTGGCGGAGCTGCACCATCTGCTCGGTGAATCGGCGCAGGCGAGGCACTTGCTGGACATCGCCCTGCCGCTGGCCCAAGAGGTGGGCGACCTAGACACCGAGGCCTTCACCTTGCGGCTGGCCGCCCGCATCCGGTGCGACACCGGGGATCTCACGGGTGCCCTGGCAGCGGCCGGGACCGCTGCCGCCCTCAGTGACGAGGACGGTGACGAACACAGCCGCGCTACCGCTCAGCTCGCTCTCGGCGGCGTCCTGCTGGCTGTCGGACGCAGAGACGAGGCCACCACGGCCTATCAGGAGGCGCTGGCACTAGCCCGGAAGCGCGGTGCCCACGACATCGAGGCACGCTCCCTCCTCGGCCTGGCCTCCGTCCTGGCCCCCACCGATCGTCGGCGGGCCGCTGCCGCACTCGATCTGGCCCGACGCTCGGAATACCGCCTCGTGGAGGACGAGGCGCTGACCGTGCTCGCCCGCTGCGGGCTGGAACACGGGGAGCCGGCCGTCGCCGTCGACTACGGCCGTCAGGCACTCGCGGCACATCGCACGAGCGGTTACCGCAAGGGGCAGGCCGAGACCCTTGACATCCTCGGCCGGGCCGCAGCCACGATGCCCGGGGCCGATCCGGTGCCGTACTGGACGGAGGCCCTGGAAATCCTCGACGCCCTCGGTGCTCCGGAGGCCACAGCCCTGCGGCACCGGATCGCCGGGCAAGAGTGATGAGGCCGCGTCAGAGACCCGTCGGCTCGCCGAAAACGGTCATGAGGCCCACCCCGACATTGGCACTAGGCCGTGTTTTAGGACTGGGGTCCGTGTCTCGCCTCGTGCCGTAATGATCTCGATGTGGGGCGAGGGGATCTTTCAGATGACCAGTGGGCGGCGCTGGGGCCGTTGTTGCCGGTCGCGGGGGTGGGTAGGCCGTCCGTCGGCCGGCGGCGGTTGATCAACGGGATCCGCTGGCGGGTGCGGACCGGTACCCCGTGGCGGGACCTGCCACCCGAGTACGGTCCGTGGCAGACGGTCTATGGGCTCTTCCGTCGTTGGCAGCGCGATGGTGTCTGGTCTGCGGTGTTGACCGGGTTGCAGGCTCGGGCGGACGCCGCCGGGCTGATCACCTGGGAGGTGAACGTGGACTCCACGATCTGCCGGGCCGATCAGCACGCGGCCGGTGCCCGGCGCGACGGCCAGACATAGAAGGAGCCGCCGGGCGGCCGCCAGGACGAACCCGTCGATCACGGCCTGGGCCGGTCTCGCGGAGCCTGGACCACGAAGATTCACCTGGCCTGCGAACAAGGGCAGAAGCCTTTATCTCTGCTGGTCACAGCCGGGCAGTGGGGAGACAGCCCGCAGTTCACGGCTGTGTTGGAAGCCATCCGGGTCCCTCGCCTCGGCCTGGGCCGGCCACGGGTCCGTCCAGTACGGGTCCGTGGCGACAAGGCGTATTCGTCGCGCGCGAACCGTGCCTACCTGCGCCTGCGCGGGATCCGCTGCACGATTCCGGAACCTGCCGATCAGGCCGGCCACCGCAAGCGCCGGGGAAAGTCCGGCGGGCGGCCTCCGGCCTTCGACCGTGAGGACTACAAGGCCCGTCACGCAGTCGAGTGTGGCATCAACCGGCTGAAACGGAACCGGGCGGTGGCCACCCGGTTCGACAAGCTAGCGGTCCGCTTCGAGGCCACCATCTTGGTCGCCGCGATCAACGAATGGTTGTGACCTCGGTGCCGATGACACGCTGGCGGCCCACAACGAACCGCAGCTCCGGACGTTCCCACGTGACCTGCGGCGGCGTGGGCGGTACAACGCCGACCCGCTCGGCACCCATGCGGAGGTAGAACCGTTCCGCCGGCGGATTGGACACGACTCGCACATCGGTCAAACCCACACTCTGCGCCTGGTCGAGCATGTGCTCCATCAAGAGCTTCCCCACCCCCGTCCCCTGTGCCTCGTCGGAGACGAACGCCAAGTCCAACTCGGCGGGATCCAGTATCAGAGCGTAGAAACCAACGAGCTGACCAGCGGTATCGACCGCGGCGAAGACCTGATGCCGCTCGATGTAGGCAGCGGTCACCTGGTAGCCGACGATGACGCTGGCGTACTGGCCGCGATACGCCTGGGACTCCTGCACCAGAGCGGTGAGGCCCTCAGCATCCGTCCCAGTGGCCCGCCTGATCCTTGTGCACTCCATGGCATGCAGTATAGGAGTCAATTGATCGTGAGCCCCTTACGCGGCCTACCGCTTTCTCCTTCAAAAGCACGGCCTAGCTATTGATCCGAAACGCTAGGTGTTCTGGGTCGTTGGTCCCTGCGTGAGTGAACTCGTGGGGGATGCACGGCAGTTGTCGCCGTCGGCGCAGGAGGCCCTTCGGCTGCGGGCGGTGGCCGCACTGGTGGCGGGCCGGACTCGCGAGGATGTCGCGGCGGTCTTCCAGGTCTCGCTCAAGGCGGTGGACAACTGGTGGGCGAAGCGGCTGGCAGGCGGGCGCGAAGCGCTCGTGGCCCAGCCGCATGGACGCCGGGGCGGCGAGCATCAGGTTCTCGATGCGGTCGAGGAGCAGGCGGTCCGGCAGGCGGTTCTGGATCACCGCCCCTGTGACCTGGGGCTGGCGGGGCAGCTGTGGACGCGGGCCGGGGTCGGGGATCTGATCGCGAAGCTGTACCGGGTGCGG
>NZ_LRTR01000901.1 GCF_001550375.1 Streptomyces europaeiscabiei | reverse complement strand
GCCGCCGCCTGCACCGCGGGCAGCTCCGCCGCCGCACCCAGCAGGAAGATCCGCCGCACGTCGACACCCCGGCCGCGCAGCACGTCCAGCGCGTCCGCGAGCCCGCACAGCATTCCCTCGAAGGCGGCCCGCGCGAAGTGCTCCGGCTTCATCGACTCCCGCCGCAACCCGGCCACCGTCCCCGCAGTGTGGGGCAGATTCGGTGTCCGCTCACCCTCCAGATAGGGCAGCATCACCAGTCCGTGCGACCCGGGCGTCGACTTCATCGCCAGGTCGGACAGCCCCTCCAGATCGGCCGCGCCCAGCAGCTCGGCGGCCCCGCGCAGCGTCCGTACGGCGTTCAGCGTGGTGACGACCGGAAGATGCATGCCTGTGGCATCGGCCAGTGAGGTGATCATCCCGGAGGAGTCGACGAGCGCCGTGGTGTGGACGGCCATGACGGACCCGGAGGCCCCCAGCGACACGACCGCGTCCCCGAGCCCGATGCCGAGCCCGAACGCGGCGGCCATGGTCTCACCGGTGCCGGCGGAGATGAGGAGCCCCTCCGGCGTCATACCGGCGGCGTCCGAGGGGCCGAGCACCTCGGGGAGCATGACCTGATGCCCGAGCGCCATCTCGACGAGATCCGTGCGGTACTGCCCGGTCGCCGCGTTCCAGTAACCGGTCCCGGACGCTCCGCCCCGGTCCGTCGTCCTCCTGACCGGCCGCCCCAGCAACTGCCAGACCAGCCAGTCGTGCGCCTGCAGCAGTACGGCCGTCCGCATGGCGGCGTCCGGCTCCGTCCGGCTCATCCAGCGCAGCTTGGTCACCGGCTGCGCGGCCCCCGGCACGCAGCCCACGGCCTCCGCCCACGCGCCGCGCCCCCCGAGCGCGTCGACGAGGTCGGCTGCCGCGACCTGGGTCCGCTTGTCGCCGCCGACCATCGCGGGGCGCACGGTGTTGCCCTGTGCGTCCAGCGCGATCAGCCCGTTCTGCTGGGACGACACCCCGATCGCCTGCACACCCTCCAGCAGCCCGCCGGTGGCCGCCTCCCCCAGGGACAGCAGCCAGGCCTGCGGATCGACGTCCGACGGGCGCCCCCCGCCCTCCGCCGACTCCAACGGGTGCGGGGCATACCCCTGCCTGAGCACGGCCCCTGTGTCCGAGTCACAGACGACAATGCGCGTAAATTCGGGCGAACTGTCCAGCCCGGCGACTATCCCCATGGCAGAAATTCTGCCGCACGGGAAGGGGTGGGGGCGCCGCGAGTCGCTCCGGCCGACCTGATGTGGTCCCTAGGTATTGCTCGTGCCCCAGTCGTCTCCGGCGGAACCGTTCGCGTTGCGTTCGCGCAGCGAGCGGACCCGCTCGGCGACCAGGTCGGGCACGCGGTCCCCGACCTTCTCGCTGACCACGTGGTACGCCTTGCCGGCGTAGACGCGCCCCTGCTGGGCGGCCGACTCGGCGGTGTTGCGCACCGCGGGGTTCTGCGCGACCTGCCGCGCGGACTTCTTCAACTGCTCGTAGCGTTCGCGTCCGGCCTTCGTGCCGAGGACGTAGCCCAGGGCCAGTCCGGCAAAGAACGTGAGCCGATAGCGCATGGCGGCCATCCTTCCCTTACGTCTGCGTCGGTCCCTTGCGTCGCCCTGCGCGGGCGACGGGCGCGGGGGATACCGATTGGCGTAGCACCCCCCTGCTTGCGCTAATGTATGTGTCGCAGCGAGCGCACGCCCCCTGGCGAATACCCAGGGAGGTACGATCGATGCAGCGAGGCAATCCTCCGTAGCTCAACTGGCAGAGCAGCCGGCTGTTAACCGGCAGGTCACTGGTTCGAATCCAGTCGGGGGAGCTTCGATCTTCCGTAGCTCAATTGGCAGAGCAGCCGGCTGTTAACCGGCAGGTTACTGGTTCGAGTCCAGTCGGGAGAGCAACCGAAGAAGGACCCCGTCGGGGTCCTTTTTCATGTCCGGGGGAACCGCGTGTGCCGCGCCGAAGTCCTCAAGGTCAAGAAGCGCATGCGAAGGCCGACCATCCGAAGCAGGAGATCGTATGAGCGGCTATGCTGCGGCAGACGGCGCGCACACATGTGCGCGACACGCCGTACGGGGCGGTAGCTCAGCCGGTTAGAGCAGCGGACTCATAATCCGTCGGCCGTGGGTTCGAGTCCCACCCGCCCCACTTCCGCAGGTCTCTGACCTGCGGAAACGTTCTTCTTTGGCTGACGGGGCGTCAACTTCGCCTGGATGGACTGAATCCGCTGCTCGCGAGTTGGGGATCTCGCCGGTCCCGTGGTGCTCGGAAGTGTCTTGATTGCTCTGACCTGCGGCGGAACAGGTTTTCAAGGCTGTCGTCGGCCTCCGGGTCCGCTGCCCCGGGGGTTCGAAGCCAAAGTCCAGGGACCAGACAGGGACCAAGACGGCGCCGACACAGTGCGTCGCGTGTGTGGGATCCAGGGCCGGGGCACTTCTCATCCGCTGGCTGTGGGCCGTCGCCCGCGATATCCGGTCGGGCGCCGGGCGCACCGGGCGTAGTGGATGGTGGTGCGTCTTGGTGCTGCCGGTGGCGGGATTGCGCGTGTTGCTGATGGCATGGCCGGTCGTCGATCCCGGTACTGAGGGTCCCTGCGTCGGAGAGTGGTGGTCGCCACTGCCGCTCAGTGACTGCGGTGCCGTCGAGCGCCCTGGGCTGTCCGGAAACGGCCCGAACAGAGAACGGCCCCTCCGGGATCACTCGACGGCTGTCGGGCCGTCGGGATCGAGTGTGTGGGCCTGCCGCCAACTGGCCCGCCGCCACTACACCTCCGGCGGCTGGAGCGTCGGCGCCCCGTCGCCCTCGTCGGCGGGTGGGCGGCGCGGACGTACTCGCCCGGGACCCGGATCGCCGCGCTCTTCCCCGACGGACCGCACCGCTACCTGGAGACCGTCTACAACGACGCCTGGTGCCGTGAGCATGAGCTCCTCGGCCAGGAGCCATGGGTAGAGCCTGACGAGATCACCGAGCCCGACGAACGCGTGGCGACCGGCTGGACTCGCTGCGGTCAGGTCCGCGATCCGCTCGCGAGGCGGCTGGCCGGAGCCTCCCAAGCGACGCCCACGTCAGCCGCTCC
The DNA here is from genome assembly GCF_001550375.1 of Streptomyces europaeiscabiei. Lineage (GTDB taxonomy): Bacteria > Actinomycetota > Actinomycetes > Streptomycetales > Streptomycetaceae > Streptomyces > Streptomyces europaeiscabiei. Next base: position 5,662 of record NZ_LRTR01000901.1, on the reverse strand, counting down.
CGCACGACGTCGGGCTCGGTGGTCGAACGGCCCAGAGATCGTGTCTGTCCCGGACAGTCGCAACAGATCGACCGCGAAGAAGTGGGCCGGCCACTCTTCCACCGCCCGGGGCGCCCTGCACGCGTCGGGGCGGCCCGTTCTGCACCGCTCGAACGCGAGGCGGCCTGAGGGATCCCATACGACGAGCACTGAGCCAGTGCTGGTGCGGCGCTCTATGGGTGTTCGCCGAGTTGGAGGATCCCTGCGAGGCAGAAGCAGAGGGCGCCGGTGAGAGTGCCCCAGTTGGCGATGTCGGCGTTGATGAGGCTGCCGGTGGCGGGGCGTGTGTAGGCAGCGACCGCTGAAACCATGAACAGGACGGATCCGAGCTGGTTGACGGCGATGATCCACCAGCCAAGGTTGTGCAGCCGGGCGCAGAGCCGGCCGTGGCAGATCTCGACGAAGGCCAGGTGGCCGGAGATTAGAAAGAGGATGCAGCCGATCACGTCGGGTGTCCAGATGAGCCGGTTGACCTGCTGGACGGTCAGGCCCTGCAAGAAGGAGTCCAGCAGGTCGACTGCGAAGACGAGCGTGCCCGCGAAGAGGACGAATGCGCTCAGCCAGTCCACCCGCGTCGGTTCGTAGCTCCACCATCGCCAGTGGCGGGTGGTCAACCGTCCTTCGCCGCCGGCGACGTGGCGGGGTGCGTTGATCACCTGGAGCAGCGAGACGTACCCGCCGGTGGTGAAGAACAGGCCGCCAGCGAAGTAGATCGAGGCGCACTTGGTAGCGTCGCCGGAGCCGAACTGGGCGTCGGCCGCTCCGGCCGCGAACAAGGCCCCGCCGATGACGAAGGCGGTCACGGCGATGGCGTTGAGTCGGCGCAGCCGGGCGAGGGAAGCGGCGTCCGCAGGGATGTGACGAGTGGCCGCCGCACTGAGGGGACGGACGGAGAGCACTCCACGCCGCCGCGCGAGCCGGGAATCCCACACAGCGGTCCCGCCGTCGGGAAGGTTCCAGGTGAGCCGGGTGGTGAACGGTCCCGCGCCCTCGGCCTGCTGCTCAGGTTGCCCCACGGGCAGAGCCTAGAACCTCAGGAAGGACCGAGGAGGGGTGAAACGCCGTCCCGCCGAGCCGTCGCTGCAGCACGGTGCCCGGGCGCGACAGCCCGAGGAGGTCGAACGCTCCGACGCCGCCACCCGCGCGATGCCCGCGGCCGCTACCTCGACGCATGCTCCTGGGGCCACGACCGCCACCACCGCGGCAACATCCGACGCCCACCTGGCTTTCGCGGGCGGCTGAGGACGCCGCGCCCCCACCAGATGAGACGGCGGCGCGCCGGCCCGGAACGGTCCGGCGCCTTCACGGCCCGCGGGGGAGGGCCTGCGTTGGTGAGGTTGCGGCTTGCGGGGCATGGGGTCCATCTGGTCAACGGTGTGTTCCTCGCCCGCGGCGGACTCCGGCGCTGTTTGAATCGCCCAATGACCAAGCGTAACGACTCGGATCTTTTCGGTAACCGATTCTTGATCGTGCCCGCCCCCTCGGAGACGTTCCCCGAGGAAGGTATGGCCGCGACAGACGCGATGAGGCTCGTGGATGCGGATCTCGCCATGGAGGGCGACCCGCAGCGCAACCTCGCCACGTTTGTCACCACGTGGATGGAGCCGGAGGCACAACGGCTGATCGCCGAAAACCTCCATCGAAATTTCATCGACCATGCGGAGTACCCCATTTCCGCCGAGATCGAGCAGCGTTGCGTGCGCATGCTCGCCGACCTGTTCCACGCGCCGGGCCGGACGACCGGATGTCGGACCCAGGGCTCGTCCGAGGCGATCATGCTCGGCGCGCTGTCGCTGAAGTGGAAGTGGCGCGAGCGCCGCCAGGCGGCGAACCTGTCGACCGATCGGCCCAACCTGGTTTTTGGGGGAGACGTCCACGTTGTGTGGGAAAAGTTCTGCCGCTACTTCGACGTCGAGCCGCGGATCGTGCCGCTTGCCGAGGGCAAGTACACAATCGGCCCCGAAGACGTGGAGCCCCACCTCGACGAGAACACGATCGGCGTCGTCGCCGTCCTCGGCACCACGTTCACCGGCCACAAGGACGATGTCGTCGGAATCGACAAGCTTCTGCGGGACATCCGCAAAGAGCGGGACCTCGACATCCCGATCCACGTCGACGGCGCCAGCGGCGCATTCGTATGGCCCTTCCTCTACCCCGACTCCACATGGGACTTCCGGCTCGAACAGGTCCGTTCGATCAACGTCTCGGGACACAAGTACGGCCTGGTCTACCCCGGCATCGGATGGCTGGTCTTCCGCGAGGAGGCCGACCTGGCGAAGGACCTCGTGTTCTACGAGAACTACCTGGGCAAGACCGACGCGACGTTCACCCTGAACTTCTCCACCGGTGCGTCGATGGTGCTCGCGCAGTACTACAACTTCGTGCGGCTCGGTCGACAGGGCTACACCTACGTCATGAAGATCATGCAAGAGAACGCCCGCGCGCTGGCCGACAACCTGCGCAGCAGCGGCCGCTTCGAAGTGATCGGAAGCGACCTCGAACAGCTGCCCCTGGTCGCTTTCCGTCTCGCAGGCAAGCACGCCTACGACGAGTCCGACATCGCCTGGCAGCTCTCGGCCGAACGGGGCTGGATGGTGCCGGCCTACACGCTTCCGCCGAACGCGGAGCGGGTGAAGATCCTGCGCGCCCTGGTCAAGGAGACCCTGAGCCGTGAGCAGATCGATCGCCTGACCCAGGACATTGCCGACGCGTGCCGCACGTTGGACGACAAAGGGGCGACCCACGGGATCGAGCGGAACCAGGTCAAGCGCGGCACCGGCTACTGACGCACTGTGGCAGAGCAGCAGTGTCGGGTCCGAACGGTGTCGTGCGGGACAGCGGCGTGTATGCGACGAGGCTGATTCTCGCGCAGATCACTGCACTTGTTCAGCCGACGTGGTCGGTGGTCTCGTCCTCCAGAGCGGACTCGAGCACTCGCTTCGTGAGCTGTTGCAACAGCCCGCCCTCGCCGGTCAGTTGCAGCCCCTCGTTTCGGGCACGGTCATCAAGTATCGCAACGAGCTGCTCGTCCGACACCGCACTCGTCGGTTCCTGAACCACCTGCTCGGCCTGGTCGTTCTCCACGAGGGTCTCCGTCATCAGACGCATCTCCTTGATCAGCAGATCCGCCGTTGATTAGACACTCCCGCCAGGCGCACCCGCTCAGCCGCCCACTATCGCGGACAGTCACAAGGTGGATCACGCTGCGAGGGTCTCGTCTCGTTCGACGAGGAGGCCGTTCTCGAAGCGGGCGCCGGCTCGGACGAGGGCGACGAGGTGCGGTGCGGTGACCGCTCGCCAGCGGGCCTGGGCGGACTCAACGAGTTTGAAGACCATCGCGAGGGCCGCGGCCGGGCTGACGGCGCCACGGGTGACCTTGGTCCGAAGCTTCACGGTGGAGAAGGTCGACTCGATCGGATTCGTCGTCCTGAAATGGACCCAGTGCTCGGAGGGGAAGTCGTAGAACGCCAGCAGCTCATCGACCTCGCCGGTGATCTTCTTGACGGCCTTGGGGAACTTCGCCCCGTACGCCTTCTCGAACGCGGTGACCGCTTTCTCGGCGTGCGCACGGTCCTCGGCGTGGTCGGCGGTCCACTGCTGCGTCAGCCGGGTCACCGTGGCGCGACAGCCCGGCCGGGGAGCCCAGGAACTGTTCCGTCGCGGGCACGAAGTCGCCCGACGACAGGCCGTGGAGATAGAGCAGCGGCAGCACCTCGCTGATCTTCGGGGACTTCCGGCACCACGGCGCCAGGATCTTCGAGGAGAACCGCTGACGTTCACCCGTCGCCTCGTCGACCCGCTTGTCGTTCACGCGCGGAGCGGCCACATCAACCGGCCCAGCAGCCGTGGTCACGGTCCGCGGCCGGTGCCGGCCGTGCGGACCACCAGTCGGCGACCGGTCTCGTCACGCTGCCCGGCGAGCTCGGCTATGCACCCGTCCACCTCCGCCTCCAGGGCGGCGGTCAGCATCCGCCGGGCACCCTCGCGGACGATCTCGTCGATCAGGGAACCGGTCTCGGTGGTGCCGTCTTCGCTGACTACGCCGAGCACGGGCGTGCCTTCCCGGCCCGCGTTCGCAGCGCGGGCCTACTCGGTGACTTGACGATCACTCACTCGGGAAGGTACGCCCTTCGCGCGTCCTCCAGAGGAGCTGATCCACAAGTCCTGAGCATTGCTCTGGCGTGCATCTGCATGGCGGAAGCATCCGTGTCACGGTCTTCCACGGCCGTTTATTTCTGGTCGACCGGGCAGTCCAGACTCTGTCAGGCTGCCCAGCCATGACTGCTTACGAACTGTTGCTCATCGGTGGCGGGGCGGGTGTCGGAAAGACGACCGTCGCATGGGAGGTATCTGCGGCATTGCAGGGGAGGGGAACGGCGCACTGTTTGATCGAGGGCGACTACATGGACCAGATCCATCCGGCCCCACAGGACGACCCTCACCGCGCTGCCATCACCGAACGGAACACCGCGGCGCTCTGGTCGAACTACGCCGCTCTCGGCCAGCGTCGCCTCGTCTACTCGAACACGGTGAGCATCTTGGAAGCGCCGATGATCAGCCGGGCCATGGGCGGCGGCGAGGTCCGAGCCACCTGCGTCCTGCTCACGGCAGGGGAGACGACCGTGCGGGAGCGCCTTGCCCAACGCGAAATCGGCTCGCAGCTCACCGCCCACATCGAGCGGAGCCTGCGGAACGCACGGGAACTGGACGAGAAGGCTCCGGCGGGCACCGTCCGTATACCGACCGACGGCCGGTCGGTCGAGGACATCGCCGTGGACGTGATCAAGGCGGCTGCGTGGTAGGGGCCGACATTCATTGGACATCGCTCGGACCGAGGGCGAAGGCTGGCGGCATGACGCGCCAACCTCCTCACCCAGGCCGAGCAGGTCGCGTGCTTCCGCAACGCCGCCCGCCACCTCACGCCCGGCGGCCGGTTCGTCATCGAGCTCTGGGTACCCGAGTTGCGCAAGCTTCCACCGGGCCAGGAGGCCGTCGTCTGGAGCTCTGAGCCCGGTTGCATCGGTTTGGACACCTACGATGTTCTGAACCAGCACGTCGTGTCGCACCACTTCCACTTCGACGACATCAAACAGGCTGAACTGTCCCGCGGCCCGCACCGCTACATCTGGCCGGCCGAACTCGACCTCATGGCCCAGCTGGCCGGATTCGAGCTGGAGACCAGGCATGCGGATTGGACCGGCGCCGAATTCACCGCCGACTCGCGTTCTCACGTCTCCGTCTACCAATACCGGCCGAACCAGTAGCTTCGTCCGGGCCGGTGTGACGGTGCGCCGGGCTGCGACCGCGCCATCCTTGCGACCGGGCCCCGCGGATTCCTTGATCGTCTCTGGGAAATACGGGAGCATCTTGTCGCGGGCGAGTTGATCGTTGATGGACTCGCCGACTTCCGCCATGGTGCGGCGGAAGTCGTCCGGGAGGCCCCTCGTAGCGGTGCGCAGAATGGGGGTGTCAGCCGCTCACCGAAGCTGTAGACCGACATTCGGCGCGGCGCTTCTTCGTCGCGGATCTGCGCGTCCAAGGGGGCGTCTTCCGCTATAGAACCGGGCCGATCAGTTCACAGGCCCGCGCTGCGGCCACCAGCGCGCCGGTGCCACCGGTGGTG
>NZ_LRTR01000900.1 GCF_001550375.1 Streptomyces europaeiscabiei | reverse complement strand
GACCAGCAGCTGCCAGTAGTCCTCGGGGGTGCCGATACCGCCGGGCAGGCGGCAGGCCATCGACACCACCGCGATCGGCTCCGTCTTCGCAGCGCGCTCCGAGGCGAGGTCGTTCTCGGCCTGCAGCAGCGCGTTCGTCGTACGTCGCAGATAGGTCTCGAGCTTCTGCACGTCGGTAGCGCTCACTTGCCCACTCCAAACTTGCGGTCCAGGAAATCGAGGAGGTCTTCTTGACTGCTGTCCGCGACGTCCGCGGCGTCCATCTCGGGTTCGCCGGGCTCGGCGGCGGCCGTCTTCGACAGCGCCGCGTGCAGGTCGACGAAGCTGGCCGCGAGGCCTTGCGTCGCAAGCTGTTCCGGGGTCGCGGAGCGCAGCAGTTCCACGAGTGCGTCGATCTGGTTCTTCGTCAGGCGAGGTGCCGAGGCCCTCGAACCGGCGCCGCCGAGTGCGAGCTTGTCGAGCAGGAGCCCGGCGATGGCGGTGGGGGTGGGGTAGTCGAAGGCGAGGGTCGCCGGCAGCGACACCCCGGTCTCGGCCGACAGACGGCGGCGCAGCTCGACCGCCATCACCGAGTCGATGCCGAGATCCTTCAGCACCTGCTGGGCGCCGACACTCGCGGCGTCCGCCATGCCCAGGACGACGGCGACCTCGCGCCGCACCACCTCCAGCACCGACGCGTGCCGCTCCTCCTCGGGCAGTGCGAGCAGCCGGTCGCGCAGTGCGCCCGGGGCCGCTGCCGCCGCACCCGCCCGGCGCTGCCTCGCCCGCACCAAGCCGCGGAAGAGGGCGGGCACGTCACCGCTCCGCTCCGCCTCACGGCGCACCGCGCCGAGTTCGAGCTTCACCGGGATGGTGTGGGGGTGGGTGCCGGTGAGGGTGGTGTCGAGGAGGTGGAGGGCTT
>NZ_LRTR01000899.1 GCF_001550375.1 Streptomyces europaeiscabiei | reverse complement strand
GGGGGCCGGTTCCGGCGCCGCCTGCGCCGCCCCCGGCGACGCCAGCGCCAGCGCGAGGGCCGCTGCCACAGCGGCCGTCACGCGCGAGACACGGATCACTTCTGTTCCTCCTCATGGTCAGTGCCCCGAGAGCCCCACGGGCCCCGGGCTCCCCCGACGCACCAAATGCAACACATCCGATCGCTCTGTCACCTCCTCGCACAGCATTCGCACAACTTCCGCCCCTGCCGCACAACAGAACACGTGCAACCAGGGGCAGTTGGCCTGTCGGCGCGCCAACATCCGTGCGCGTGCGGGTTGTTCGCCGATCCCCGGTCGCGGGTATGGCCGCGCGCCCGTCCGGTAGGTGGAGCAGGGGCATGGGCATGGCGTTCTGATGGCGCGCGCGTCCTACCCCCTCCGCACCGGGCGGGAGTCGGCACGAACGTCCAGGTCACGGGCGCTCGGTCATACGGGTCTCCCCCGAGAGGTAGCCGTCGGGCAGGATGGGGCGCCTCTTTCCGCCGGGCGGTCGCTGTCTGGCATGCCCCGGGGGCTTCTGTGATCACCGCGGTTTCGGAGGGGCACGACCCGACCCACCAACTCCAGACCAGCCTGCTCACGCTGTTCTTCGGCATCGCGCTCATCGGCGTCGGACGGATCCTGCGGCGTACCGGACAGCTCCCTGCCTATCTCGACTTCAGGCACAAGGCGCTGGACTCGCTGGTAACGCAGGAGGGCAGGAGTTCCGGCGTCGTCAGGCTCGGCACGGGCCTGATTGCCGTGGGCGGCTTCTTCCTCCTCGGTACGGTGCGCCTCTTGCTCGGCGCGCTTGGCATCCTCGGTGCCTGGAGAAGCGGGCCGCGAGAGCTGCCCCGTCGTCGACCACGGCGAGTGTCCACGTACGTGACACCGCCGACGGACAACGGCGCACACCTGCGCGCACGAACCACGGTGGCGAGCGGGAACCCGGACAGCACAGCAACCGTTCCTAAACAGTGTCCAGGAGTGACATTTGCTGCCAACTCCCGGAACTGCGCGCGTCCCGAACGGTGTTGGATGCGC
>NZ_LRTR01000090.1 GCF_001550375.1 Streptomyces europaeiscabiei | reverse complement strand
GCGGCCCGGCTGCTCGCCGAGGCCGACGAGTTCGACGCGGGGCGGCTCGGGCAGCTGACGTCCGCGAGTGCCGCGCAGCTGACGGCGCCGGGCGCGGTGCTGGTCCACCACGGGCTGACGGGCGACCACCTCGTGGTGAGCGCGGACGGCCGGGTCCGTGGCGTCCTCGACTGGACCGACGCGGTCATCGGTGACCCCGCCGAGGACATCGCCTGCCTCGCCACGGCCGTCGGCTCCCCGGCCGCCGTCCGTGCGGCCACCCTCGCGGGTTACGGCGCCCGCCCCTGTCTGCGCGGCCTCTGGCTCGCCCGCTGCGACACGGTCGTCGCTCTCGCGGAGGGGTTGCGGGGGCGGGGCGCCACGCCACTTCCGGTGCTTCGGGATCGGCTGCGGCGGACGTGGGAGGCGATTCTGCTGGAGCGGGTGACGGATCTGCGGGGTGAGGACTGAGGGGGCGCCTGATGGCTCGGGGCCGTGTGTCGGGGGGCGACCGCGGGTGGGATGTGGCTGATCGCGCAGTTCCCCGCGCCCCTAAGGGGGCTGCGCCCCTTCGGCGCCGGCCCGCTCGCCCGTCCGCGTGACTGCGCCCACCCGTGCCGCTGGGGCGGCACG
>NZ_LRTR01000009.1 GCF_001550375.1 Streptomyces europaeiscabiei | reverse complement strand
GCCCGGCCCCGCCGCCCAGCGCCTCGACCGACACGGCCCCGTGGGCGCACCTGCCCGTCCCTCCTCCCCTCGCGACTCCCGTCACTCCTGCCACTCCCGCCTCACAGGCGCTCGCGGAACCGGGCGCCTGTGAGGCATGTGGCGTGGCAGGGTAGGGGGTCGGGCGTTTCGGTCGGTCGCGCGCCATGCGTGGCATGCCCGGAGCACAATGAACCCTGAAAGCAGTGCCTGCAGTCGATCTGTGAGCCCATGGACGACGGCTCCGGTCGTACGGAGAGAGGGAACGATGGGCGAGCAAGGTGTCGCCTCGGCCGCGGTCGACGCCAGGGGGTTGGTCATCGCATGGAGTGCGGGCGCCCGAAGGGTCCTCGGGTACGAGCACGGGGAGGTGGTCGGCCGCCGGGCGGCCGACCTGCTGGCCGACGTCCTTCCGGCCTCGGCCCGGAGCCGTCTCGCCGAGCCGGCCGACTGGCAGGGCCCCGTACACGCGCGGCATCGGGACGGTCACGGTGTGGAACTGGAGCTGGAGGCGCACCCGCTCCTGGACTCGGCGGGGCAAGCCCAGTGGTTCCTGACGGCCACGGTGCCGGAGCCCGCCGCCCGCCTGCGGAGATGGGCCCTGGACCAGCTACCCGTTCCGATCGCGCTCTTCGACCATGACGGACTCGCGGTGTCCGCGAACTCCGCGATGGAAGGGGTGATGGGCAGGCCGCAGAAGGATCTGCTCGGTCGACGGGTGGGGGAGTCGGTCGACGGAATGCGACGGATCCCGGGCTTCGAGGGACTCGACGACGCGGTGCAGCGCGTACTGCGAACGGGTGAGCCGATGCCGTACGAGGCATGGCTGCGCGCACCGGGCGAGGCCCGTGAGCACGCGTGGCTGGTGTCGCTCAGCCCGCTGAGGGACGGCGGCGGCGAGGTGCGGGGCATGTGCCTGGCCGCGATCGACAGCACGGAGCAGTTCCTGGCCCGCCGGCGTCTGAGCATGCTCAACGAGTCCGGCAACCGGATCGGCTCCACCCTGGACGTGACGCGCACCGCCGAGGAACTCGCCGAGGTGTGCGCGGATCATCTCGCCGACTTCGTCGTCGTGGACCTCCTGGACTCGGTGCTGGCCGGTGAGGAGGCCACGCCCTCTCCCGGCACCGATCCCCTCGTCTTTCGCCGCACCGCCCAGCGGTCCGTGCTGGAGGGCTGCCCCGAAGCCGTGATCCCGGTCGGGAGCAGGCATACCTACGTCGAGGGGTCGCCGCCGGGCCGCGCGCTGACCACCGGCCGGGCCCTGCTGTACGAGGTCGACGAGGCCACCGGGCAGCCCTGGGCGGGCTCACCGGAGCGTGCCCGCAGTATCGAGGTCCACGGCATCCACTCGATGATGGCCGTGCCCCTGCGCGCCCGAGGCATCACCCTCGGCCTGTCGATCCTCTCCCGCCACCGCACGGCCGAGCCCTTCGGCGAGGACGATCTGCTGCTGGCCGAGGAACTCGCCGCCCGCGCCGCGGTCTGCGTCGACAACGCCCGCCGCTACACCCGCGAACGCGCCATCGCCCTCGAACTGCAACGCAGTCTCCTTCCCCACCGCGCACCCCGGCAGGCCGCCGTCGAGGTCGCCTCCCGCTACCAGCCGGCCAGCACACGCGCCGGGATCGGCGGCGACTGGTTCGACGTCATCCCCCTGTCCGGAGCCAGAGTGGGGCTCGTCGTGGGCGATGTCGTCGGCCACGGCGTGCAGGCGTCCGCCACCATGGGCCGGCTCCGCACCGCCGTCCGCACCCTGGCCGACGTGGACCTGGCGCCGGACGAGCTGCTCACCCAGCTGGACGACATCGTCCTGCGCCTGGACTCCGAGCGGACGGCGGACGAGGCCGAGGACGCGGAGAGCCCGGGCGAGATCGGCGCCACCTGCCTGTACGCCGTATACGACCCGGTCTCGCGCCGCTGCTCCATGGCCAGGGCCGGTCACCCGCCACCGGCGCTGATCGGCCCGGACGGCGAGGCCGCCTTCCTCGACCTGCCGATCGGGCCGCCGCTGGGTGTGGGCGGGCTGCCCTTCGAAACCGCGGAGTTCGACGTCCCCGAGGGCAGCGTGTTCGCCTTCTACACCGACGGCCTGGTCCAGGCGCCGGACCGCGACCTGGACGACGGACTCGCACGGCTGCGCCAGGCTCTGTGCGGCACGGGCCGTCCCCTGGAGGAGACCTGTGACGCGGTGCTGCGGAACCTGCTGACGGAGCGGCCCGTCGACGACGTGGCCCTGCTCCTGGCCCGGACCCGGGCACTGGACGCCGACCGGGTCGCCACCTGGGACGTTCCCGCCGACCCCGCGTTCGTCGGCCACGCCCGCAAGCTGGCCTGCGATCAACTGGCCGCCTGGCGGCTGGAGGAGGCCTCCTTCGTCACGGAACTCATCGTCAGTGAGCTGGTCACCAACGCCATCCGCTACGGCGGGTCCCCGATCCAGCTGCGGCTGATCCGTGAGACCACACTGATCTGCGAGGTCTCGGACTCCAGCAGCACCGCTCCGCACATGCGCCGGGCCCGTGCCTTCGACGAGGGCGGCCGTGGCCTCCTGCTCGTCGCCCAGCTCACCCAGCGCTGGGGCAGCCGCCACACCCGCACGGGCAAGACCATCTGGGCCGAGCAGGCTCTCCCCGGCGAGGAGCAGAACGCGTAGACCTCCAGCAGGGCCGACGACGGTGGAACTTCTTGACCCCCGGTCGGCACTCCACGATGCTGTGTTGCGGTAGGTGCGATGCGTACCGTATTAAGCAACTGCAGACTCAGGTCTCGTTACTGCCGAGGAGTGGCCATGGCTCACCAGGTCCGTGCTGTCGTCGCGCGGGGCAAGGGTGCCCCCGTCAGCCTGGAAACGATCATCGTGCCCGACCCCGGCCCGGGGGAGGCCCTGGTGAAGGTCGAGGCCTGCGGGGTCTGCCACACCGATCTGCACTACCGGGAGGGCGGTATCAACGACGAGTTCCCCTTCCTCCTGGGCCACGAGGCGGCCGGCGTCGTGGAGTCGGTGGGGGAGGGGGTCACCGATGTGGCCCCCGGTGACTTCGTCATCCTCAACTGGCGTGCGGTCTGCGGGCAGTGCCGGGCCTGTCTGCGCGGACGCCCGTGGTACTGCTTCAGCACCCACAACGCGAAGCAGAAGATGACCCTGCTGGACGGCACCGAGCTGTCCCCGGCACTGGGTATCGGCGCGTTCGCGGAGAAGACGCTGGTGGCGGCGGGGCAGTGCACGAAGGTCGACCGGGCCGCCTCCGCGGCCACCGCCGGTCTGCTGGGGTGCGGCGTGATGGCCGGCATCGGCGCGGCCATCAACACCGGCAACGTCGGGCGTGGTGACAGCGTGGCCGTCATCGGCTGTGGCGGCGTCGGGGCCGCGGCGGTCGTCGGATCGAACCTGGCGGGCGCGGCGAAGATCATCGCGGTGGACATCGACGACGCCAAGCTGGACACCGCCAGGAAGCTGGGCGCGACCCACACCGTCAACTCGAAGAACGTCGACGCGGTCGAGGCGATCCGCGAGCTGACCGGTGGCTTCGGTGCCGACGTCGTCATCGAGGCGGTGGGCCGCCCGGAGACGTACAAGCAGGCCTTCTACGCCCGCGACCTGGCCGGCACGGTCGTCCTGGTCGGCGTCCCCACCCCGGAGATGAAGCTGGAGCTGCCCCTCCTCGACGTCTTCGGCCGCGGTGGCACGCTGAAGTCCTCCTGGTACGGCGACTGCCTGCCCTCCCGCGACTTCCCGATGCTCATCGACCTGTACCTCCAGGGCCGGCTGGACCTGGACGCCTTCGTCACGGAGACCATCGCGCTGGACGACGTGGAGAAGGCCTTCGAGCGGATGCACGGCGGCGACGTCCTGCGCTCGGTCGTGGTCCTCTGATGGCCGCCCGCATCGAACATCTCGTCACCTCGGGGACGTTCTCACTGGACGGCGGCACCTGGGACGTCGACAACAACGTCTGGATCGTCGGCGACGACGAGGAGGCCGTCGTCATCGACGCCGCGCACGACGCCGGGGCGATCGCCGAAGCCCTCGGCGGGCGCACGTTGCGGGCCATCGTGTGCACGCACGCCCACAACGACCACATCGACGCGGCGCCCGAACTCGCGGCGCGCACCGGGGCGCCGATCCTCCTCCACGCCGACGACCTGCCGCTGTGGAAGCAGACCCATCCCGACCGGGCACCCGACGGCGAACTCACCGACGGCCAGGTCCTCACCGTGGCGGGTGTCGACCTGACCGTGCTGCACACTCCCGGCCACGCTCCCGGGGCGGTCTGTCTGTACGCGCCGGGCCTGACGGCACTCTTCAGCGGCGACACCCTGTTCGCGGGCGGGCCTGGAGCGACGGGAAGGTCGTACAGCGACTTCCCGACCATCGTCGACTCGATCCGCGACCGGCTGCTGACGCTGCCCGGCGACACCGTCGTGCACACCGGACATGGTGACGCGACCACCGTCGGCGCGGAGGCCCCGCATCTCCAGGAGTGGATCGACCGCGGCTTCTGACCGCCCCGCGACAACCTCCGCACGGCGCCCGTACTCCCTGTTTTCGCAGGTGGTGCGGGCGTTTCGGGCTGCCCCGACGACGGCCGGCGGAGCCGCCCGAAGCGGGCCCTTCGACGCCTTGACAAGGGTTCTGGGCGACCTCAAACTGTTGTTGCGCTTACCGCAATCCGTTTCGCTATACGCACCCGAGGTGTCATGATGATTCCCGCGTGCCGTCTCGCAGATCTCCCGCGAGGCGAGGCCATCCGGCTCGACATCGACCCGCCGGTCTCGGTGTTCCACACCGACGACGGTGAGGTGTTCGCCATCGACGACACCTGCACCCACCAGGACGCCTCGCTCGCCGACGGCTGGCTGGAGGGCTGCGAGGTGGAATGCCCGCTGCATGCTTCGAAGTTCGACCTGAGGACGGGCGCCGTCGACTCCCCGCCGGCCAAGCTTCCGGTCCGGACCCACGAGGTCGTCATCGAGGACGGCATGATCCACGTCCGGGTGTCCACGGACGCCCCCAACCTGCCGCCCTGCGTCGCGGCCCGGCTCGCCGGAGGTCCCGCGTGAGGACCGTGGCCGTCGTGGGCGCCTCGTTGGCCGGTCTGTCGGCGGCGCGCTCGCTGCGGAAACAGGGCTACGACGGACGGCTGGTCGTCATCGGCGACGAGTCCCACCGTCCGTACGACAGGCCCCCGCTGTCCAAGGAGTTCCTGGCCGGAGACCTCGGCGAGGCCGACCTCGCCCTGGAGACGGACGGCGAGGACCTGCGGGCCGAGTGGCTGCTCGGAGCCCGCGCCACCGGCCTGGACCGCACCCGGCGTGCGGTCCGGCTCGCCGACGGCAGGGAGATCCAGGCCGACGGCTTCGTCATCGCAACCGGCGCGGCCGCACGCCGGCTGCCCGGTTCCGAGGGCCTGGCCGGCGTCCACGTCCTGCGCACCCTGGACGACGCCCGCGCCCTGCGGGACGAACTGGCCCGGGGCGGACGGCTGGTCGTGATCGGCGGCGGATTCGTCGGCGCCGAGGTGGCCTCCACCGCCCATGCGCTCGGGCTGGAGGTGACGGTCGTCGAAGCGGCACCCACGCCCCTCGCCGCCCCGCTCGGCCAGGCCATGGGCAGCATCGTCTCCGCCCTCCATCTGGACCACGGCGTACGGCTGTTGTGCGGAGTCGGCGTCAAGGGTCTGAGCGGGGAGCGCAAGGTCGAGGCCGTCCTGCTGGAGGACGGCCGCAGCATCCCCGCCGACCTCGTCGTCGTGGGGGTGGGCGCATCCCCGTGCGTCGACTGGCTGGAAGGATCCGGCGTCACGCTCGACAACGGCGTGCAGTGCGGCGCGGACGGCCGCACCAGCCTGGCCGGCGTGGTCGCGGTCGGCGACTGCGCCTCCTGGTACGACCCCCGCGCGGGCCACCATCGCCGCGTCGAACACTGGACCGGCGCACAGGAACGCCCGGCGGCGGCCGTCGCCACCCTGCTGGCCGGGGGAGCGGTGGAACCGGGTGTGCCCCGGCCGCCGTACTTCTGGTCGGACCAGTACGGCGTCAAGATCCAGTTCGCCGGTCACGCGGCCGGCGCCGACAGCGTGACGGTCGAGGAAGGCGCACCCGACGACCGCAACGTCCTGGCGGTCTACCGGCGCGCCGGCCATCCGGTCGCCGTCCTCGGGATGAACCAGCCACGGCTGTTCACCCGTTGGCGCAAGCAGCTCGCCGCCGTGGCCTCCTGACCCGGCACGCGCTCCACCCCACGCTGCGGCCGCCACGGCACGCAGCGTCGCTTCACCCCCACCGCCGTCCGGATTCGCTCTTCCCGGCGCGTGACCGCCCGATCCACGACGTTCCTCGGAGGAGTGCCCTGTGACCTCGACCAGCCTGCCGGACAGCCTGATCGCCACCCTCCCCGGCTCCTCCTACACCGATCCCGCGATCTTCGCCCTGGAACAGGAACGCATCTTCGAGACGATGTGGTTCTGCGCCGCCCGCTCCTCGGACCTGGCGAAGCCCGGTGCTTTCCGCACCGTCGACGTGGGCCGCGAGAGCATCCTGATCACCCGCGCCCGGGACAACTCGATCCGCGCACACTTCAACGTCTGCCGGCACCGCGGGGCCAAGCTCTGCACGGAGGAGAGCGGCGAGGTCAAGCGGGCCTTCCAATGCCCGTACCACGCCTGGACCTACGGCCTGGACGGCAAGCTCGTCGCGGCACCCAACCTCACCAAGATGCCCGACGTCGGCCGCACCGAGTACGGCCTGGTGAGCGTGGCCGTGCGCGAATGGCTCGGCTACGTCTGGGTCTGTCTCGCGGAGAACCCGCCCTCCTTCGAGGAGGACGTGCTGGGCGCGGTCGTCGAGCGGCTCGGCGACGTCGAGTCGATCGAGCGCTACGACATCGACAACCTCTCGGTGGGCAAGCGGATCGTCTACGACGTCAAGGCCAACTGGAAGCTCATCATCGAGAACTTCATGGAGTGCTACCACTGCGCCACCATCCACCCCGAACTCACCGAGGTGCTGCCCGAGTTCGCGGACGGCTACGCGGCCCAGTACTACGTCGGGCACGGCGCCGAGTTCGGTGAGGAGGTCCAGGGCTTCACGGTGGACGGCTCCGAGGGGCTGGACCGCATACCCGGCGTCGCCGAGGACCAGGACCGCCGCTACTACGCGATCACCGTCAGGCCGCAGGTCTTCATCAACCTCGTCCCCGACCATGTGATCTTCCACCGGATGTACCCGGTGGCCGTCGACCGCACGATCGTCGAGTGCGACTGGCTCTACCTCCCGCACGTCGTCGAGAGCGGCAAGGACGTCAGCCGGTCCGTGGAACTCTTCGACCGGGTCAACCGGCAGGACTTCGAGGCGTGCGAGCGGACACAGCCCGGAATGCACTCACGGCTGTATGCCAAGGGCGGTGTACTGGTGCCCAGCGAGCACCACATAGGCGCCTTCCACGACTGGGTGACCGAGCGCCTGGGCGGTGGCTCCCGGTAGCGGGGCAGGTCAGCCCAGGTGGCCCATGCGGTGGCTGATCTCCTCGGCGCCCTTGATCAGCACGGGGGCCAGCTCGCGCATCCGTTCCTCGGTGAACCGGTACGAGGGGCCGGAGGCGGTGAGCGCCGCGATGACCTCGCCCTCCCGGTCGAGCACCGGCGCGGCCATGGCGTGCAGGCCGATCTCCAGCTCCTCCTGGGTCCAGGCGTAACCGGCCTCCCGTACCTCGACGAGGTGCTTCTCCAGCTTCGTCTTCGAGGTGATGGTGTGCGGTGTGACCTTCTTGAGGCCGGCCTCGGCGAGCAGCGCGGCGCGCTGCTTGGCGGGGAGATGGGCCAGCAGGACCTTGCCGCTCGACGTCGCGTGCAACGGGGTGAGCTGGCCGACCCAGTTGTGCGCGGTGACCGCTCCGGGACCGCGCACCTGGTAGAGGTTGACCGCGTAGTGCTCCTGCAGCACGGCGATGTTGACGGTCTCGCCGATCTCCTCGGCCAGGGTCTCGCAGACGGGGCGGCCCTGCTGGGTGATGTCGATGCGTCCCGTCACCGCGCCGGCCAGGCGTACGATGCCGAAGCCGAGGCGGTACTTGCCCCGCTCGCCCGCCTGCTCCACCAGGCCGCGCGCCTCCAGGGCGCCGAGAAGGCGGAAGGCGGTGGACTTGTGAACTTCGATTTCCGCGGCCACTTCGCTGACGCCCGCCTCGCCCCGGTGGGCCAGGATCTCCATCACGCTGATGGCGCGGTCCACGGACTGCACTCCGCCGGCCTGCGAGTTCGAGGTCTCCGTGTCGTTGCTGTAGTTGCTCACAGTGAAACTATACGCGTAGTAAACAACACCATTGCAAGTAACGACGGCGAAACACTGACCTTGCAAGTTGCGTCGTTCGCAACCTAGTGCGTATAGCGCTACTCGACTAGCATGCTCGCGTATCTACGGCGCGAGCGAGACGAGGCACCATGGCTCCCTTGCAATACGACTTCGTCATCGTCGGCGGCGGATCAGCCGGCTGTGCATTGGCGAACAGACTCTCCGCGGACCCGGCGAACCGGGTGCTGGTGCTGGAGGCCGGCCGGTCCGACTACCCGTGGGATGTCTTCATCCAGATGCCCGCGGCGCTGACCTATCCGATCGGCAGCCGGTTCTACGACTGGAAGTACGAGTCCGAGCCCGAGCCACACATGGGCAACCGGCGCGTGTACCACGCCCGCGGCAAGGTGCTGGGCGGTTCCAGCAGCATCAACGGCATGATCTTCCAGCGCGGCAACCCCATGGACTACGAACGCTGGGCGGCCGACGCGGGGATGCAGAACTGGGACTACGCGCACTGTCTGCCGTACTTCCGGCGCATGGAGAACTGTCTCGCGGCCGACCCGGACGACGAGTTCCGCGGCCACGACGGCCCCCTCGTCCTCGAACGGGGCCCCGCGACCAACCCCCTCTTCGGCGCCTTCCTCAAGGCCACCGAGGAGGCGGGCTACGCACCCACGGACGACGTCAACGGCTACCGGCAGGAAGGCTTCGCCAAGTTCGACCGCAACGTCCACCGCGGACGTCGGCTCTCGGCCTCGAAGGCGTACCTCAAGCCCGCCACCAAGCGGCCCAACCTCACCGTGAAGACCCGGGCCCTCGTCACCCGTGTCCTCTTCGAGGGCAAGCGCGCCGTCGGTGTCGAGTACCGGCGCGGGCGTGGCGCCCCCCAGCAGGTCCGCGCCGGGGAAGTGATTCTCAGCGGCGGCGCGATCAACTCCCCGCAGCTGCTGCAGCTCTCCGGCGTCGGCAACGCCGAGGAGTTGAGCGCCCTCGGTATCGACGTCGTCCACGACCTCCCGGGTGTCGGCGAGAACATGCAGGACCACCTGGAGGTCTACGTCCAGTACGCCTGCAAGCAGCCGGTCTCCATGCAGCCGTACATGGCGAAGTGGCGCGCGCCCTTCATCGGGCTGCAGTGGCTCTTCCGCAAGGGCCCGGCCGCCACCAACCACTTCGAGGCCGGCGGGTTCGCCCGCAGCAACGAGGACGTCGAGTACCCCAACCTGATGTTCCACTTCCTGCCGATCGCCGTCCGCTACGACGGCTCCTCGCCGGCCGGCGGCCACGGCTACCAGGTGCACGTGGGACCGATGTACTCCGACGCCATCGGCTCGGTGAAGATCAAGAGCAAGGACCCGCGTGAACACCCCGCGCTGCGGTTCAACTACCTCTCCACCGAGCAGGACCGCCGCGAGTGGGTCGAGGCGATCCGCGTGGCCCGCAAGCTCCTCAGCCAGCCCGCGCTCGCCCCGTACAACGACGGGGAGGTCTCGCCCGGCCCGAAGGTGGAGTCGGACGAGGAGATCCTCGCCTGGGTCGCGAAGGAGGGCGAGACCGCCCTGCACCCGTCCTGCACCTGCAAGATGGGCCCCTCCACCGACGAGATGGCCGTCGTCGACCCGGACAGTCTGCGGGTGCACGGCGTCGAGGGGCTGCGTGTGGTGGACGCGTCGGTGATGCCGTACGTCACCAACGGCAACATCTACGCACCGGTGATGATGATCGCGGAGAAGGCCGCCGACCTGATCCTCGGCAAGGAGCCGCTCGCGCCGTCCAAGGCCGCGTACTACCGCCACCGTGACGCCCAGCAGCAGGCGGGGTAGGGGTTGAGCGCCGCAGGACTCCGGGCGCTGCTGAACGGCGTCCGCTACGAGGTGCTGCCCGCGAAGGCGACCGAGGACAAGGTCCTCGCCCATGTTCCGCGCGACGTCGTCGTCACCGTGACGGCGTCGCCGGTCAAGGGCCTGGAACCCACCCTCGACCTGACCGCCCGGCTTGCGGCGCACGGCCACCGCGTCGTCCCGCACGTGCCCGCGCGGCTGCTGCGGGACGACGCGCACCTCAAGGACGTCGTCGACCGGCTCCGTGAGGCGGGTGTGGACGACGTCTTCGTCCCGGCGGGCGACGCCGACCCGCCGGCCGGGGCCTACGACGGGGCACTGCCGGTGCTCCGCGCCCTGAGTGAGCTGGGGGCGCCCTTCGCGCGCGTCGGTGTCACCGGCTACCCCGAGAGCCATCCGCTCATCCACGACGACGTCACCGTCCAGGCGATGTGGGACAAGCGTGAGCACGCCACGTACATCGTGAGCAACCTGTGCTTCGACCCGCGCGTGCTCGGGGAGTGGATCGCCCGGATACGGCGCCGGGGCATCGCTCTGCCCGTGCACGTCGGTGTCGCCGGCCCCGTACAGCGGGCGAAGCTGCTGTCCATGGCGACGAAGATCGGTGTGGGCGAGTCGACGCGCTTCCTGACGAAGCACCCCTCGTGGTTCCTGCGGTTCGCGACGCCCGGGGGCTATGCGCCGGAGAGACTGCTGACGCGCACCGGGGAGGCGCTCACCGCGCCCGCGTCAGGGGTGGCCGGGCTGCACCTGTTCACGTTCAACCAGATCGCCGAGACGGAGGCGTGGCGCCGCGCGCTGCTGGAGCGCCTCGGCGACTGAAGGCGCCCCGAGGCCGTATACGAAGACCGACGGGCCCGGAGCGACGGAGCGACAAAGGGGCGGAGCCGGAAGTCCGGCTCCGCCCGCAGTCCTGCCGTATCGCTCAGCGGAAGACCACCGTGCGGTTGCCGTCCACCATGACGCGGCTCTCGCTGTGCCACTTCACCGCGTGGGCGAGGACCTGCGCCTCGACGTCCCGGCCGACGGTGACCAGGTCGCCGGGGTCCAGCGAGTGGTCGACCCTGACCACGTCCTGCTCGATGATCTGCCCCTCGTCCAGGTCCGAGGTCACGTAGTGCGCGGTGGCGCCGACGAGCTTCACCCCGCGGTCGTAGGCCTGGTCGTACGGCTTCGCGCCCTTGAAGCTGGGGAGGAAGGAGTGGTGGATGTTGATGGCGCGGCCCTCGAACTGCTTGCACAGGTCGTCGGAGAGGATCTGCATGTAGCGGGCCAGCACCACCAGGTCGATGTCCAGGTCGCGGACCAGCTCCAGCAGACGTGCCTCGCCCTCGGCCTTGGTGTCCCTGGTGACCGGGATGTGGTGGAAGGGAATGCCGTAGGTGTCCGCCAGCCCCTCGAAGTCCCGGTGGTTGGAGACGATCGCGGGGATCTCGATGTTGAGGGTGCCGGTGCGCGAGCGGAAGAGCAGGTCGTTCAGGCAGTGACCGAACCTGGACACCATGATGAGCGTCCGGGTCGGGGTCGACGCCTCGCTCAGGACCCAGGTGATGCCGTACGCCTCGGCCACGGGACCGAAGCGGTAACGCAGAGTTTTCAGGTTCGCGTCCGGGTCGGAGACGTCGAAGTGGACCCTCATGAAGAATCGGCCCTGGCGACGGTCGTCGAACTGCTGGCTCTCCAGGATGTTGCCCGAGTTCCTGACGAGGAAGCCGCTCACCGCGTGGACCAGTCCGGCGCTGTCAGGACAGGAGAGGGTGAGGACGAACTCACGGCCAGGTTGAGGTCGAGGGGACATGATGGCCTCCGTCGGTGCGTATTGCACAACATGGTGAGCGATACGCAACATGGTCGGCTCGGCGCCGCTCGCGGTCAAGAGTGGTCGGGTAAGTGCCCTCATGGTGAAATCGTCATCCGCCAACCCCTTGACGTATGTCTACGGCATTCGCAAAGGTGTTCCACCACAAGCAATTGAATGCACGATGCGCAACGCATTTCAGCTGAAGGGCTTGGCGCGTGGCAGATCTTTATGTGGCTGGGGAATGGCGGGATCCGGTGGCCGGAGGGCGCCGGGAGATCCGCTGTCCCGCTGATGGCACGCTCACCGCGACCGTCTCGGAAGGGACACGTCCCGACACCGAGGCGGCGATCGCCGCGGCCCGCGGCGCCTTCGACGAGGGCCCCTGGCCGCAGACCCCCGAGCGGGAGCGCGGAGCGTTGCTGCTGCGCACCGCCGACATCGTCGAGCGCGACGCCAAGGAGTTCGCCCGCGCCGAATCCCTGGACAGCGGCAAGCGGCTCGTGGAGAGCGAGTACGACATCGCCGACGTCGTCTCCTGCTTCCGGTACTACGGCGGCCTCGGCGGAACCGACGCAGGCCGCGTCATCGACACCGGACGCGACGACGCCGTCAGCCGGGTGATCTACGAGCCCATCGGTGTCTGCGGGCTCATCACTCCCTGGAACTACCCGCTGCTGCAGGCCAGCTGGAAGGTCGCCCCGGCCCTCCTCGCCGGCAACACGATCGTCCTCAAGCCCAGTGAACTCACCCCCTCCACCTCGATCCTGTTGATGAGGGCACTGGAGGAGGCCGGACTCCCGGCCGGCGCCGCCAACCTCGTCCTGGGCACCGGACCCGAGGTGGGCGCCCCCCTCTCCGAGGACCCGCGTGTCGACATGGTCTCCTTCACCGGGGGACTGGAGACCGGCAAACGGATCATGGCTACCGCCGCGGCGACCGTGAAGAAGGTGGCGCTGGAACTCGGCGGCAAGAACCCCAACGTGATCTTCGCCGACGCCGACTTCGAGACGGCCGTGGACTTCGCCCTCACCGCCGTGTTCCTGCACTCGGGCCAGGTCTGCTCGGCCGGTGCCCGCCTGATCGTCGAGGACTCGATCCACGACGCCCTCGTCGACGAGGTGGTCCGCCGCGCACGGCAGATCCGGCTCGGCGGCCCCTTCGACCCCGAGGCCGAGACCGGGGCGCTGATCTCCGCCCAGCACCGGGAGAAGGTCGAGGCGTACGTCGCGGGGGGCCTCGCCGAGGGCGCCGTGCTCCGCTGCGGCGGCGCACGGCCCGACGACCCGGCCCTCGCGGACGGCTACTACTACCCGCCGACCGTCCTCGACGAATGCCGGCAGGACATGCGTGTGGTGCACGAGGAGTCCTTCGGGCCCGTGCTCACCGTGGAGCGCTTCACCGACGAGGACGACGCCGTACGCATCGCCAACGACACCGAGTACGGACTCGCCGGAGCCGTCTGGACGCAGGACGCGGGCAAGGCCCAGCGGGTCGCCCGGCGGCTGCGCCACGGCACGGTGTGGATCAACGACTACCACCCCTATGTGCCGCAGGCGGAATGGGGTGGCTTCGGGCATTCGGGCGTGGGCCGGGAGCTGGGACCGACCGGTCTGAACGAGTACCGAGAGCCCAAACACATCTGGCAGAACATCCAACCCCGGCCGCAACACTGGTTCCGCGGCTGAATGCCGAGAAGAGGTCGATCGTGACCCCAACACAGACCGAGGCGCCGCAGCGGCGCAGCACCCCCGAGGACTCGGACGGTACTCCGGTCATATCCGTGCGCCGGCTGTGGAAGGTGTTCGGGCCGAAGGCCGACCGGGTGCCGGAGTCCGAGGAACTATGCGGTCTCACCCGCCGAGAACTGATGGACCGTACGGGATGCACCGCCGCGGTGCGCGATGTGAACTTCGACGTCCGTAAGGGCGAGGTCTTCGTCGTCATGGGTCTGTCCGGCTCCGGCAAGTCCACGCTGGTGCGATGTCTGACCCGGCTGATCGAACCCACCGCCGGGGAGATCGTCTTCGAGGGCGAGGACATCCGCGAGGCGGACCCCAAACGCCTGCGCGACCTCAGGCGCCGCAAGTTCTCCATGGTCTTCCAGCACTTCGGGCTGCTGCCCCACCGCCGTGTCGTCGACAACGTGTCGTTCGGCCTGGAGATCCGCGGCATGAGCAGGGCCGAGCGCACCAGACGGGCCCTGGAGGTCGTCGAACTCGTCGGTCTCTCCGGCTACGAGAACTCCTACCCCGACCAGCTCTCCGGCGGTATGCAGCAGCGCGTCGGCCTCGCCCGTGCCCTGGCCGGCGACCCGGACGTCCTCTTCTTCGACGAACCCTTCTCGGCACTCGACCCGCTCATCCGCCGCGACATGCAGAACGAGGTCATCCGGCTGCACCACGAGGTCGGCAAGACGATGGTGTTCATCACCCACGACCTCTCCGAGGCCCTCAAGCTCGGCGACCGCATCCTCATCATGCGCGACGGCAAGATGGTCCAGTGCGGCACCGGCGACGAGCTGGTCGGGGCCCCGGCCGACGACTACGTACGCGAGTTCGTCAAGGACGTCCCGCGCGCCGACGTCCTCACCCTGCGGTGGATCATGCGCCCGCTGAACGACGGAGACGCCCTGGACGGCCCCGAGCTGGGCCCGGACGTCGTGGTGCGGGAGGCCACCCGGGCGGTCCTGGCGGCCGACAAGCCGGTCAAGGTCGTCGAGAACGGTGAACTGATCGGCATCGTCGGCGACGAGGAGATCCTCGCGGTGGTCGCCGGGCAGGAAGGCGGCATGTGATGACCGTCGCCGTGGAGAAGCCCGAACAACCGCAGAAGCCGGAACAGCCCCGCAAGACGGACTCCGCGCCCCCGGACGCCACCCCCGCCGCCCGCGTGCGCCAGGTCGGGCGCGGCACGGTCGTGGCCGCGATCCTGATCGCCTGGCTGGTGCTCTTCGCCGTGCTGCGCGGCAAGCAGACCCTCACCCTGGCCGCGGCCGACCTCACGGACCTGCACCGGTGGATCAACGATCTCAACGACTCCATCGGCGCCAACCGGAACTCCAACCCGCTCTTCCTGTACTTCTTCAACGAGATCCGTCTGGTCATCGACACCCTGGTGACCTTCATCCAGGAACTGATCTCCCAGCCCTCCGCGGACCGTCCCCTCCCGCAGATCGGCTGGCTCGGCGTCGTCGGGATCACGGGCTACGTCTCCTGGGCCGTGGGCAACTGGCGGGTGGCGCTGCTCGCCGTGGCCGGCTTCACCTTCTTCGGGCTGCAGGGTCTGTGGCAGGAGAGCATGGACACGCTGGCGCTCACCGTCTCCGCGGTGTTCGTGGCGCTGCTGTTCGCGATCCCGCTGGGCGTGTGGGCGGGGCTGTCCGAGCGGTTCAACCGGGTCGTGACGCCCTTCCTGGACTTCATGCAGACGATGCCGACCTTCGTCTATCTGGCCCCGCTGACCCTGTTCTTCCTCATCGGCGGCGCCTCCGCCACGATCGCCACCGTGATCTACGCGGCGCCGCCCGCGATCCGCATCACCGCGCACGCCATCCGGTCGGTGCCGGAGACCACCGTCGAGGCGGCCGACTCGCTGGGCGCGACACGCTGGCAGGCGCTGCTGAAGGTTCTGCTGCCGATGTCCAAGCGGACCGTGGTGATGGGCGTCAACCAGTCGATCATGGCCGCCCTGGCCATGGTGACCATCGCCGCCCTGATCGACGCGCCCGGCCTCGGCAAGACCGTCCTGCAGGCCCTGCAGTCGCTCGACGTGGGCACGGCCTTCAACGCGGGACTCGCCATCGTCGTCATGGCGATCGTCCTCGACCGGGTCACCACCGCCGCCAGCGTGCGCCAGGAGGCGGCCCGGCGCTCGGACGGCCGGTTCGCCGCCTGGCGGCGGCCGCTGCTGGCCGTCGGCGGCGTGGTCACGGCCGTCCTCGTCTACATGTCGCACACCTACGTGTGGGCCGCCGAGTTCCCCGGCGAGGGCGGCGTCGGCTCCTCCGTCGCGAGCGCGGCGGACACCACGACCACCTGGGTGCAGGACAGCCTCTCCGGCCTCACCAACGCCTTCCGCGACGCCATCACCAACGGCCTCCTCAACCCGTTCCAGTCGCTCCTCACCGACTCCCCGTGGTGGCTCGTCGCAGCGGTGCTCATCGGGCTCGGCACGGTGCTCGGAGGCTGGCGCGCCGGCGTCACCACGGCCGTGTGCGTGGGCCTGCTGCTCGGCACGGGCCTGTGGTCGGACAGCATGACCACGCTGGCGTCGACCCTCGTCGCGACGGTGCTGGTGATGGTGCTCGGCATGGCCTTCGGCGTGTGGATGGGGCGCAGCGCGCTCGTGGACCGGATACTGCGGCCCACCCTGGACGCGGCGCAGGTCATGCCGCCGTTCGTCTATCTCGTGCCGTTCCTCGCGCTGTTCGGCGCGACCCGCTTCACGGCCATCGTCGCCGCGATCGTCTACGCCGCCCCGGTCGCCATCAAGATCATCGCGGACGGGGTGCGGGCCGTGCCCGCGGCCACCGTCGAGGCGGCCACCTCTGCCGGGTGCAACACCTGGCAGATCATCACCAAGGTTCAACTGCCCATGTCGCGCAGTGCGCTGACGCTCGCCACCAACCAGGGCCTGATCTATGTACTGTCGATGGTCGTGGTGGGCGGCCTGGTGGGAGCGGGCGCTCTCGGCTACGACGTCGTGGCCGGATTCTCCCAGGGGCAGCTGTACGGGAAGGGACTCGCGGCAGGGCTCGCGATCGTCCTTCTCGGAGTCATGTTCGACCGGATCACTCAGGCCGCGGCGCGGCGCGTAAGCGCATAAGGAGCACTGACCATGGCAACACGGATACGACAGTGGAGAGCCGGCGTGGCCGGACTGGCCGTTCTCGGCCTCGCCCTCACCGCCTGCGGCGGTGCGAAGGTCGGTGAGAGTTCCTCGGGCTCCGACAGCTCGGGAGACTCCGGCAAGTGCGGCACCTTCAACCTCGCCGTCAACCCGTGGGTCGGCTACGAGGCGAACGCGGCGGTCGTCGCGTACGTCGCGGAGCACGACCTCGGCTGCAAGGTCACCAAGAAGGACCTGAAGGAGGAGATCGCCTGGCAGGGCTTCGGGACGGGCGAGGTCGACGCCGTCATCGAGAACTGGGGCCACGACGATCTGAAGAAGAAGTACATCACCGACCAGAAGACCGCCGTCGAGGCAGGCGCGACCGGAAACAAAGGCCTGATCGGCTGGTACGTGCCGCCGTGGCTGGCGAAGGAACACCCCGACATCACCGACTGGAACAACCTCGACAAGTACGCCGACAAGTTCAAGACCTCGGAGTCGGGCGGCAAGGGCCAGCTCCTCGACGGCGACCCGTCGTTCGTCACCAACGACGAGGCCCTCGTCAAGAACCTGAAGCTGGACTTCAAGGTGGTGTACGCGGGCAGCGAGACCGCGCTCATCCAGGCCTTCCGCAAGGCCGAGAAGAACAAGGAATGGGTGATCGGCTACTTCTACGAGCCCCAGTGGTTCATGGCCGAGGTGCCCCTGGTCAAGGTCAAGCTGCCGGAGTACAAGACGGGCTGTGACGCCGACGCGGAGAAGGTCGCCTGCGACTACCCCGTCTACGAGCTCGACAAGATCGTCAGCACGAAGTTCGCCGGGTCCGGCAGTCCGGCCTATGACCTGGTCAAGAACTTCACCTGGACCAACGACGACCAGAACACCGTCGCCAAGTACATCGCCGTGGACAAGATGACGCCCGAGGCGGCGGCCGAGAAGTGGGTCGACGCCAACCGCGACAAGGTCGAGGCCTGGATCAAGTAACCCGGGGCGGGAACCGGTTGAACATGCCCGGTGGGCGGCGTGCACGGATGTGCGCCGCCCACCGGGCATCGCCGTGTTCCGGGCCGTTTCGAGGACCCGGTCCGGTGTCGTGTTCGGTGGCGTTCTCCTCGGGTCACGGACCTCTTGACACCCCCTCCCCGAGACAGGCACATTGAGTTGCGCAACCTGAACCATGTTGCGCAGACAGCAACTGAACCGGCTGGACTAGTTTTCCATCGGAGGTGCGGCGATGGCGGGACCCCGAGTGGTCATCATCGGAGCGGGAGTCGTTGGCGCGGCCCTCGCGGACGAGATCTCCGCGCGCGGCTGGACCGAAGTGACCGTGGTCGACCAGGGCCCGCTCCCCGCCACCGGGGGCTCCTCGTCACACGCCCCGGGCCTGGTCTTCCAGACCAACCCGTCCAAGACCATGACCGAGCTGGCGCGCTACACCGTCGAGAAGTTCTGCTCCCTCGACGTCGACGGCGAGCCCTGCTTCCTACAGGTCGGCGGCCTCGAAGTGGCCACGACCCCCGAGCGCCTGACCGAACTGCACCGCCGTCACGGCTGGATCACCGCCTGGGGCATCGAGGCCCGTCTGCTGAGCGCAGACGAGTGCGTCGAGCAGCACCCGCTGGTGAACCGCGACAGGGTCCTCGGCGGCCTCCTGGTACCGACGGACGGCCTCGCCAAGGCCGTTCTCGCCGTCGAGGCGCAGATCCGCCGGGCCACCGAGCGCGGCGTGACCTTCCTCGCCCGCCATGAAGTCCTGGACGTACTCCGGGCCGACGGCGAAGTGACCGGCGTCCGCACCGACCAGGGCGATCTGGAAGCCGACATCGTCGTGTGCTGCGCCGGCATCTGGGGCCCGAAGATCGCCCGCATGGTCGGCATGAACCTTCCGCTCACCCCGCTCGCCCACCAGCTCGCCTGGACCGGCCCGGTACCGGCGCTGGCCGGCCAGAGGGAGGAGGCGGTGCGGCCGATCCTGCGCCACCAGGACGCCGACCTCTACTACCGCGACCGCTTCGACGCCATCGGCATCGGCTACTACGGCCACCGCCCGATGCCCATCTCCGCCGACGACATCCTGTCCGTGGACGAGGCCGACGAGATGCCGTCGGTCATGAAGTTCACCGAGGAGGACTTCGCCGACGCCTGGACCGAGACGCAGTCCCTGCTGCCCGCGACGGCGGAGGCCAAGGTCGAGGAGGGCATCAACGGCCTGTTCTCCTTCACCACCGACGGCTACCCGCTCCTCGGCGAATCCCCGGACGTCAAGGGCTTCTGGGTCGCGGAGGCCGTCTGGGTCACGCACTCGGCGGGCGTGGGCCGGGCCGTCGCCGAATGGCTGGTCGACGGCTACTGCTCCTCCTTCGACCTGCACGAGTGCGACGTCAACCGCTTCGAGCCGCACCAGCTCTCCCCGGAATACGTCCTGGCCCGCGACTGCCAGAACTTCGTCGAGGTCTACGACATCCTCCACCCCCTCCAGCCCTCCGGGAAGCCCCGCCCGATCCGCACCAGCCCCTTCCACGCCCGCCAGCAGGAGCACGGCGCCGTCTTCCTGGAGGCGAACGGCTGGGAGCGCCCGCAGTGGTACGAGGCGAACGCCGCACTGGTCGAGGGCCGCAACATCCCCACCCCGAACGACTGGGCCGCGCAGTACTGGTCGCCCATCGTCGGCGCCGAGGCCCAGGCCACCCGCGAGACCGTCGCGATGTACGACATGACGGCCCTCAAGCGCCTGGAGGTCACCGGCCCCGGCGCCGCGGACTTCCTGGAGCGGCTGGTCACGAGCAAGGTCGCCAAGTCCGTCGGCTCGGTGACGTACACGCTGCTGCTGGACCACGACGGCGGCATCCGCAGTGACATCACGGTCGCCCGCCTCGCCCGCGACGTCTTCCAGGTCGGCGCCAACGGCAACCTCGACCTCGACTGGTTCACCCGGCACCTCCCCGCCGACGGCACGGTCCAGGTCCGCGACATCACCCCCGGCACCTGCTGCATCGGCCTGTGGGGCCCGCTGGCCCGCAAGGTCCTCCAGCCGCTGACGGACGAGGACTTCTCGGGCGACGGCCTGAAGTACTTCCGCGCCAAGCGCGCCCACATCGGCTCCGTCCCCGTCACGGCCATGCGGCTGTCGTACGTCGGTGAACTCGGCTGGGAGCTGTACACCACGGCCGACCTGGGGCAGAAGCTGTGGGACACGCTCTGGGCCGCCGCCCGGCCGCTCGGCGGCGTCATCGCCGGCCGCGGCGCCTTCAACAGCCTCCGCCTGGAGAAGGGCTACCGCTCCTTCGGCACCGACATGACGTACGAGCACGATCCGTACGAGGCCGGCGTGGGCTTCGCCGTCAAGCTCGACAAGGACGACTTCATCGGCAAGGCCGCGCTGGAGCGCCGCAAGGCCGACGTGCGGCGGAAGCTGACGTGTCTCACCATCGACGACCCGCAGGCGGTCGTCATGGGCAAGGAGCCGGTGTACGACGGCGACCGGGGCGTCGGCTACGTCACGAGCGCGGCGTACGGCTACACGATCGGCAAGGGGATCGCCTACGCGTGGCTGCCGGTGGAGCTCGCGGTGCCCGGGACCGCGTTGCACATCGGGTACTTCGACCGGCGCGTCGAGGCCGTGGTGGCCGAGGAGCCGTTGTTCGACCCGACCATGTCCCGTCTTCGTGGGTGAGGGGTTCGAAGAGGGTGGGGCGTCGAGCGAGTGCAGGTGCGTCGTGGCTCGGGTTCTTGGAAGGAGTGCCGTCGGTGAGCGCACAGTTGCTTGATGGGAAGGCTACGGCAGCCGTTATTCGTCGTGAACTTGCCGAGCGTGTCGCCAAGTTGACCGCCGCGGGTGGGCCTCCGCCCGGGCTCGGCACCGTTCTCGTCGGTGACGATCCCGGTAGTCGGGCCTACGTCGGTGGCAAGCATCGGGACTGCGCTCAGGTGGGGATCGCCTCACTGCGCCGGGAGCTTCCCGCCGACGCGACTCAGCGGCAGGTCGAGGACGTCATCGACGAGCTGAACGCCGATCCGGCCTGCACCGGCTACATCGTGCAGTTGCCGCTCCCGCGCCACCTGGACGCGGGCGCCGTCCTGGAGCGCATGGACCCGGCCAAGGACGCCGACGGACTGCACCCGGTCAGTCTCGGCCGGCTCGTCCTCGGCGAAGCGGCCCCGTTGCCGTGCACCCCGCGCGGCATCGTCGAACTGCTCCGCCGGTACGAGGTGCCCCTCGCCGGGGCGCGGGTCTGCGTGATCGGACGGGGCATCACCGTGGGACGGCCCCTCGGCCTGCTCCTCACCCGCAGGTCCGAGAACGCCACCGTCACCCTCTGCCACACCGGAACCACGGGCCTGGCCTGGCACGTACGCGAGGCGGACATCGTCGTCGCGGCGGCCGGCTCACCCGGACTGATCACCAAGGAGATGCTGCGCCCCGGCGCGGCCGTCCTGGACGTCGGTATCACCCGCACCGACCAGGGGCTGGTCGGCGATGTGCACCCGGACGCGGCCCAGGTCGCCGGATGGCTCGCGCCGATGCCCGGGGGAGTGGGACCGATGACGCGGGCGATGCTCCTCGCCAACGTCGTCGAGGCCGCCGAGAGGAACGCGAACCCCGTATGAACGCGCACGCCCGTAGGGACGCGACCGCCTGCATGAACGCGTCGGGCCCCGACCGCCCGCTCTGTCCGCACCTCTCACACGACGGAGACGTCCGATGAGCCCCAGTACCCCTGGCGCCGAGCTGCCCGAACACCCCGACTGGCTGTGGCGCACGCCGGAGCCGAAGCGTTCGTACGACGTGATCGTCGTCGGCGGCGGCGGACACGGCCTCGCCACCGCCCACTACCTCGCGAAGAACCACGGCATCACCAACGTGGCCGTGCTGGAGAAGGGCTGGCTGGCGGGCGGCAACATGGCCCGCAACACCACCATCATCCGCTCCAACTACCTGTGGGACGAGAGCGCCGGCATCTACGAGCACGCGCTCAAGCTGTGGGAGGGCCTGGCCGAGGAGCTCGACTACCCGATCCTCTTCTCCCAGCGCGGTGTGCTGAACCTGGCGCACAGCCTGCAGGACGTCCGCGACAGTGTGCGGCGGGTGGAGGCCAACCGACTCAACGGCGTCGACGCGGAATGGCTCGACGCCGACGGGGTCAAGGAAGTCTGCCCGATCGTCAACATCTCCCCGGACGTGCGCTACCCGGTCCTGGGCGCCACCTACCAGCCGCGCGCGGGCATCGCCAAGCACGACCACGTGGCCTGGGGCCTGGCCCGCTCGGCGGACGCCGCGGGCATCGACATCATCCAGAACTGCGAGGTCACCGGTCTGGACGTGGTCGGCGGCCGGGTGGTCGGCGTGCAGACGACGCTCGGCCCGATCGCGGCCGGCAAGGTCGCACTCTGCTCGGCGGGTCACACCTCGGTCCTGGCCGCCATGGCCGGCATCGAACTCCCTCTCCAGAGCCACCCGTTGCAGGCTCTGGTCTCCGAGCTGCTGGAGCCGGTCCACCCGACGGTCGTCATGTCCAACGCGGTCCATGTGTACGTCAGCCAGGCACACAAGGGCGAGCTGGTCATGGGCGCGGGCATCGACGCGTACAACTCCTACACGCAGCGCGGCGCGTTCCACATCATCGAGGAGCAGATGTCCGCGGCCCTGGAACTCTTCCCGGTCTTCGCCCGCGCCCACGTCCTGCGCACCTGGGGCGGCATCGTCGATGTCAGCCCCGACGCCTCCCCGATCATCGGCCTCACCCCGGTCGACAACCTCTACCTCAACTGCGGCTGGGGAACGGGCGGCTTCAAGGCCACCCCGGGTGTCGGCTGGGTCTACGCCCACACCATCGCCCACGACACCCCCCACCCCCTCAACGCCCCCTTCTCGCTCGACCGTTTCACCACCGGCGCGCTCGTCGACGAGCACGGCGCGGCCGCGGTGGCCCACTAGGGAGCCCAACCATGCTGCTCATCACCTGCCCGTGGTGCGGGCCCCGCGACGAGGCCGAGTTCCACTACGGCGGCCAGGCACACGTGCCCTACCCCGAGACCCCGTCGGCCCTCACCGACGAGGAGTGGGCCCGCTACCTCTTCTTCCGGGACAACACCAAGGGTCCGTTCGCCGAACGCTGGAGCCACGCGGCGGGCTGCCGCAAGTGGTTCAACGCGGTACGGGACACGTCGACGAACGAGATCCTGGCGGTCTACCGGGCCGGGGAACCCCGTCCGGCCACGGAGGACCTGCGGCGTGCGGCGATCTCGCATGCCCGCGGGGCCTCCGCAGCGCCTCCGGCGAGCTCTGCGCCACGTCCGGTCACCTCTCGGCCGAGCCCGGCACAACCGGCCCGCCCGGCGCGTGAGGACGAGGCCGTTCAGGCCGAAGAGGGATCCTCCGGGGGCGCGGCCCCCAGGGAGGGGACGGGTAGCGGCGGAGGGGGCGCCGCATCCGTCAGCGGCTCTGCCGCGGGCCAGCCCTTCCGCCATCTCACCCGGGGTCGAATCGACCGCGCCACCCCCCTCACCTTCACCTTCGACGGCACCGAATACCAGGGCTACCAGGGCGACACCCTCGCCTCCGCCCTCCTCGCAGGCGGCGTCGTCCAGACCGGCACCAGCATCAAACTCGGCCGCCCCCGGGGCATCTTCTCGGCCGGCGTCGAGGAACCCAACGCGGTCATCCAGATCGAGGCCCCCTTCCCGGAGCCGATGCTCCCCGCGACGACCGTCGAGCTGTACGACGGCCTCGTGGCGAGCAGCCTCCCCGGCCAGGGCCGCCTGGCCACCGAGCCCGACCCGGCCCGCTACGACGCCGTCCACGCCCACTGCGACCTGCTGGTCGTCGGCGCG
>NZ_LRTR01000898.1 GCF_001550375.1 Streptomyces europaeiscabiei | reverse complement strand
GAAGAAGCCTCCAATCTGAACCGCACTTGAGGTCAAGCCCTGTCCCGGCCCTGCGAGGTCAGACCATAAAGAACAAGCTGACGCCCCGGCGTGGATCCGTGAGATCGAGGCCGTGGCCCTGCTGCGGCAGGTCCTGGTGCAGACCTACATCATTCGCAGCGACGCCCGGGGACGGCAGGTGATCAGGAAGCGGGACGCCGACGACGGCGTCCCGCCCGGTCAACTCCGCCTGGCCTCCCCCTACGACGCGGACGCACGCTGGGCGGTCAAGGGTGACGGTCTCTTCTGGTGCGGCTACAAGATCCATCTCACGGAAACCTGCACCACACTCACCGACACCAACACCGACGCGGACGCCGGGGCAGGGGTGATGCCGAACCTGATCACCGATGTGCACACCACCGACGCGACGGTGCCGGACGTGCAGGCGACCGCGCCCCGATCCAGCACAAGCTCACCGAGCACGGGGTGAAGCCGGCCGAGCACCACCTCGACTCCGGATACCCGTCGGCCGACCTGATCACCAAGGCCATGAAGCAGGGCGTCCAGATGGTCACCCCGGTCCTCCTGGACCGCTCTGCGCAGGCCAAGGCCGACGCAGGCTTCGACAAGAGCGCCTTCACCATCAACTGGAAGACTCGCCAGGTCCGCTGCCCCGCCGGCCGGACCAGTTCCCACTGGAACCCCGTCAAGCAGCATGGCAAGGACGCCATCGTGATCACCTTCAGCGTCCTGACCTGCCGCGAGTGACCTTTCCAGCAGCAGTGCACCGCCTCGAAACCCGGACGCCGCATGCTCACCCTGCGGCCCGCGGAACTCCACGAGAACCTCGCCCGGGCCCGCGCCGAACAGAAGACCGACACCTGGAAGAACAAGTACACCCTCCGCGTCGGCGTCGAGGGAACCATCAATCAGGCCCTCGACATCACCGGCATCCGCCGGGCCCGCTACCGCGGCCTGGCGAAAGTCCGCCTCCAACACGCCTTCTCCGCCACCGCACTCAACATCGTCAGACTCGACGCCCACTGGACCACCGGCCCCCTCGATCGCACCCGCCGCAGCAGCAGGCTCGAACGACTCAGCTACCGACTCTCCGCCTGAACGAACTACGCAGCAGAGTCGTCAACAGACTCAAAACGCTGAAGCGGCAGATGTACAACCGCGCCGGACTCCCACTGCTGCGCAAGCGAGTCCTTCTCGCATGATCGCGATGACGCTCTGTCACGCTCCACGAAAATCTTGCCTGAACCTTGAAAATCCCCACCCTGGACTCAGGCACGGAACGGACCTGCTCGCCTCGTATCCCCACTCGCTGCTCGCGGGCAGGTCGCGTTCGGCCTCGCTCGTCTGAGCCCCATCCGACCGGCCGGGGGGACGCCTTGCCCGGCCGTGCTGGACGCAGCCACCATCGTCTGCCGCCTCGGCAGGACAGCGGCACAAGGTCTGAAAGCTCGCCCCGACCGACGCTCTCTTGTCAGGTCCAACGGCGTTGCGGCGATGGTTGGTTCCCGATAGGAATGTGACGTTCCGCCCAGCCCGATGACCTGTCGCAGTCCACCGTGACGGCCCCATACTCCGGGACCTGACGAATCGACGGGTGAGGGAGCACGGTGAGCGCAACAGCGGCAGCAGGGACCTGGAAGCTCGGGGACCTGGAGGTGAATCGCATCGGCTACGGCGCGATGCGGCTGACGGGCAACGGCGTGATGGGCAACTCCGACGGCGCGCCGATCGACCGCGATGTCGCCGTCGGCCTGCTGCACAGCGCGTTCGAGCAGGGGGTCAACCACATCGACACGGCCGCCTTCTACTTCTCACCACTGCGGTCCGCGAACGAGCTCATCAACCGCGCCCTCTCGTCCTGGTCCGGCGATGTGGTCGTGGTGACCAAGGTCGGCCCGGGGCGTGATCCCTCCGGCGAGTGGCTCGACATGGTCCGCCCCGACCAGTTGCGTGGCCAGGTGGAGGAGAACCTGCGCCAGCTCGGCCGGGACTGCCTGGACGTGGTGAACCTGCGCGCCGGCGGCCCCCGCACGGCCTCGCTCGCCGAGCACTTCGGCGCCCTCGCTGAGCTGCGCGAGGCCGGCTTGGTCCAGCACCTCGGGCTCTCCGGTGTCCTGCCTGAGCACGTGGCCGAGGCCCAGAAGATCGCGCCCGTGGTCTGCGTGCAGAACTCCTACGGCCTGGACTGGCGCCGTGCCGACGAGAGCGGGCTGGTGGACCTGTGCGGGGAGCAGGGCATCGCCTTCGTCCCGTTCTTCGCAGTCTCCGGCCTGCGGCGCGAGGCAGCCGCAGGCCAGGAGCACGACACGCGGGTGCGCTCCGTCGCTCACGCCCACGACGCCACGCCGGCCCAGGTACGGCTCGCCTGGACCCTCCACCGCGGTCCGCACGTGCTGGCTATTCCCGGTACCACGAACCCGGCACACCTCGCGGAGAACATCGCCGCCGGAAGCCTGCGCCTGACCGAAGAGGAATTGACTCTCCTCAACAAACCGGACGAGGGCACCGTCCGAGACTCTGCTCGCGATGCTCGGTGAACTTCCCCAGTCCGTTGAAGAACGGCGCACGCCGTTGCTGCAGCGGGTGGTCGAGGCGGCGGGGGTGCTGCTGGCGGGCTGGGGTAGGGCCCGGATGCTGCGGGTCCTGAACGTCACGCTCTCGCGGTGCACAAAGCTCCAGCAGGCGCTACTCGACCAGGTTCTGGATGCCGACCACCGAGATCAGCTCCAGCTTCTCGGCGGCCTCGGTGCCCGGCTCGGCCGAGTAGACGAGGATGTACAGGCCGCTCTCCTCCAGCCGGAGCAGGTCGCAGTCCAGCGTCAGCAGGCCCACCTGCGGATGCTCGATCGTCTTGTGCCAGGCTTCGAGCCGTCCCACGGCACCCGCGTCCCACAGCTCGGCGAACCGCTCGCTGTCGGTACGCAACTCCGCAATCAGGCGCCGCAGTTGGCGGTCCGCCGGATAGCGGGTGGCGGTCCTCCGCAGCTGGGAGACCATGCCGGCCTCGCAGGCACTCCGTTCCTCGGGCGTATGACGCACCCGGGTCGGCACCCCCATGAAGGTGCTCCACGCGTCGTTGCGTTCCATGCCGCGCAGGCCGGACGGGTCGCCCATCAGCGCCGCGTACATCGAGTTGGCCAGCAGCAGCGTCATGGCCGCGTCGGAGACCGCGACAGGTGCGTCGACGAGCCGGTCCAGCAGCCGCTGGACGCTGGGCGTGATGTGCCCGGGCACCATGTCGGGACCGGGCGGAATCAGCCCCGCCAGCCCGAACAGGTACGCCCGCTCGTCCCCCGACAGCCGCAGCGCACGGGCCAGCGCCTCGACGACCTGCCCGGAGGGGTTGGCCGCCCGGCCCTGTTCGAGGCGCGTGATGTAGTCGGCCGAGATCCCGGCCAGCAGGGCCAGCTCCTCGCGCCGCAGACCGACCGCGCGCCGGTGTCCACCGGAGGGCAGGCCCGCCGCGTGCGGGGCGGCCCGGTCGCGCCAGCGCCGCAGTGACTGTCCGAGTTCCGTCGCGGTCATGCGCCCAGTGAACACCGCCGGCCGCGCATGTGCCTGGTACTCGCAGTCCCAGGAAGAAGGGTCTTCTGGCTGATCGTGCCGCGGCGCCGGAGGCTGGACGCATGACGACAACACTGATCACCGGAGCCAACAAGGGCCTCGGCCACGAGACCGCCCGCCGACTCATCGCCGCAGGTCACACCGTCTATGTGGGTGCTCGCGACGCCGAGCGCGGACGCCGGGCCGCTGAGCAGCTGGGCGCACGGTTCGTCCTCCTCGACGTCACCGACGACGCCACGGTCGAGGCCGCGGCCAAGACCGTCGAGGCCGACGGCGGCCTCGACGTACTGATCAACAACGCCGGAATCGCGAGCAGGGCCGACGCCCACAGTGTGCCCACCGCGGC
This sequence comes from Streptomyces europaeiscabiei, assembly GCF_001550375.1. Taxonomy (GTDB): domain Bacteria; phylum Actinomycetota; class Actinomycetes; order Streptomycetales; family Streptomycetaceae; genus Streptomyces; species Streptomyces europaeiscabiei. Next base: position 27,621 of record NZ_LRTR01000898.1, on the reverse strand, counting down.
GACCGTGACCGCCGACCAGATGCGGAACACCTTCGAGACGAACGTCTTCGGCGTCGTCCGCGTCACCCACGCCGTCCTGCCCCTGCTGCGGCGCTCGGCCGCACCGGTCGTGGTCAACGTCACCGGCGGCCTCGCCTCGCTGACCAACCTCTCCGACCCCGAGCATCCCACGCACTTCTACCCGGGCATCGCCTATCCGGCGTCCAAGACCGCGGTCAACATGCTCACCGTGCAGTACGCGAAGGCATTCCCGGACATGCGGATCAACTCCGTCGAGCCCGGCTTCATCAAGACGGACCTCAACGACAACACCGGCACGCAGACCGTCGAGCAGGGCGCCGAGATCATCGTCCGCATGGCGCAGATCGGTCCCGACGGCCCGACCGGTGGCTACTTCGACGCCGACGGTCCGCTGCCCTGGTGAGTCACAGCTGCACCAGCCGGGGCAGCTCCCGTGCACTGCCCAGTAGTCCGTCCAGGACGACGGCCCGGCGCAGGTGCCGGTGCCGCGGGTGTTCAGCGGTGAACCCGATCCCGCCCAGCGCCTGCTGGCAGTGCCGGGCCGCGTCAACGCCGCCTGACCGGCCGCCGCTTTGGTCGGCAGGGAGCCCCGGGCCGTCCTCACCGGAGGACGGCGGGCGCCACCCTGCTGGCGAACACCTCGCCACCCACGATCTGCACCACGGGGGCCGCATTCTCTCGTCGGCGAGCGCGAGGCTGCTCTTGCCTGCGAAGCGGGGTGGTGCGCGGGTCGAGAGCGCCGTAGACAAACCAGGTATCCGCTGGGGGCGATGCCCTGAGCGAGGGTTTCGACGCCGGGGCCTGCGATCGGGTCGAAGGCCAGGCGCACACCCTTACCGCCGGTGAAGTCGGCGAGCACGCTGTGGTGAAAGCCGGAATCGTCCAGTTCGATGGCCAGGGCGTACTTGAAGTCGATGCGGCAGTGCACCGCCTCGGCGGCCTGTCGGTCCGACAGGCCGAGCAGGGATTGCAGAGGCAGACGGTGGCCAGCTGAGCAGGCGAGAGACCGGGTCGGCCGTCACGCGGGTACCGGTCGGCGAAGTCCTCGTCGTGCCACAGCCCGTCGAGGCGGTTTCTCACCCGCATCGCCGTCGTGCCCTTCGGGTTGCTCGCCCGAGCAGCCTGCACGGTCAGGAGGGATCTGCTCACCGGGACGGGGGCGGACGGACAACGTGCACCTCACCAGCTGGGTCGAACTGCACCACGGCAGTGAGCCTGCCTGCTGATCATGCACCTGCACCGGGAAACCTCAAGATTCCCGACGGAGTCAAGCTAAGCCTCGGACGGTGCCGGCGGCGTGGCGGAGGAGGGTTCCTCCTGCGCGTCCTTGGGATCCGGCAGGACGATGCCACGTCGGGCCAACCACTGCTCACCCCAGTTGCTGAGTCCGATCAGCAGCGGCTCCATCGAGCGTGCCTCCTCGGTCAAGGCGTACTCCACCTTGGGCGGGACGACCGGGTAGACAGTTCGCTGCACCAGACCGTCCTCCTCCAGCTCACGCAGTTGCTTGGTCATCAGGCGCGGAGCGATGCCGGGCACCTGGCGATGCAGCTCGTTGAACCGCATGGTCCCCTCGAGCAGATGGAAAAGGATCACACCTTTCCACTTCCCGCCGATGATCTTGACTGTTGCTTCCATCGCGCAGCCTGGCAGGTCGTCAAACGATCGCGTCCGCGGCATGGGGCACCTCCGAGTCGTGCTGCCTTGTCAAGTATCTCGTACCCGGGGGGCATCCCCTCCGGGCACAGGGCCGGTCCGCCGCCCGGTGCCGGGAGCGCTTCAGCCGCCCCGGCCTCGGGCGGCCGCAACGAGTTCGGTGTCCTTGCCCCGGGGTGGTTGCGGGACCAGGGCAGAACGGTTAGGAGACCGTGGCGTCCATCGGCGCGGCGGGCAGCGGGGGCTGCGAGCGCTGCCAGGCCGACCCGTAGCGGGTGTACTGCAACGGGACCTCGATGGCGGCGCACAGTTCGTCCGCCGCGGTCCGGGCCCAGAAGGGGTCCTTCAGCATCTCCCGGCCGACCAGCACGATGTCGGCGCGGTCGTTTTGCAGGATCTCCTCGGCCTGGCGGCCGCTCTCGATCAGGCCGACAGCACCGGTCTTGATTCCCACCTCCCTGCGAATCAGATCCGCGGCGGGCACCTGGTAGTTCGGGTAGGACTGCACCTTCACTGGGGCGATGCCGCCGGATGAGGCGTCGATCAGGTCGACGCCCTGCTCCTTCATCCACCTGCCGTAGGTGACGAAGTCCTCCGGAACGTTCCCGCCCTCCGCGTAGTCGGTCGAGGAGATGCGGACGAATAGCGGACCGTCCCACTCGCCGCGCACCGCGTCGATGGTCTCCCGCACGATCCTGTAGCGGTTCTCCCGGCTGCCTCCGTACTCGTCCGTGCGGTGGTTGGCCAGGGGTGAGAGGAACTCGTTGAGCAGGAAGCCGTGCGCCGTGTGCACCTCGAGCACATCGAATCCGGCGGCCTTCGCCCGTGCCGCCGCAGTCCGGAACGCCTCGATGACCTCCTTGATGTCCCCCACGCCAAGCTCCTGGGGAACGCGTGAACCGTCGCTGAAGGGAATGGGGGAAGGGGCCACCGCGGTCTCGGACTCCACGCCGAGCTGCCGTCCCGCGTGGCCGATCTGGGCGCCGGCCCTGGCGCCGAAACGATGGATCACCTCGACGATGCCCGACAGGCCTGCGACGTGGTCGTCGCTCCAGATGCCGAGGTCGCCCGGGCCGATCTGCCCGTTGGGCAGTACCGCCGCCGTCTCCAGCATCACGAGGCCGGCCCCGCCCAGTGCACGCGCGCCGTAGTGCACCGTGTGGAAGCCGGTGGCGCGCCCCTGGGCGTCCGCGGAGTGCATGCACATAGGGGACATGGCGACCCGGTTCCGGAAGGTGACGTCGCGGATCGTGAGCGGGTCAAAAAGGTGTGCGGACACGAAAGATCATCCCTGTCGTTCAGTGGGGTTCTTGTCGCTTCCGACCGTAGAAGAAGCATGCCGAGTGCAACAGTATGCACTTTAAAGTCCCATATAGACAAAAAGGGAAGTGTGCTGGTCGGGCGCGGATGAGTCGTGCCATCGGCGCCTCCTGCGGCCGTCCGGCGCCGCGCGGGGGTGCCGGGTCCGCCAGTCGACATGCAGCTTCGACGTCTGTCAAAATTTGAGTATCGTCAAAATCCGAGGGGCTCACATCTATCCCTCCCAAGGAGATCATTCATCCTGAATTGCCTGGTCAGGTTCCTTGTGTGAGTCGTGGCCGGGGTGCTTGTCCTGGCTGGAGGTCTGATCGTCGGGCAAGACCATCTGTCACCGTTGGACCTCGGTGTTCGCCAGGACTGTGCGACATCCCGTGGGTTCCCGTGGTTCTTGCCGAAACCTGGGCCCCTGGCCTGGGGCGTCTCTCTCGTTCGCGTGATCGGCCGGTCAGTGACGCGACTTCGGGATTCCTGAAACTCCTCGTCCGATCTGATCAGTCTGCAGTCTGGTCGAAGGCGGGGAGGCGCATGCTGTCGACGCTGGCGGTGGTGAGAAAACTCGGCAGAGTTCTTGAGAACTCACGGGATGTCGCACTGAGGCGCTTGAGTCTCCAGCCGCCGGAGGGTTCAGGATCTTACTCATGGACGACGAACGCCCCGACGTGCTCACCATTGGCCGACTCGCGCACCGCACCGGACTTCCGGTACGTACCCTGCGCTTCTGGTCGGACGAGGGGGCGGTGCCGCCTGTGGGTCGTTCCGCGGGCGGCTACCGGTTGTACGACACCGAGTCCGTGGCCCGCGTCGAGCTGGTCCGCACCCTGCGGGAGCTGGGCCTCGGGCTCGACGACGTGTGCCGTGTCCTGAGCGGCCGCACCACGGTCGCCGGGGTCGCCGACGCGCATGTGGCCGCGCTCGACGCGCAGATCCGCTCCCTCAAGGTGAGCCGGGCCGTCCTGTCCACCGTTGCGAAACGTGGTTCGACCGTTGAGGAGACAGCACTGATGAACCGGTTGGCGCGGCTTTCCGCCGCGGAGCGCAAGCAGATCATCGACGAGTTCAAGGAGGAGGTGTTCGGCGGCCTCGACGACCCGCGCCTGCGCGACCGCATGCGCGCCTTCAGCATCGATTTGCCCGACGATCCCACACCTGAGCAGGTCGACGCCTGGATCGAATTGGCCGAACTGGTTCGGGACCCCGAGTTCCGCGCCCGGTTGCGCACATGGATGGAGCTCAACACGCCCGTACCGGGGCAGGGCCGTCCCCCCGGGGCGTCCATCTGGTGGGCCAGGCAGATCGTGCAGACCGTCGCGGAGGTCAGAAAAGGCGGAGTCGCTCCCGAGGGGCCGGCAGCGGCCGAGGTGCTGTCCGAGCTGTTCGGTGACGCCGATCGGGCCGCCGTGCTGCGCAGCCTGGAGGCCGGGATCGAGGCAGGAGCGGAGCACTACCGCAGGCTCGTCGCCCGTGTGCGCGGGCAGAATTCGTCGCCCGACGCGACCGAGGAGCTGGAATGGCTGGCGCGGGCCCTGCGCGCCGCGGATCAGACCTGACCTGGTGCTCGACCTCGGCACGGGGCAGGCCGCCGACCTTTGCGGTGCCGCTCGACCGGGACGAGCTGATCGCCTACGGGCCGCGGCTGTCCGACAACGGCGCCACCCGGCTGGGGACGGCGGCGTTGGTCCGGAGGTAGGACCCGGACACGGCACGCGCCATCCCGACCCCGGACCGGTACGCCGACTCCGGGTGCACAACTGGCAGTTCGGCAGGCGGCCGTGATGACCGAGGACATCCAGGCCGACGTCACCGCCGAGACCCTTCGGATCGCTCAGCATCCTCGTGTTTCACCCGAACCCACGGATGCGTCGGCCTGACGCACACCGATGGACCCGTGGGTTCGCGCTGAAGGACCTCCGGTTTCCCTATACCCACGGGGATCGAGGCCCCCGTCTCCTGTCCCTGACCCACGGTGCAAAGTAGCGACCGGGGTCATGCGCTTGTCGAGACCACGGCCTGCTCGTCATGTTCGCGGAGCATCCGCATGACGGTCGCCGGTGACGGGTGCCGACTCTTCTTCGCGCCGGTCGTGATGACGGCCTCTTGGCGATGTCGCGCAGGCTCATCTCCTGCTCGCGCAGGTGGAGGGCCATGGACAGCATGGACTCGTCGGTGACGCCCGCGCCGCCGATGGTTTTGCCGCGCTTGCGGGAGGACTCGTGGCCTTCGAGGGTACGGTCGCGGATGTACTCGCGCTCCATGCCGGACATCGCCGCCAGCACGGTGAACACGATGCCGGAGGGGTCGTGTGAGCCCCTCAGTTCGCCGGTGAGGAACTCCAGGCCGACGTCGCTCGCCTTCAGCTCCTCGGCGAGGACGGCAAGTTCGATGCCACGGCCGAGCCGCTTGTGCTCGTGGACGACGAGGGTCACGGCGACGCCGGAGGAGCGGATCTCCCCGGCGAGCTTCACAGCACCTTCCAGTTCGGGGCGTCGGGTGGCGCGGGTGGAGATCTTCTCCGAAAAGACCCGGGTCACCCCAGCCGGGCGAGGGAGTCGAGTTGTGCGTCCAGGGACTGCCGGGCGGTCGAGGCACGGGCGTATCCGAGGCGGACGTGCCCGACCGGCTCGGCGCCGGCGTTCGCGGGCCGGGGCAGCTCGGTCCGTACTGACCCCGCCTTGCGTCCGGCGGGGGTCGGGACGCTGAGCTTCGTGGCGAGTTGGGGCACGAGGCGGAAGCGGGCGGTGTGGTATTGGATGGCCACCTTGCCCGTGCCGGTCCGGCACGGGGAGCCCGCGGGGGCGGCGCAGGTGGACGTCGGGCAGTCGTGCGATTCCACGCGCTTGAAGTCGTCAATCACGCCCCAACCTGATTTATGAGGGTGTTTCAGGCGTCTCACTGTTTGCGACTACTCATGAAACATGATCACCGCAGGTGGAGCGCCACGCGGGTGGGTGTTTCATGAGCGACCACCTGCGAAAAAGGGGCTGCCCGATAGGATATGCGGGCAGCCCCTCCGAAAGCCCTCCACCGACCACAGTAGCTGTCAGGTGGCGAACACTTGGGAGTCGTCGGTGAACGCCTTGAACTCCTGCGCGTTGCCGGCCGGGTCCAGCAGGAGCATCGTCCACTGCTCGCCGGTTTCGCTCACGCTCTGACGGACTGCGGCGGGTGTGTTGCCGGCCTGGACGGTTCCTTCCCGGCAGCCTCAAGGTCAACTCACGCCACACGTCCACCGCGAGGCGGGAAGCTCATGCACGCCCGGCCGTGTGCGCAGCTACGATTTCGGCGCGTCGTTGGTGTGGTAGATCTTGCTGACAATGGTCCACGTGCCATCGACTTTCAGCAGGTTGAAGTAGTCGGTGAAGCACAGGCCGGAGACATCGTTGGTATCAACACGTGCGTTGGCTGCAGTGCCGGTCACGTTGATGTAGGCGATCACGGCGCGGCCTTCCGGCGAGGGGCGGAAATCCCTGTCGATCCCCTGGTAGAGGGCCGTGATCGCGCCGCCGGAGAGCTTGCCATTCTCCACGCCGAAGATCGTCGCCTCTTCGGCGAAAGCGGGCTTCATGATCGAGCTGTCGGCCTTGGCGACGCCCTGGTTGTACTTTTCCAGTACTTCGGTGATTGCGATGTGGTCGGCGACATAGGTCGGTTTCGACATGTTGTGTCTCTCATTCTGAGGTTGCGGCGCGCTTGCGCCGGGTTGGTTGAGACGTGGATCAGTGGCAGCGGCGGCCTCTTGACCGAGACCCGTACTCCGCCTGTCCAGGTCGTTGAGCCACCAGCCCCTTGATAGCTGGGGTACCTGCCGGTTCACGGCCGGGGCGCGCCGCAGGGCCTTGGCGTCATGGCGTGGCGAACACTTGGGCGTCGTCGGCGAACGCCTTGAACTCCAGGGCGTTGCCGGCCGGGTCGAGCAGGAACATCGTCCACTGCTCGCCGGTTTCGCCTGCGAAGCGCACGTAGGGCTCGATGACGAAGGTGGTGTCCGCGGCGCGCAGCCGGTGGGCGAGCCGGTGGAAGGCGTCGATGGTCAGGATCAGTCCGAAGTGCGGGACGGGGACGTCGTGGCCGTCGACCGGGTTGTGTATCTGTTCGGTGCGGGCCGGGGCGAGGTGGGTGACGAATTGGTGGCCGTGCAGGTTCCAGTCCACCCAGGTGTCGGCGCTGCGGCCCTGCTCCAGGCCGAGCGTCTCGCCGTAGAAGCGGCGGGCGGCGTCCAGGTCGTCGACCGGGACGGCGAGGTGGAAGCGGGGGATGGGGGAGGCGAGACCGGACATGGGCCTGGGGTTCCTTCCGTGCGGCGTGGAGTGCCTGGCGCTTACCAGTTCTGGTGGGTGGGGGAAATGATCAGGTCGTTGACGGTGACGTCGGCGGGCTGGTCGAGGGCGTAGACGACGGCGTCGGCGACGCTTTGCGGGCTGATGGCGATGGCGTTCAGTTCCTGGGCGGCCCTGCGGCCTGCGGGGTCGGTGACCTTGTCGGCCCAGCCGGTGTCGATGGCGCCGGGGCTGATGGTGGAGGCCTTGATGCCTTCGCGGACGCCGAGTTCCCTGCGCATGGACTCGGTCATGGCCTGGACGAAGAACTTGGTGGAGCCGTAGACACCGGCGCCGTCGCCGACCTGGTGGCCGGCGACCGAGTCCATGTTGAGGATGTGGCCGGATTCCTGACGGAGCATGACCGGAAGGACGGCGTGGACGCCGTTGAGGTAGCCGCGAATGTTCACGTCGATCATCCGGTTCCAGTCGTCGATCGCGCCGTCCTTCCAGAAGGAGAACAGCATCAGACCGGCGTTGTTGACCAGCGCATCGATCCGGCCGAAGCGTTCGACAGCGAAGTCGGCCAACGCCTGCATGTCCGCGGCGTCGGCGACATCGGTGAGCCTGGCGACGGCGGTGCCGCCGGTCTTGTCGATGTCGGCGACCAGCTGGTCGAGGTCCTCCTGGCCGCGGGCGGCGGCGACGATCTTGGCGCCGCGGGCGGCGGGAGCCCTGGCGCTGACGGCGCCGATACCGGAGGAGGCACCGGTGATGACGACGACCTTGTCCTGAAGGTGGTCCATGGGGTCTCCCGGTGAGATGGCTCGGCACGCTGCTGTCTTGTCAGGGCTTGCGGCGCTTGACGACGTAGGCGTACTGGTCGGGCCAGGTCGGCTCGGCGTCGAGCGCGAGGGCGGCGTGCTGTGGCCAGTAGGGGTTGCGCAGGAGTTCACGGCCGAGGAGGACCGCGTCGGCCTGCCCGCTGGTGAGGATGTCCTCGGCCTGCTGCGGCTCGGTGATGATGCCGACGGCGCCGGTGCGGATGCCGGTGGCCTGGCGTGCCTGGGCGGCGAAGGGGACCTGGTAGTTGGGTCCGGCGACGATCTTGGCGTCGGGGACCATGCCGCCGGTGGACACGTCGAGCAGGTCGACGCCGTGGGCCTGGAGTTCCTTGGCGAGGCGGACGGTGTCGTCCCCGGTCCAGCCCTCGCGCTGGTCCTCGGGATTCTCGGTCAGCCAGTCGGTGGCCGAGGTGCGGAAGAAGACCGGCAGGTCCTCGGGCCACACCGCGCGGACGGCGTCGACGACCTCCAGGGCGAAGCGGAGGCGGTTCTCGAAGCTGCCGCCGTAGGCGTCGGTGCGGTGGTTGGACGCCGGGGAGAGGAAGGAGTTGATCAGGAAGCCGTGGGCGCCGTGCACCTCGACGACCTGGAAGCCCGCGGCAAGCGCGCGCCGCGCGGAGTCCGCGAAGTCCCGGACAAGCTGCTGGATCTCCTCCACGGTCAGCTCGTGCGGTACGGGCAGTCCGCCGAACGCGATGGCGCTGGGGGCGACGGGCTGCCAGCCGCCCTCGGCCTCGGGCACGTACCGGTCGGAGAGCCAGGGCTTGTCCATCGACGTCTTGCGGCCGGCGTGGGCGAGCTGGATGGCCGGGACGGCGCCGTGCGCCTTGACGGCCGCGGTGATACGGGTGAACGCCTCCTGCTGGCGGTCGTTCCACAGGCCCAGGTCCCAGGGGCTGATGCGCCCGTCGGGGCGCACACCGGTGGCCTCGGCCATCACCAGGCCCGCACCGCCGGCGGCACGGGAGGCCAGGTGGGTGAGGTGGAAGTCGGTCGGCACACCGGTGTCCGGACCTTCGGAGGCCGCGCAGTACATGCACATCGGCGACATCCACACCCGGTTGGGTATCGACAGGGAACGCAAGGTCAGGGGGGTGAACAGGGAACTCATCGAGGGCACTTCTTCCGTGGGCCGTGATTCGGCAGGTCGGTTGCCGTCCGGTGTCAGGCGATGATCGTGTGGAGGCCTGCGAGGGCAGGGGCGTAGGCCGCTTCGATGACTGCGGTGGCGTCCTGGGCGGTGGTGCCCTCGGCCGGATCGAAGGTGGCGTGCCAGCTGAGGAAGGCGCCGCCGGTGTCGGCGACGGGCTGGACGTGCAGCGTCGAGCGGTAGCCGCGGACCGGCAGCGGTGCCTCGACGATCTCGTAGCTCAGCTTCCGGTCGGCGTCGTCCAGCGCCACGAGCCGTTCCCGGTAGATGCTGCCGTCCACCCCGGTGAGAAGGCGGACAGCACCGGGGGTGAGCCCGCCCCCGCCCCCGATGATCTCGCTCGCCCGGATGGCTGGATGCCAGTCGGGCAGGCCGTTGAACCGCCGGACGACAGCCCATGTCTGGTCTGCGGAGCTGGTGAAGACTGAGCTCCAGTACGCCCGTGCCATCAGGCGGGCAGACGGGTGTCGATGACGAAGTTGGTCTCGATGAGCTGGCCGGGGAAGAACAGGTGGGCCACGCCGATGGTGCTGCTGGTGGGGTGGTGGTCGCCGAAGTAGGCCAGGTTGGCGGCCGCCATCGCGTTGTTGTACTTCGGCAGGTCAACGATGTACTGGGTCTCGGAGACGACCTGGTTGCGGGTGGCGCCGTAGTGGGCGAGGACCTTCTCGAAGTTGGCGAAGACCTGCTCGCTCTGGGCGTCGAAGTCGCCCGGGTAGAGGAAATTGCCCTCTGCGTCGTGGGAGAGCTGGCCCGAGACGTAGATCGTGTGGTCGACCCTGATGGCCTGGGCGAAGCCGAACTCGCGCTCGCCCGAGACGCCGTGGCTGTAGGAATCGATCGCGGTCATGATGGCTGTCCTTCTCTGGTGGGGGATGCAGGGGCGGGCAGGAGCGCCGCGCTCAGGCGAGGCGGGCGACCGCGTCCGCGACGGGGGTGTCGCCGGAGGTCAGCTCGACGATGACGCGGCTGAGGGCGGGCTCGTGCAGGGCGGCGTCGATGAACGCGGCGACGTCGTCGCGGGGCACGTCGCCGTACTCGACGGCGGGCCCGGCGGTGACCCGCCCGCTACCGGGTCCGTCCAGCAGCGTGCCGGGGCGGACGATCAGCCAGTCCAGGCCCGTGCGGGTGAGACACACGTCCGCGCTCTTCTTGACCTTGACGTAGTGCTCGAAGCCCTCACTGCGCTCGCCGCCGCGCAGGGCGTCGGGGAACACCGAGACCAGGAAGAAGCGCCGGACTCCGGCGGCCTCGGCCGCGGCAGCCGCCTTCTGCAGGCCCTTGCCGTCGATGAGCGTGGTCTTGTCCATACCGGTGCCGTGCGCGCCGGCCGAGAACACCACCGCGTCGTGCCCGGCGAGCTTGACGGCCAGCTCGTCCACCGTGTCGGCGATCAGGTCGCCGGTCACCGGCGTCGCACCGGCCGCACGAATCGAGTCGGCCTGTGCCGGGCTGCGGTGCATGCCGGTCACCTCGTCACCGCGCTCGGACAGCAGGCCGGCGAGCCTCCTACCGACACCTCCGGCGGCACCGATCTGGAACACCTTCATGGAAAACGCCTCTCTCCTGATTGCACGAACGACCGGCAACTCCGGTTGTCGTAATGTTGACATTGCGACAACGGCAGAATGTTAACATCGCGACATGGAGAAAGCGCAACTGACAGGAGATCGCGCGGTGGCCCCCGCCCGCCGCCGCGGACTGGCCGACGAGGTCGCCGACCGGATCCGGGAGGCGATCTTCAGCGGTGCATACGCCCCCGGGGCACCGCTGCGAGAGATCGAGCTCTCCAGCACACTGCAGGTCAGCAGGGGGCCGGTGCGTGAGGCTCTGCGCGTACTGGAGCGCGAGGGGCTCGTGCACTGCGCCTGGCACCGCGGCACCGTGGTCACAACGCTGTCCGCCGAGGATGTCGCCGAGCTCGACAGCCTGCGCGGCGCGCTCGAGGACCTCGCCGTCCAGCAGGTCATCGCGCACGCCTCCGAGGAGGACCTCGCCGCCATCGAGAAGGCGGCCGGCGGGATGGACCGCACGACGGACCCGCACGCCATGGTCCGCCTGGACATCGCCTTCCACGACACCGTCTTCGCCGCCACCGGCCACCAACGTCTCGCCGCGGCCTGGGAGACCATCCGCTGCCAGGTCCACCTGTTCCTGCTGACCCGCATCGGTCTCAGCACCGAGGGCTACCTCGACTGCATCCCCCAGGAACACCATGCACTGGCCGCCGCCCTGCGCGCCCGCGACGCCCGGGCCGCCCTCCCCCTCTTCGCCGCCCACCGCCGCCATGCGGTGGACGTCGTCATCGGCACGTCGAACCCGGCCTGATGACCGGTCCGCCACCGTCTGGGCACCGCCAGCATTGGTGAAGCCCGCTCGCCATCGCCCTCGCCCGGCAGCCATGGGTACTCGGTCATGAAATTCGAGGACCAGGACCCGAACTTCTTCGAGTCCGACGCGCAGGCGGCGCCCCCGCCCTCCCATGGGGTGTCGCGGGCGGCGAAGGTGGCGTTCACCAGCTTCGTCACAGCGGCCCGCAGGCTGTCGACGGTGCTGAAGCGCCGGCGCATGTGCCGCAGCGCCGCCTCAGCCTCACTCTCGCCGCGCCAGCGCCGACAGCCTGTGTCCTCCGCCGAGGTGAGGCGGATCGCGCCGGGGCGGACAGTCCTGCTGACACCCACGCGCACACCATGTACATGGTCTCGCCGTGCTCGCGGCCGGTAGCGGGCGGCGAACAGGCCACGCAGTGGATGCCGCACGCACGGAGCGAGCAGGAACGGGCCGCGCTCGCAGAGTTCCACGCCCATGGCGGGGAACTGGCTGTGCCGGCCGGAGAGTTCGACGAGCTGCTGCTGGCCGACTACATCGTCGGTGTGCCCGATGGACCCGACCGCAAGTCCGGACACACACAAGCACCTCTGACTACTCAACGAAGTGACTGGTGATGGGCCACCACCCCATGGACAAGGGGCCACTCCCCCTCTACTCTCCAAATCATCTATTCAACTTTTTGAGTATGTGAGGTGGGTCATGCACCCGTTCCGCGAGGCCGTGGAGAGCGGTGACATGGACGCCGTGGCCGCCCTGCTGGCCGACGACGTCGTCTTCACCAGCCCGGTCGCCTTCAAGCCGTACCCGGGCAAGGCGATCACGGCCGCGATCCTGCGCGCGGTGTCCCGCGTCTTCGAGGACTTCACCTACATCCGTGAGACAGCGGGCCCCGACGGCCGCGACCACGCCTTCGTCTTCACCGCCACCGTCGCCGGCAAGAAGCTCCAGGGCTGCGACTTCCTGCACTTCGACGAAAACGGAAAGATCGACGACTTCACCGTGATGGTGCGCCCCCTCTCCGCCGCCCAGGCACTGTCCGAAGCCATGGGCGCCCAGTTCGAGCAGATCGCACGAGAGGCCGCCAAACAGTGACCGCGAACGCGTTGCCTCTCAGCGAGACAGGGACAGCAGACCGTGCCACACGCCTTTGACGCGGATACCGATACAGAGGGAAGCCCTCCCCCACGACCTGGGAGGTACCAGCTCGGCGATGACTGCAAGAGGGACGTGTCTCTCCAGCACAGGTGGCTGCGACCACTCGCAATTTGTGTCGGCACGTTCGCCCTCTTGGCAGGCGTCACGGCCTCAGGCGCTTTCCACCACCGGACGGGGCATCCGCTGCCCTCGTCCTGCCGTTCCCGGCAGGCTGCGGAGACCTACCAGCCGCCAGTGACCGCCGAGTCTCTCGACGCCCCACCGGTCGGCCGGTCCTGCGACGCAACCCTGCCTGACCGCACCCCGTCCCCTACACCCGAACCAGCGCCATGGGCACCGGCCCATGGCATCACAGAAATCGGCCGGTTCACTGATTACACAGATGGGAAGCCAGGTGCATGGTGGCCTGATCGCCCACACCAACTCGCTGGCAGGGCTCATGGGCATTCCCCGCCAAGGCCCCTACTCCGCAGCGAAGGCGGCCGCCCGCACGCTCATCGACTCCGCTCGCGTCGAACTGGCGCCCAAGAAGATCCGGTTCACCAGCATGCACCCCGGCTTCGTAACGACCGACCGGGTCAACGCCGACGGACTGCCCAAGCCCTTCCAGGTCAGCACGGAGCACGCGGCACGCTGCGTCATACGCGCTCTGGAAAGGGAACCGGCGCAGGCGTACTTCCCCTGGGCGACGGCCGCGCTGGTTCGAACGCTGCGCGCCCTGCCCACTGCGGTCTCCTCAGCAGTCCTCCGGAGCCTGGCCTCCCGATAGAGCACCCGGCAGATCAGCGCCGGTGGCGGTGAAGGCCCGCCACAACCCCGCGCCGAGGAACTCCCGGTCGGCCAGGACGAGCTGTCCCTGGCCGCAGGAGCCGGGCAGGTGGCCGACAACGGTGACTTCCCCGGTGCGGCAGCCGGCGAGTTCCGCGCCCAGCACCGCATGCGTGCCCACCTCCACCAGAGCGGCCATCCGCACCTGGGGATACGCGCTCCGGCCCGTCCCGCGGCCGTTGCCCGGCCGCCCGAAGACGGCCTCGTCGGCTTCGCTGTCCGCGACGTCCCAGCAGGTTCCGTCCAGGACAAGCAGCCGCAAGCCCCGCCAGAAAGCACCCGGCGTCGCTTCGGTGGCCATCGGCTTGGCAGTCGCGGCGAACAGCACCCGCAATGGCTCCGCCCATAGCCGGTCCCCTGCCCGAAACAGCGAGGACTTCGCCGATGGCGCGTCGGGCACGGCAGCCAGGTGACCCGCAGGGCATAGCCGTGCGGGTCACCTGGCCAGCGGGGGAAGGCGATCAGGCCCAGGGGCTGACCGCGGTGAAGGAACTGTCGGCGCGGAAGGTGGCGTTGTCCTGGTAGGGATCGATGCGCAGTTCGTAGTTGTAGTGGCGGAGGTAGCGGCCGGGATAGTTGTACGACTCCAGGCTGACCGAACCGGTGGCCGAACCCGGCCGGGCGCAGTAGGTGGCGTCCTTGTTGAAGAGCGCCGTGCCGTTGCTCGCGTCGAAGCGGGCCCGGAAGTCCTTGTGGCGCAGGTAGCGGCCGGCCGAGTCACGGAAGGAGTAGCAGGCGGAGTCGGCCAGGCCGGGGATGACGGTGAAGGTCGCGCTCTGCTTGACCGCCGTGGTGCTGGAGGAGGTCACCGGGTCGAGGTAGCCGAGGCCGTCCGACCGCACGGCGGCGTAGCGGCCGGGGAAGTTGACGGACCGGAGCGAGCGGGTGGTGTTCGTCGGCAGGGCGGTGCCACCGGAGACCGGGGTGATACTGCTCAGGGTGGGGACGACCTTCTTGATCAGGCCGCCTGCGTCGAACTCCAGCTTGTCGATGGTTGTTTCGCGGTGGGTGCCGTCACCGCCGGGGATGGCGAACCGGTGGTAGGCGATGTACCAGTCGTCGGTGCCCGGCACCTGCACCACGGAGTGGTGACCGGGGCCCTTGATGCCCAGAGCAAGGTCCTTCTCCAGGATCACGCCCCGCTTGGTCCAGGGCCCGGTCGGCGAGGACCCGGTGGCGTAGGCCACGCGGTAGTTCTCGTCCCGGGTGTCGTTCTCCGACCACGTGAAGTAGTAGGTGCCGCTGCGCTTGACGACGAAGGCGCCCTCTCGGAAGCCACTGGTGGTGATGTCGGTGACTTTCGAGGCGTCGAAGGAGACCATGTCGTCGCTCAACGGAACGACGTAGGCCCGGCCGTTGCCCCAGTAGAGGTACGACTGGCCGTCGTCGTCGGTGAAGACCGCCGGGTCGATCATCTGGCCGGTGAATGCGCCGCGGGCGATCAGCGGCTTGCCGAGCGGGTCTGTGAACGGGCCGGTGGGCGAGTCGGAGACCGCGACGCCGATGTTCGTGTCGGCGGAGTAGTAGAAGTAGTACTTCCCGTTCTTCGCGGTCATCGTCGGCGCCCAGGCCCGGGCGTCGGCCCAGCTGACGTCAGGGCCGAGGTCCAGGATGACGCCGTGGTCCGTCCAGTGGACCAGGTCCTTGGACGAGTAGGCCTTGAACCGCGTACCGCTCCAGCCCGCGAACCCGTCGGTGGTCGGGTAAATGTAGTAAGTGTCGCCGAACCGGACGATGTTCGGGTCGGCGGTGAGCCCCGGAAGGACCGGGCTCCTCATCACCAGCGCCGACACGGTCCAGGTGCGCTTCTGGCCGTCGGAGCCGGTCACCTCGTACGTCACGGGCGCGGTGAAGTCGCGCGGGGCGCCGGAGGCCGGACTGATGGACGCGCCCTGGGCGAGGGTGAACTGCGGGGCGAGCGCGGTGAGGTCCGTGCCCTCCTTCACCGGCAGCGTGATCTTGCTGTTGGCGTCGTCGATCACGGCCGCGATCTTCAGGGACGGGTGGGTGGCGGCGGCGATGCCCGTGGTGTTCCCGCTGACTTCGAGGACCTCGCCGGGAGCCAGCGCGCGGTCGTAGACCCGGAAGTCGCGCATCTTGCCCTTGAAGAGCTTGTCACCGCTGTAGAGCGACTTGCCGATGTAGTTGGCCGTGGTGATGCCGGACCCGATGGAACCGGGGGTGAGGGTGAGCGAGGTGTTGCGGGCCACCTCCACGCCGTCCTGGTAGAGGATGCCCGTGGTGCCGGTCTGGGTATAGGTGACGTGCTTCCAAACCGAGCGCGGCAGCGCGGCGGAGGTCTGGGTGTTCTGCTCGGTGGAGAAGTCCCCGGAGGCGATGGCGGTCCGGAACGCGTTGCCGGTGGTGAACAGATACCCGTTGCCAGTGCCGTTGCTGGTGTTGCCGAAGCCGTAGAGGAAGTACGGCGTGGCCTGGGTGGCGTCGACCTGCACGTCCATCGAGACGGTGATCGAGTTCATGCCGCTCATGATGTTGTCCGGCACCTTGATGGAGGTGTCGGAGCCGTTGAACGAGAGCCCTTCCCCGGCACCCGACCAGCCCGCGGTGCCGTTGACGGTTCCGTTGCGGCCGTTGCCCGAGGCGTCCACCGCGACGGTGCCCGAGGTGGCGTCGAGTTTGTACCAGAGAGCCAGGCCGTCGGTGATCTCCGCCGCCTGGGCGGGGGCTGCCGGGCCGACGACGCCCACCAGAAGCGAGGCGGCGGCCACGGCGGCCAGAGCGCCCGGCCGGAATCTTCGACGGCTCTGAGGTCTGATGCTGTGCATGGGTTCACTTCCCTTGAAGAAGGCAACAATTTCCATCCGGCTCGACAACTCGCCGCCGCCTGGGGACTCCTGGCACGTCCGGCCGCCGGGCCATACGAGCGGCCTTCACCGTCGTTCGCTCTCCCTTACGAACCACTGCTGGGTGGGATGCCGACGCCTTCCCGCTGGAAGGCGGGCGGCGGGTGGGAGGTCGCCGTGAGGGCGCCGGCATCCCTGTCGGGTCAGCTCGTCACACGGAAGGTGGCGTCACTGCGGCCCGTCGCGGTGGTGATCGGGTCGAGCTTGAGTTGGTACGCGTAGTGGCGGGTGTACCGGTCCGGGTAGTTGTACGACTCTGCGGGACAGGACCTGCTGTCGCGGGACGCGGAACATCGTGTGGGCCGATCAACGGCCGAGGAGCCGGAGTTGCCGCCTGAATGTGGCAGCGACCGGAGACAGCGCCGCTGGGGACCGGGTGACGCGTGGAGCAAGCAGGGCCGGCCGAGGAGCCACGAGAGTGGACCAGTAACGGGTGCGGTACACGGGCTGTCCCCTTTGACGGCCATGGGTTCGACATGCCGAACGCTGTACGTAACTTCGACAGGAAGATAGGTTTCGGCCAAGAGCACGTCAATGGAACTGGCCAATCTGCTGCCAAATACTCCGTGGGCGCGTGAAACGCCGCGCAGTTCTTCGGCGTCGGTGCGTGCCCACTGCTGCTTGGCACCGCCCGAGCAGTCCCTCAGCTGGACCAGGGTGCTGTTGGTCCGCGTTCGGCGCGTCCGGACAGCGCCGGGAGCCGGCGCCGACGATTGGCCGCCGATCGGCGGAGGGGCGTCTCGTCCTTGATGAAGATCTCCCGCTCGCCGCGTACTCAAGTAGCACCGGCGGGAACTCACACCTTCTGATCTCCAGGCGTGATGCCGTCCGCCGTGGCCATGGTTGTGCCGCGGCGGACGGTCGGGGACGGAAGGTGTGGGATGGCTTGCGCACGGTAGGTTCCGGCAACCGTCAGCAGGGTTGCCGGAACCCACGCGTGCCGTGGTGGTCAGGTAGCTGGGGGTCTCAGGTGAGTGTCCACTTCTGGTTGGCCGCTCCCGTGCAGGTCCACAGGATCAGCTTGGTGCCGTTGGCCGTTGCCGCGTTCGAGGCGTCGAGGCAGAGGCCGGAGAGGTTGTTGGTGATGGTGCCGTTGGAGTTGGCGGTCCACTTCTGGTTGGTGCCGCCTGTGCAGTCCCAGATGATCACCTTGGTGCCGTTGGTGGTGCCGCTGTTGTAGGCGTCGAGGCACTTGTTGCCGTAGACGACGAGTTCGCCGCGCGAGGTCTGGGTGAAGGTCTGGTTGCGTCCGCCGGAGCAGTCCCACAGCTGCGCCTGGGTGGCGTTGACGTAGGTGTTCTTCTCGATGTCCAGGCAGCGGCCCGAGGCGGAGCCGACGAGGGCTGCACCGTTGGTGCCGGGGATGTCCTGGACGCGGAGGGCGTCGATGTCGGGTGCGGTACTGCCGGAGACCGAGGCGAATGTGACGCTGTTGGCGCCCTTGGCCAGGTGGGCGAGCACGGACACGGTCCGGTAGGTGGTGGCCGAGCCGGTCGGCGGGAACGCCACGACGTACTTGTACTGGCCGCCCACCTGAACGGTGGCCTTGCGGTTGGTGCTGGAGCCGTTGGCGTAGGTGATGTCCACCAGCTTGGTGCCCGCGGAGGAGGCGGTGACGTTGTTGAACGTCGGGGTGGTGGCGGTGGTGGTGTCCTCGAAGGTGGAACCGGAGGCCTCGGTGCCGGAGACGGTCAGGAGCACTGCGTCGTTCGCGGGGACGGAGGTGGTGTAGCCGGTGGCGAAGGAACCGGCGTCGGCGCGGGTCCAGGCGTTGCGCACGGTGGCGGAGGCGGTGGTGAGGCCGAGGTCGGCCCAGCGGACGGTGATGTTCGCTGCGGATCCGGTGCGGTTGAACAGCATCACCGCGCGTTTGCCGGTGCCGGAGAGGACCTTGCCGTACACCTGCAGGCCCCGGGTGTCCTCGGCGACCTTGACGCCCTGCAGTCCGCGCGGGTCCTGGTCGATGGCGAGGACTTCGGGGTTGGTGAGGATGTCACGGGTCTCCGTGCTCATGGTGGCCACGTTGTTGCCGGCCAGCAGAGGGGCGCCGGCGATCGACCACAGGCTCATGTGCAGCCGGTTGCGCTGGGCGGTCATGCCGTTCAGGCCGACCATCAGCATGTCGGGGTCGTTGTAGTAGCCGGTGTGCTGGGCCGCCGGCTGGAGGGCCTCGTCGAAGTTGCGGTACATCTTCGCCATGCTCGGCGTCTCTCCCCGCAGGAAGACATCGTGGCTGGTGCGCCACAGGTCGCCGTAACCGGTCGCCCAGTTCCAGGACAATCCGGTGCCCCACTCACAGAACGACAGCACCAGCTTGCGGCCGGTGACGGCGGACGCGGCCTCGTTCGCGGCGGCGATCTGCTTGTACTGGGTTTCCTGGTCCAGCTTCTCCGCCTGGCCGCCGCACCAGTCGATCTTGACGTAGTCGAAGCCCCAGCGCTGGAAGGTCTCAAGGTCCTGCTGGTAGTGGCCCTCCATGCCGGTGTTCGGGGCGGCCGGGCGGGTCGTGGGGAAGTAGTAGCCGCAGCCGTCCTTGCCCGCGTCGGTGTAGATGCCGGCCTTCAGACCCTTGCTGTGGATGTAGTCGGCCATCGCCTTCATACCGCCCGGCCACAGGTTCTCGTCGACGACGATGTTGCCGTTCGCGTCACGGGCGCCCTGCCACCAGCCGTCATCCAGGTTGACGTACTTGTAGCCGGCGTCCGCCATGCCGGAGGAGACCAGGGCGTCGGCCTGCTGCTTGATCACGTTGTGGTCGATGCTGCTGAAGAAATGGTTCCAGGACGCCCAGCCCATCGACGGCGGGGTGACACCGATCTGGCTGGTGCTGACAGCGGCCGGTTCGGCCGGCAGGGGCGCCGACGGCTCCGGCCGGTCGAGGGTTGCCAGACCGGCGACGGCGAGTCCGACGGCGAGGGCCTGGGCGGCGATGCGCCTGGTCCATCTTCGTACGGCGGGGAGGGACATGCGGCTCTCCAGGGGAAGGGAGGGAAAGGGCAAAGAAGGCCGGCCTCACGACGTCCCAGACCGACGGGTTTCCGCGGAGCCGGACCACCGTGCCTGCGGCTGCCCGTTCGCTGGGCCAGCGGCGCCGTGTTAAGCCAGAGCGTCAGCAGCCGATGGAGCAGGTGGCGTCCGAACGGTGGGGGGCGGTGGTGACGGGGTCGATGCGCAGCGTGTACTTCAGTGCGTGATGTGACAGTCGGGAAGTGGTTCGACCCGAAGGGCGTCCAGGTGGCCCGGCCAAGCCCGCTGTCCTGCGCAACATGGCGTCTCCGGCGGATGCGCTGGTGCCGCCGTTGACGTCCAGCCTCAGGTCGTAGCCGCAGTGCCGCAGGTAGCGGATCGGGGAGTTAACCGACTGAAAGGACACCCCGCGGCGTCGGCGAGTCCGGGAAGAGTGGATCCTGCGCACATCTGCTCTCCAAAAAGAGACGTGTGGGAAACGGGCGCCCGGCGCCCAGGACCCCGTGAAGGACACGCCTGCCCGGCACGGTCACCGCCGTCCGATATACCGGCCACGGTCCGGGGGAAGTGATCAGAAAGTAGAGGTGGGACATAGGGAGGTCAATGGTTTTGTCGAAGTGCGTTGGATTTTGTGGGGTTGGAGAGGCGACGCCACTGCGCTGGGTCGAGCAACCGCACGGGCAACCTCGGAAAGATCAACCCATGACGCCGCGCAGGGGCGGATTGCGCCGGGGCATGCAGGGGCAGACACATGTGTTCGCGAGGTGCTACCGGACGCAGCGCACGTCAGCAGGAGGGGTTGAGCTGCCGCCAGATGCAGGAGCATGGCACCGCTCTTGTCGTTGTCCACTCGGCTGGTCCAGCCGAACGAGCCGACGCTCGACGTTCTCCTGCCATGCGGACGCAATTCCACGGTGTAGGCATAGGGGGCCGTCGGGATTGCCGAGGTACGGCCCGAATGGAGACGGCCGCACGCAGGCGCCCTGCCGATCAGGCTGGAGCAAGGCTCGCAGTGACCATGTCGACTGCACGCCGGCGGTGGTCAGCGAAGATAGCTGGGCGGTCTCTGTGCCGCGGGCACGGGCAGTGGCGAGCTCGCGGTGTTCCTCGGGGACGCTGGTCAGCCCTCGGCGCTTCGGGTGATCCGGGTCACGCGTATTTGTCGCCGGGCTTGCCGTTCGTTTGGAGAGCGGCCGCTCGCTGGTCGAGCCTGCGGAGTGCGATGGCCCCCCACTGGAGGTTCTCCCGTTCGAACGACATCCCGCGCAGCAGGGTGAGATATGGGCCGATGCGTTCGGCTTCAGTGAAGTACGCCTCCTCGGAGCGCCCGTCGAGGAGGCGCTGGCGGAGCCTCTCGTAGCGGGCCAGTTTGGCGGTTGCCCACTCCATGCGCTCGGTGATGGCCTTGCGGACCGCGCCGATGTCGCCCGAGTCCAGGCACTGCACCTTGACCATCAACTCGTCCCGGACCACCGCAGGCTTACTCAACGGCTCGGCGGTGTAGGCGTGTACGGCATCCCGCCCGGCCTCCGTCAGGGAGAACAGCCGCTTGTTGGGGCGGCGCTCCTGCTCGACGACGCGGGCCGTGACCAGTCCTGCGGCCTCCATGCGTTCCAGCTCCCGGTAGAGCTGCTGGGGCGTCGACATCCAGAAGTTGGCGACCGTCGCGTCGAACCCCTTCGCGAGGTCGTACCCGGACGCCTCGCCCTCCAGCAGCGCGGCCATCACCGCGTTCCGCAAAGCCATGGACACAACCTAGCACCTTCGAGACTACTCAACGAGGTGACTGATGAGGCACGACATACCTGTGGACATGGAGCTACTTCCCTCCTACTCTCAAACTCACCTATTCAAATCGTTGAGTAATGGAGGTGGGTCATGCACCCGTTCCGCGAGGCCGTGGAGAGCGGTGACATGGACGCCGTGGCCGCCCTGCTGGCCGACGACGTCGTCTTCACCAGCCCGGTCGCCTTCAAGCCGTACCCGGGCAAGGCGATCACGGCCGCGATCCTGCGCGCGGTGTCCCGCGTCTTCGAGGACTTCACCTACATCCGTGAGACAGCGGGCCCCGACGGCCGCGACCACGCCTTCGTCTTCACCGCCACCGTCGCCGGCAAGAAGCTCCAGGGCTGCGACTTCCTGCACTTCGACGAAAACGGAAAGATCGACGACTTCACCGTGATGGTGCGCCCCCTCTCCGCCGCCCAGGCACTGTCCGAAGCCATGGGCGCCCAGTTCGAGCAGATCGCACGAGAGGCCGCCGAACAGTGACCGCGACGACCGACTTCGACGCGGTGGTCATCGGCGCGGGCAACGCCGGCCTGACCGCCGCCGCCACTCTCCAACGCGCCGGACTGCGCACCTTCCTGCTGGAACGCCACAACATCCCCGGTGGCTGCGCCACCTCCTTCAGGCGCGGCCGCTTCGAGTTCGAGACGGCGCTGCACCAGCTGTCCGGAGTCGGAATGGAGGACCAGCGGTACACGCTGCGCTCGCTGTTCGACCGACTGGGTGTCGCCGATTCGCTGGACTTCGTCCAGGAGCACGACCTCTACCGGGCCGTGGTGCCCGGCCTGTACGACGTGACCCTGCCCGCCGACTGGGCCGGTGCCGTGGACGCGCTGGAGAACGCCTTCCCCGGCAACCGTGCCCGCGTCGAACGGTTCTTCGCGCTCGTCAGGGACGTGACGTTCTGGTACATCGCCGCTCTGCGCAGAACACCGGCCGACGCCATCGACCCCGTCCTCTTCCGCCAGGCTCTGCGCCCGCTGAAGGACGTCCTGGACGAGCACTTCGACGATCCCTGCCTCAAGTCGGTCCTCGGCACGTACTGGCCGTACATCGGCCAGCCGCCCTCCCGGCTCGCGTTCCAGGAGATGGCGCTCATGCTGTACGGCTACATCGAGTTCAAGCCCTGGCACATCAGAGGCGGCTCGCAGGCCATGTCGAGCGCCCTGCTGGACTCCTTCGTCGCGGCAGGAGGCCAGGTCCGCTTCAACACAGCGGTCGAGGCGATCCTGACCGAGCACGGCCGTGCGGTGGGCGTCCGTCTTGACGACGGTCAGGAGGTGTCCGCCCGCGACATCGTCTCCAACGCCTCGCTCCCCGTCACCTACGCGATGCTCGACGCCGATGCCGTCCCGACGGCCGTACGCGACGACCTCGCCACGCGGCGCGTCGGTGTCTCGGCCTTCGCCCTGCACATGGGCCTCGACGCCACCCCCGCCGACCTCGGCTTCACCACCAGCACCACCTTCGTCAGCGCCGACCTTGACGACGACCGCACCCACACCTCGTGGCGATCCCTGGAGCCCGCCCGCGGCATCTGCGTCTCCTGCTACGACGTCGCCCCGATCGGCTTCGCGCCCGTGGGCGCGACCCATGTCAGCCTCCTGACGCTGCAGTACGGCGACGCCTGGGACAAGGTCCCGCCGACTGAGTATGCGCGTACCAAGTTCGCCTACGCCGAGACGCTGCTCGACTTGGCGGAGAAGGCCGTCCCTGGCATCCGGGACACCATCGAGGAGGTCGACGTCGCCACCCCGCTGACCGTCGCACGCTACCTCGGCCACCCCGGCGGCGCGATCTACGGCTACGACCAGGACCGCACCGAGGGCTGGCTGTTCCGCGACAGCGAACGCGAGACGCACGTACCGGGCCTGCACCTGGCGGGCGCATGGGCCGGCTCCGGCGGCTTCCAGCCCACCCTCGAAGCCGGCCACCGCGTCGCCCGGCGCATGCTGCGCGCCAGGGCAGCCTGATCGCCTGAATCCGACAGGGAGAACCCGTGAAACACCCTCTCGCCCCGCTCTTCGACGGCCACGACGCCGTCCAGGCCGACATCGACAGCCGCCCTGCCGACACCATCGACCACGCCGCCGAAACCCGCCGCACCATCGACGCCTACCACCCCAAGAGGCTCACCCTCACGGTCACAGAGGTCATCACGGAGACCGCCACCACGAACACCTTCCGGCTGCGCCTACCCGACGGGGCGGACCTGCCGCCCTTCCTGGCCGGCCAGTACGTGGGCGTGTTCGCGGACGGCACCAACCGCCCCTACGCCCTCTCCTCCAGCCCCGCCCGCCTGGACCACTGGGACCTGACGATCCGCCGGGTCCCCGGCGGCCGCATCAGCAACCACCTCATCGACACCCTGACGCCAGGCGACACCCTCACCACGACCGGCCCCATGGGCACCTTCCACCACAACCCACTCTTCCACGGCGACGACGTCGTCTTCCTCGCCGGCGGCTCCGGCACCGTCCCGGCGATGAGCATGCTCCGCGACATCGTCGACCACGACCTCGACCGCCGCTTCCACCTCATCTACGGCTCCCGCACCGACGACGACATCATCTTCCGCGACGAGTTGGACGCCCTGGCCGCCGACCACGACCCGAACATCCGGATCGACCACGTCATCGCCGAACCCGGCACCGGCTGGTCCGGCCCCACGGGTTTCCTGACCTCGTCCCTCATCAGGACGCTCGCCGGACCGTTGAACGCCCGCACGGTCTACGTGTGCGGACCGCAGGCCCTCTACCCGTACGCCCTCCAGCAGCTCCTCCACCTCGGCCACCCCCGTCGCCGCGTCCGCTTCGAGGCCAACGGCGCGCCCGCCGATCCCACCCGTCAGGCGCACTGGCCCGCCGACGCGACCCCCGACGGCGAAGTCACCGTCACCGCCGCCGTACGCACCTTCCGCACCCGCCGGGACCGCCCGCTCCTGGACGCTCTGGAGGACGAGGGCATACGCCCCGAGGCCGCCTGCCGCTCCGGCGAGTGCAGCCTGTGCCGCATCCGCGTCCTCAAGGGCACCGTGCACACCGCCGACGAAGCGAAGCTCCGCATGTCGGATGCCCGCCTCGGCTACACCCACTCCTGCGTCGCCTACCCGATCACAGACGTGGAGCTTGACGCATAGGACGTTGCTTCAGTTGTGAGCGTCGGCAGTAGACAGAGGCTGCGGATACCTACGAAAGGCCAGCCATAACATGTACTGATGCGAGTCGGTAGGCGCCGCCCAGATCCCTTCGGAAAGTGAACCAAAAACTCGCTCCCGGAGGGGCCATCAATCCCACCGATATATTCCGTCACGCGAATTTCAATAAAGGTCAACTTCCCGCCTTTGAAGGCAAGTTGGAATGGAATTTAGCATCGACCGATGATACAGTTTCTGCATGGATAAGAATTCCGTGACCGAATTGGTCCAAAGATACATCGCGATGTGGAATGAAACGGAGGATCAGGTTCGACGGGATCTGATTGACGACCTCTTCACCCCGAATGGCACGTACACCGATCCAATGGTCGTCGCCGACGGCACCGCGGCCATCGACGAGTACATTGGTGCTTCGCAGAAGAACTTCACCGGAATGCTCTTCACCTTTGACACGGTGTTGACCCACCACGACGCCGTCCACTTCTCGTGGCAGGTCGGACCCACGGGTGAAGCTCCAGTGGTGAGCGGCTTCGATGTCGCGTGGCTGGAGGGCGGAAGGATCGGCCGACTGTGCGGCTTCTTCATCGGCACCTGACATCCTTGATCCAGGTAATCCCGCGCTCGAGCGTCAGCTGCTCGACCTCACGGAAGCTGAGCGGGAAGCGGAAGTACAGCCACACGCAGTGGGAGATCACCTCGACCGGGTACATGTGACCTCTGTACGACGGCGACGCGCTCCCCACGGACGATCCCCTCCACCATGATCAACCCACCCGCCCGGCCCACGTGACAGCGCCCTTCCGGGCCCAGTTCCTGCGTCACCTGCGAGAACGCGGACCGACCGGCGTCCGCCTGGTCATCTCCGACAGCCACAGCAGCCTGGTCACAGCGATCCGCAAGGTCATGCTCGGGGCCGCCTGGCAGCGCCCCCCGTCGCGAGTGCATGCCAACCTTCGCTTCGTCGGGGTGCGAACCGCGCACACTGCGGACTGCTCCGAGTGGCCCAACTGGCTTCGCGGACAGACAAGTTGGGCGCAGGGTGGGCTCTGCACCGGTCCGTCCGTGCGCACCCGCCGCTCGTCTGCGGGGCATGGAGGCGAACTGCCTGCCGCGCGCTCATGAGCTGTGAGATGGTCGGGTGCTGAGTGAGGTACCAGCGTCCTGGTGCGTTGTCGGAACAGTCGATCAATAGGCGAAGGACACCGCGAAATATGGCTGAGGTTCTGCTTTACCATCACGTCCAGGGCTTGACTGACGGGGTCCGGGCGTTCGCCGACAACCTGCGACAGGCCGGCCACACCGTGCACACTCCGGATCTGTTCGAGGGCCGCACCTTCGGCAGCCTCGAAGAGGGCATGGGGTTCGCGCGGGAAATCGGGTTCGACACCCTCAGGGAACGTGGTGCGGCAGCGGCCGAGAACCTTGGCCCGGAACTGGTGTACGCCGGCTTCTCGTTCGGCGTGACTATCGCCCAGAAGCTCGCGCAGACACGGCCCGGCGCACGTGGAGCACTGCTGATGCACTCCTGCATCCCCGTCACCGAGTACGGGGAGTCCTGGCCCGACAGTGTGCCGGTGCAGATCCACGGCAAGGAGGGCGACGAGTTCTTCGACGAAGACCTGCCCGCGGCGCGCGAGCTGGCCAAGTTCGCATCGGCTGCGGAGCTGTTTGTCTACCCCGGCAATCAGCACCTGTTCACCGACGCCTCTCTCGAGGCCTTCGACGCGGAGGCGTCCACGCTGCTGCTGGAGCGCGTGCGGACGTTCCTCGCCTCGGTCTGATCCCCGCCGCGAACCAGTGGTCGGTCTCGTGCCGGACTCTGCGTGAACCGCGCCGGAAGCGGGCGCCCGCAGCCTGGGCAGGGGGCTGACCAGCCTGGTCAAAGGCGTACGAGCATCTTCCCGCGCACTCCACCGCGGAGATCCCCTACACGGGTCGAACTTCGGTGGACGGCCGCCGCGCGAGCCGCGTTTCTCGCGGTTGCGGGCCCGATCGGCCGTGCGGGCCGGGGCGCCCAGGGTGCGTCCGGACCACCCTCAGAACTCCCCGGCCGACTCGGTCTGGACGTCCAGGGCCTTCGCGGTGCGGGCGTGGTGGGTGTGCATGCGCTGTTCGGTGTCCAGGTCGGGGGGAGGCGAGTACACCAGTGATGTCCCGCAACTTGGCGGCGGTCAGGGAGGGGTGAGCGACGGCATCGGACGCCTCACTCCAGGGGTGGCGCACCGGAGTCGGCCAGCGGGGCGTCCATCGCCCCTGGACTCGCACCGGTGCGCGCGCATGCGTCCGGTTTTGTGGCGCGCGGTTTCCGCAGGTGCCCTTTTACGGGCCGTGAGCGAGCGGGCGGGGCACTACGATCGCCCGCATGTCCTGCGTGGCCCGGGTGCCACATGGGGGGGGTCTTCCGGGTCGTGTGGTTGAGGGAGCGTCATGACGGGGCGAATGCTGGCGGGTCGCTACGAGTTGGAGGTGTTGCTGGGGCGCGGGGGAATGGGCGAGGTCTGGGTCGCGCATGACACCCGTATACAGCGGCGGGTGGCGGTCAAGCTTCTCCAGCCTCACCTGGAAGGCGGTGAAGGAACCCGGCTGTTCTTCCGCGAGGCGCGGACGGCCGGTGGCCTCAACCACCCTGGCATCGTCACCGTCCACGATCTGGGCGAGGACGCGGACGGCACGCTCTTTTTGGTCATGGAGATGCTTTCGGGGCGGGATCTGTCGACCGTTCTCCGCAAGGACGGCCCGCCGCCGGTCGCGGACGCGCTCGGCTGGACCGCCCAGGCGGCGGACGCCCTGGCTGCCGCCCATGCCGCGGGGATCGTGCACCGCGACCTCAAGCCCGCGAACCTGATGCTCACCGACGCCGGCCTGCTCAAGATTCTCGACTTCGGCATCGCGCGCTACGCGGCCACGACCACGGCGAGCAGCGCGGTGGTGGGGACCGTGGCCTACATGCCGCCGGAGCGGCTGGCCGGCCGGGCGGGCGACCACCGGGCGGACCTTTACGCGCTGGGCTGCGTCATGTACGAACTCCTCACCGGTGAGCGCCTGTTCGGGGATCTGGACACCGCCGCACTGCTGGTGGCCCACCTGCAGCAGGTTCCGTCGGCTCCCAGCCTGGTGCGTCCGGGGCCGGGACCGGCGGTGGACGCGCTGGTGCTGGAGATGCTGGCGAAGGACCCCGACAACCGTCCCGCTACGGCGAGTGAGGTCCGTGACCGACTGCGTGCCGCCCTGCCGGCCTCCCCGCAGTCCGGGTCGGCCGCCGCGACGGTGCCCGCCGGTCCGGCCG
>NZ_LRTR01000897.1 GCF_001550375.1 Streptomyces europaeiscabiei | reverse complement strand
GGCCTGGGCCGCCTACGCCGCCGGGCGGGTGGCCGAGGCCGGGGAACGGTGGGCCGAGGCGGCGGACCACTTCGCCACCGCCGACGGCTTCTTCGACGGTCCCCTGCGAGCCCACCACGCCCGTGGCCGTGCCGCCGCCGAGAACGGCGCCTGGTCCGAGGCCCTGGCCGCCATGGAAGCGGCGTCGGCCGGCCGTCCGGCGGCGGCCGACGCCGACGCCCACCGTCTGTCGGCCCCCTTGCCCCGCCCCGGCCCATGGGTCGACACCCTGCGGAGACGGGTGCGCGAGAGCGCGGACGCCGCAGCCGGTGCGGGTGACTGGCACCGGGCCGTCGAATGTCTGCGCCTTCTCCCGGAGGCGGACGACCACACGCGGTCGCTGCGGCGATTCGCCGAGGGGCGGATCGCGGAGGCGGCCGGGGACTGGGAGGCGGCCGCCGAGACGTACGCGGACTCGACACACCCCGACGCCGGTCCACGGCGCCGGTACTCGCTCGGTCGGCTCTGCGCCCTGCGTCAGGACTGGGAGGCGGCCCGGGACCACTTGGACCGGGTTCCCGAACAGGTCCACGACTTCCCGCAGCCACCGGCCGAACTGCTGCTGTACACGCGGGCCCGTGCCGCCTACGCGCGCGGGGACTGGAACGCCGTCGTCGACGGCTTCGGCGGGCTGCCGGACGGCCACGCGGACGGCGATGTGGGCCACCGCCGCAAGTACGCGCGTGCCCGCCTCGCCGAACATCAGGAAGCCTCCGCACCACCCGGCACCTGGACCTCCGTACTGGGCCATCTGGACGGCGTGCCGGACAAGGCGCTGGACGGGGCGGTGGGGCTGCTGCGGTGCAAGGCCGCGGGGATGCACGCGCAGAGCGGGGGCGACTGGGAACGCGCCCGGGACCTCTACGCGGGGTTCGCCACCGAGGACGAGGAGTTCACACGCCTGCACGGCTACGCGCAGGCACGGTTGCACGAGCTGGCGGACCGCTGGGCCGAAGCGCTGACCGCCTACCGGGACCTTCCCGAGGAGCACGGCGACACCGCTTCGCGCACGCGGTACGCGCACGCCAGGATCGACGAAGCCGCCGCCGACGACGACGCGGAGCGATGGCATGCCATCCGGGCGAGCTACGAGGAACTGACGGAGTCCTTCGCCGAGCACGGCGGCTTCGCCGACTCCTCCGTGCGCAAAGAGTACGCGCGGGCCCGGGCCGCCGAGGCCGAGGGGAACTGGGAGGAGGCGCACCGGGTGGCCGAGGCGCTGCGCGCCCACTCCGACGCGCCCCGGATAGCCGGCTACGCGCGAGGCCGCCTCGCGGAGGCCGATCAGGACTGGCACCGGGCCGTGGACGCCTTCCGGGGCTGTGGGGACCATCGGGACGCCGACCGGAGGCTGGCCCACTGCGAGGGCCGGCTGCTGGAGGAACGGGGCCGCCTCACCGCCGCGGCCGAGGCCTACGAACGGGCCGGTGACGACCACGAGGAGGCGGGGGCCCGGGCCGCCCAGCTGCGCACGACGCTGCGGGCGCTGCCCTGGACGGACGGCCCGATCGGCGAGTCCCTGGTGGCCGACCCGTTGGCACTGCGCGACACGACCTTCCCGTACCGGGCTCTGCGGGACGCCGGCATCGGCCCTGACTCGTCCATGGACGTCGTGAACGACGCGTCGTTCACGCTGATGGAGCTGGGCGGCAGGACCTGGGACTGGTCGGAGCGGGTGGCCTGGGACAGACTGCGGCTGCCCGGGCTGCGGCTGGAGTTGGACGCCCTGCTCTACCGGTGGCACGCGCCGACCGCGGTCCGCGAGGCGGTGACACGGATCGCGCCGGACGGCGAGCCCGACCCACTCGCCGCCCTGTGCGAGCAGTTCCCGCGCGAGGCCCCGCTGCTGCTCCTGCTCGCGCGGGGCAGGGACGCGGCCCTCACTGCGTGGCGACAGCGGCTGGCGACGGCTCCCGGAGACATGTCGGTGGTCCACGGGCTGGCCGTCGCCCACCTGTGGCAGGCGCAGGAGCTCGAGGACAGCGGCGCCTGGGAGCACGCGGTGCGCGCCTGGGAAGCGGCGCTCGTGTACTGGGCGGCGCTGCTGAGCGACAAGGACTACTGGGACGGCTGGCGTACCGAACGCGCGAGCCGCTACCGCCGGAACGTGACGCCCGATGACATGGCCCAGCTGTGCTGGGCGCTCAGCCGCCACCTCTTCGGGCAACTGGCCACGGCCGAGCAACGCCACACCGAGCAGGGCCGCCCGGCGCAGGCGGAGGCGTACCGGGAGCTGACCGGCGTGTTCGAGGCGGAGCTCGGCGGGGCCCGGGTGTTGAGGTACGTGGGCGGCCTGCCGTCCGTCCCGGGCACGGGAGGCGCACCGGCCTGCGGCCCTCGATATCTGCGCATGCTCCGGCTTGAGGTCCCCCTGGCCGAGCAGGCCGCCGAGCTGAGCGCCGCGGCCCACCGAGGGCAGGACCCGGGCGAGTACGCGGTACGCGAACTGCGCTGGGCCTTCTCGGAGTTGGCGCGGTCCTCCGCGTTGTCCGAGGCGCACCGGTTCGAGCAGGCGCTCGACGCGCTGCCCGTGCTCGGTACGCTCACCGACCTGCCCGAGGACTGCGGCGGCCCCGGTGCCCGCGCGAACCTCGCCGCGCACCTCCGGGAGTGCGGTCACTGCCAGGACTTCGTCCACCGCAACCCGGCCTATCTGCGGCTGCCCGGACGTCACGCCCGGCTGGTGCAGGACGGTACGGCGCTCGCGGTGCAGGCCCGTCTCGCACTCGCGCAGGCGGCGCTCACCAGTGGCTCGGGCGGGGTGGACCGGGCCTTGACGCAGTGGGCCGAGGCCGTGCGTGCCTCGGCGAAGGCCGGGATGGAGGCCCGCACCAAGCAGGCCGTGGTGCACATGGTGCTGGGGCGGGTCGAGGCGCTGCGCGATGTGGTGGACCACAAGCAGCGGGACACCGCCCTGAACGAGGCGGTGACGCTGCTCGAGGAGGTCGGCCCGGTACTGCGTCCCCTGTCCCGGGATCTCGCGGGCCGGCTGGACACGCAGTTGTCCAAGGTGCTCTCGCAACGCGGGGTGTGGCGGGCCTCCGAGCGCAGACGCTACGGGCTGTCGCTCGACGGGCCGGCCGCGGAGGCCGACCTGCGGCGGGCGCTGGCGCTGAACCCCGAGTCGGGCCACGCCCGAGACAACCTCGTACGGTCACTGGTCTTCACGACGGACGGGCGGGTGTCCTCCCCCGCGGCACGGCTGAGGGCCGTCGAGGAGGCTCTCGCGCTGCTGCACACCGGCCTGGGGCAGCCGTTGCCGCACAGCGCCTACCGCGAGACGCTCGGAGAGACACTGAACGCGCTGGAGACCCTGGTCGCCGGGGAGCTCGGCATCGACGGCATGACCGAGCTGATGCGGACGACGGCGCGGGAGCAGCCGCCGGACGAGACCGATCTGCCGTCGTTCGCACGGCGGTTGGCAGGACTCGTGCCGCGTGACCCGGTGGAGGGCGACCTCCCGCGAGCCATGCACCTGCTCATCCGGGCCGTCCGCGCGGATCCGCCCGCACCGGAGATACGCAGCCTGCTGCTGGACATGGTCCGCCGCCGGCTCGACACCCTGCCGGACCCGCTGGAACACGTGGAGGAGGAGACCGAGTGATGATCGAGGACCGTTCCGAGGTGCCGGGCGCGCCGTCGCCGTACGAGGCGCTGGCCACGGTGGGGGTGACGCCGTGGACGACTCACGCCGAGATGCAGGACGTTTCCTTCGAGCTGCTGGCCCGGGGTCTGATGAACCCGCACACCCAGCAGGCCTGGAACGACCTGCGCGACCCGCGCCAACGCCTGCTGCTCGATCTCTTCCTGTACGACATCGACGACACGGAGGGCGCGCATGGCGCCGGCGATGCGGCCGCCGGTGCGGCCGACGGTGGCCCGGCGGAGCCGGCGGCGCCCGCGGAGCCGCCCCCTCCTTGGGCCGCCCGGCTGCTGGACGAACTGATCCGGTTCGGCGAATGACGGGCGACGCGAGGGGACGGCGGACGGTGCGGACAGGGGAAGGGACGGAACAGCGATGACGTCGATCGGCATCGACCTCGGCACCACCAACAGCGGGGTCGCACGCTACGACCCGGAGCGCGGGGAGGCCCGGGTGGTCCCCAACGGGCAGAGCGAGGCGCTGACGCCCTCGGTGGTCGGTCTTCTGCGGACCGACGGCTCCGAGTCACTGCTGGTCGGGAGGACCGCGCTCGACCGGGCAGCCCGCCAGCTCGACGGCACGGTGGTGTCGGTCAAGCGGCTGATGGGCCGTGACTTCACGGACGCGAAGGTGGTCCGGGCCCGGGCGAACCTCGCCTACGAGATCGTCCCCGGCCCGGACGACGACCCGCGGGCGCACGTCGCCCTCGGGGACCGCAACGTCACCCCGGCCGAGATCTCCAGCGCGATCCTGCGCAAGCTCGTGGAGGACGCCTCGCGGAGCCTGGGCACACAGGTGACCCACGCGGTGATCACGGTGCCGGCCTACTTCGGCGACGCCCAGCGGGCCGCCACGCGGGAGGCCGCCGAGCTCGCCGGGATCGTCGTCAAGAAGATCATCGACGAGCCCACGGCGGCCGCGATCGCCTTCGGCCTGGACAAGCGGGACGGGGACCGCAGCCGCATCCTCGTCTACGACCTGGGGGGCGGCACGTTCGACATCTCGGTCCTGGACTCGACCCGGGACCGGGCCGGCAACGCCCAGTTCACCGTACGCAGGTTCGCCGGCGACGACTGGCTCGGCGGGGACGACTTCGACCTGGCCCTCGTGGACCGGATCGCCGAGTGGGTACGCAAGAACCACGCCGTGGACCCGTCCGGGGACAAGAAGTTCCAGTTCACCGCGAAGAAGTTCGCCGAACAGGCGAAGCGGGAACTCAACGACGCCTCGGAGACGGTCGTCTTCATCCCCGCCGCGTACAGGAGCGACGACGGCGTCGTCGTCGACGTCGACATGCCCCTGACGCGGGCCGATCTGCGGGAAGTGACCGCGCCGCTCGTGGAGCGCACCATGCGTCTGGTCCGCGACACCCTGGAGCAGGACAACCTGAGCCCCGAGCAGATCACGGATGTGCTCCTGGTCGGCGGCGGGACGCTGGTGCGGCCCGTGTACGAGGCGGTGGAGGCCTGCTTCGGCAAGGAGAAGGTCCGCCGGAACATCAACCCCATGGAGTGCGTGGCGCTCGGCGCAGGCATCCTCGCCGGGACACTGCACGGCGTGGAGTGCCCCGAAGCGGACTGCAGGAAGCTCAACGAGGAGTCCGACACGGCGTGTTCGGCGTGCGGGACGAGCCTGACCAACGCCCGCGCGGTCGGCGACATCGGTCTGCACGAGGTGACCGGCGACGCGATGGGCGTCGCCGCGGTCCGGGGCTCGCAACGCGACGTGTTCGTGCCGATCATCCGCGGCGGCATGGCGTACCCCCTGCCGCAGCCGTGCACCGAGGTCTTCCAGGCGACCGACCGCCAAGTCATCCGTGTCCCCGTGTACGAGGGCAACAGCCCGGTGGCCAGCAAGAACCGGGAACAGGGCGTCGTGGAACTGGAACTGCCGGAGCCCATCGACATCGGGGAACGCGTCGAGGTGTCGTTCAATTACGACGCGAACCGCAACATCAGGGTGACGATCGCCGTACCGAGGATGAACTTCCAGCAGGAGGCGGTTCCGAGCCGGGAGAAGCCTCGCACCCAGCCACCCGCCGCGCCGGCCGAGCCGGACAGCGCCACGCTGCGCGAGCGCCTGGAGTACGCCAAACGGGACGCGGACCGGTTTCTCCAGCGGTACGGGTCGTACATCGACCACCTGCAGGAGATGAAGTTCCGCCGGGACATCGAGCAGGCGGGCCAGGCCCTGCTGCTGGGAGAGAGCGGTGAGTACCAGCGCCTGACCGAACTGCTGGTCGACGGCATGTACCACCACTGCGGTCACGCCAGTCAGTTCCTCCACGCGGAGCTGGCGGCGGACGGCGCACCGCCGGACACCGCCCGCCGGATCAACGAGGCGCTCGGCTACGTGAAGCAGGCCCATGCCGAGGGCAACCGCGCCCACACCGACCAGCAGGCCCGTAATCTCGCCAACCTGGTGGCGCAGGCGTACAGCGCGCGCAGGGTGTCCGCGCTGCGGGACGCGGAGCGCTTCGGCGGGATACTGCGGGTCCCGGACGACGCGGTGGACGCGTGACCGCGCCACGGCGCACGGGGGCGAGCGGTCACGAGATCGGGCTCGGACTGGACTTCGGCAGCACGGGGCTGCGCGCGGCGTTCGGCCGGCCGGGGGGCTCGGTGCGGCGGCTGACGCCGTCCGCCTCGTACTGGCCCTGGCTGCTGTGCGAGCCCGCCGTGACCGGGCCGCTTCCGGTCACGTTCCCCAGCCTCAAGAGCCGACTGGGCAGTGGGCGTGCGGTACTCGTCGGCGATGCGCGCACGACGCCGGACGAACTGGTGACCCGCATGCTGCGGGAACTGCGCGAACAGGTCGAGGCGGCGGCCTCCGGCCGGATCGCGCAGACGGTCGTCTCGGTACCCGTGGGCTACCGCTCGGCACAGCGGGCGGCCCTGCTCGACGCGGCGCGCGCGGCCGGACTCACCGAGGTGCGGCTGATCGGTGACGCGATGGCCGCGGTCATCGGACACACGGCGGGCCGGGGCAGCAGCACATGCCTCGTCTACGGCCTCGGGTACGGCGGATTCGAACTGGGCCTGATCCGCGGTGCGCGGGGCCGCTACCGGGCTCTCGGACACGAGACCGCGTCGAGCACCGGCGGCCGGGCGTTCGACGAGGCCGCGCTGACCGCCGTGGCACGGACGGTGCGGGACCGGACTGATCCGGACGGACTCGACGAGGCCGACTGGCTGGGGCTGCGTGCCCGGGTGCAGGAGATCAGGGAACGGCTTGGCGCACCCGGCGGTGACGACTCCGCGGTGCTGGAGACGGCCCTCGGTGGATCCGCGGAGCGACTGCGGTTCGATCGTGACCAGCAGGAGGCGTTCCTGGACCGGCATGTCCGGCGGACCCTCGGCCGCGCGCACACCCTGCTGGACCAGTCGGGAATGGCCGCGCGGGACGTGGACACGCTGTTGCTGGTGGGCGGAGGCACACGCTTGGAGCAGGTCCGGGCGGGGGCGCGCGGGCTCGGGCGCACGACCGTCCGGGCCTCCGCCGACCTGCTCGCCCTGGGCGCCCTGATGCACGCGTCGCGGCTCGCGGGGCTACCGCCGTCCGGCCTCGACGGGCTCGCCCTGGAATCGGAGGCGTCCGACGACACTCTGGCGGACTCTCCCCGGCTCAGCGTCACCCTCCTGTCCGGCCCGGGGGTGACGGACGGCGCTCCCCTCGACATCGCCCGCGCTCGCGAGCTGGTGGCGCGCGGGCAGGTGACCGAGGCGCGGGCGTTGCTGGAGGCGGTGGTGGCCGAGGCGCGGGCGTTGCTCGACGCCCTCGACGCCCCCGGACCGGTGGACGCCGCCGAGCCGTCCGGGCTATCCGGGCCGTCCCGGTCGGCGGAGTCCGCGCACCCGGCGGACCAGGACGCCGCGCGTCTGCTCTCCGCCGCTCGTGACCTGCTGACGCAGGGCCGGTACGACCGCGCCGTACGCACGGCACACGCCGCCTGGCAGGCCGCGCACGACGGCGCGTCCGGACCCGATCTGCTGGACGCGATGATCCATGTGCACTGCGCGGCGGCGATGGCCGACTCCTCGCCCGAGCACTTCACCGACGCCTACCGCTGGCTGCGCTGCGCCTACGACCACGACCCCACCAACACCCGCGTCCGCGAACTGCTCGCCGAGCGCACCTATCGGCACGCGGACCGGCTGCACGGCCGCGGCCGGCGCGACGAGGCCGTCGAGGCGCTGCGCCAGTGCCTCGCATGGAATCCTGAACACGGCTCCGCCCAGGACCTGTTGGAGCGACTGGGCCGCCATGGCAGAAACCACGGGGCCAGGGGTGGCGTCCCACGCTGATGAGTGCCCGGCAGATCGCACGACCACCGGCCGTCCCGGTGCCGAGTCAGGAGAAACACGCTTGACGACCGTATCCCCGCCCCACGGGTCGACGTTCCTGGACGAGAAGGTCCTGGGCAAGGAGTTGGAGGACCTGCTCGACCAGACGTCCCGGCTCGACGTCTGCGCGAAAGAACTCCGGTTGCTGGCTGAGGACTTGACGAACGGCGACCGGCTCGACCGGTGGGCCGAGGTCGATCTCGTCCAGTCCTTCGTACGCGCCGAGAGTCTCGCGGATCCACCGCAGCCCGCCCCTCCCCCGAACCAGCCGTGGTGGCGTCCGGCATGGTCGCGCCGGAGCCCCCGGGACGGTGTCCTGGAGGCCGCGCTGGGTGTACTGGTGTTCGTCCCGCTGCTGGTCACGTGGTTCGGGCTGCGCGAAGCCGTACGTGCCTACGGCGAGTTGGCCCGGGACCGGCCCGAGGAAGCCACCCGTCCCTTTCTGCAGCTGTGGCAGTCGGGATTCGACGGACGGCTGTCGGCGCTCGGCCGCTTCGAGAACGTGGCCCTGACAGCCGCCCTGCTGATCACGCTGCTGGTGCTGCTGTCGGTGTGGCACGCGCGCGTCCGGACCCGCACCGAGCGGGACGAGGAGGCCCGGGAGGCCGCGGACGGGCGGTTGCTCGGCTCGCTCGCGGCGCTGCTGACCCGGGTCCAGATGAGTCTCGCCCCGCACCGCAGGGCCTCCCCCGAGCAGTTCACCCAAGAACTGACGCACGCCGCCGAGCAGTTGCGGGAGTTGACCGAGAGGGCCGACGAGAGCCACAAGACCCTGGCAGCCGGCGCGACGGCCGTGGGCAAGGCGACGGACGCGCTGCGGAAGGCCGCGGCCGCGCTGTCCGGCGAGGTACCCAGGATCGGCGGCGCGGCCGACCGGGTCGAGGGCGCCGTCAAGGCGAGCCTGGTGGCGTCGACGCAGGCGCGGCAGGCCAACGAGGACGCGGCTCGCGGTATCGCGGACCGGGTCCAGGCCGCCGGTGACACCGTGCGGACCGCGTTCGAGTCGCTGGTCAGTGTCCAGCAGACGCTGGCGGCGAAGTCCGACACGGTGGCTCAGGCCGCCGAGCGGGCGGCGGAGGCCGTCGCCGCGGGTGCGGAGCGTACGAACGACGCGGTCGACGGGATGCGCGAGGCGACCGAACGCTGGGACGCCGCGGCCGCGCACTGGCAGG
>NZ_LRTR01000896.1 GCF_001550375.1 Streptomyces europaeiscabiei | reverse complement strand
CGCCCCCCCCCCCCCCCCCCCCCCTGCACGGGAACGGGGTACTCGGCGGGTGGGGCAGCGGCACCCGCCTGGCACCCCGCCACACCCCGCCACACCGGACCCCCGACACGCCAGCCACCCCCAGCGGCATCGAATGGGTCGGCGAATTCCTCGCGTGTTACTTGACGGTAAGGAATGATGGCGGACGACCGTCCACACGGGCAGGGGCTGAGGCAGCGGTGACGACTTTCGACGAACGGACCATCGTGCACGCTTTCCGGGACGACGCCCTCGGAGAACACGACGCCGTCGGTCTCGCCGCGGCGATCCGGCGCGGCGAGGTCTCCCCCGCCGAGGCCGCCCGGGACGCCGCGGAGCGGGTGCGGGCGGTCGACGCACGGCTGGGCGCGGTCCAGGTGCACGTCGGCAGCCCGGCGCACGCCGTCGGAACGGACGGCGCCTTCGCCGGGGTGCCGACCTTCGTCAAGGACAACACCGACTACCAGGGGCTGCCCACGGGCCACGGCAGCAGCGCCTTCCGGCCGAGGGCGGCGCGGCGGCACGCACCGTTCACCCAGCAGCTCCTGAGCAGCGGCGTCACGGTGCTGGGCAAGACCCGGCTGCCCGAGTTCGGGTTCAACGCGAGCACCGAGTACGACGGTGCGGAGCCGGTGCGCAACCCGTGGAACACGGGCTACTCGGCGGGCGGTTCGTCGGGCGGCAGCGCGGCACTGGTCGCTGCCGGTGCCGTGCCGATCGCGCACGCCAACGACGGCGGTGGCTCGATCCGGATTCCCGCGGCCTGCTGCGGACTCGTCGGCCTCAAGCCGACTCGTGGCCGCGTCGTGGCAAGTGACCTGGGCCGCCGGCTGCCGATCGACGTCGTCTCCGACGGCATCGTGAGCCGTTCCGTGCGGGACACCGCCGCGTTCCTCGCCGCCGCGGAGACGCACCGGCGGAGTTCCGGACTGCCGCCCCTCGGCCTGGTCGAAGGTCCCTCGGAGCGCCGGTTGCGCATCGGGTTCCTGCTGGACTCGCCGAACGGAGTTCACTGCGACGCGGCGACCCGGGCGGCGGTCACGGAGACCGTGGCCACGCTCGAACGGCTCGGACACACCGTGGAGCCGGTGGAGTTGGACATGGACCCGAACTTCACCGACGACTTCCTCACGTACTGGGGAATGCTGTCCTTCCTCCTCGGTGCCACGGGCCGGACCCTCGGCGCGGACTTCGACCGGCACCGCATGGACGGCCTCAGCCGGGGGCTGCGCGAGGACTATCTGCGGAACTGGCGGCGGACCCCCGGCGTGGTGCGACGGCTGAAGCGCACGAAGGAGGCGCACGCGGCGGCCTTCGGCCGGCTCGACCTCGTGCTGTCGCCGGTGCTCGCCCACACCACGCCACCGATCGGCCACCTCAGCCCGGCCGTCCCCTACGCCGAGCTGATCGAGCGGCTCCTCGCGTATGTGGCGTTCACACCCCTCGACAACATCGTCGGCACTCCGTCGGTCTCGGTGCCCGCCGCGAGCGGGACGACGGACGGGCTGCCCATCGGCGTCATGTTCTCCGCCCACCCCGGAGACGAACGGAAGCTGCTGGAGATCGCGTTCGAGCTGGAGGCCGACCGGCCCTTCCGGCGCATCCAGGACCAGTGACACCTGCGCCGTCCGGCGCATCCAGGACCAGTGACACCGGCGCCGTCCGCCGGTCCGACAAGGGCCCACCCGAGCCCGGACGCACCTGGTAGGGCCGGCCGCCGACTTCCGGCCGCCGCCCCGGCCGTTCCCGGGCCGCACGCGGGGCCTTGACGCCTCAACGCGCCCGCCCCGACGGCGGAGTTCCGTCCCCGAGCACCGAAGCGTGACGCGGGCCGTGTCCCACGAGTTTCGGCTCCCCCTGTAAGAAGTGGGCCGCCACGCGCATTGCTTGGTGAGACAGCCGATATGAGGGGACGGCGCGTGACGCATGCCCAACGCTTCAGGGACATCTATGAGGAGTGCTATCCGCGCGTCCTCGCCTACACCACGAGCCTCGTGGGACGGCAGGTAGGAGAGGACCTCACCAGCGAGACGTTCACCGTGGCCTGGCGGCGGGTGCGGGACATTCCGCAGCCCGCGCTGCCCTGGCTCCTGGGAGTGGCTCGCAACCTGGTGCGCGAGCTGCGCCGCCGGGACAGCCATCAGTACGCCCTCGCCGCCGCGGAGGCACAGCACATCAGCAGCGGGGCCCGGACCGACGTCGGCGACGTCGCGGCGGACGTGACCGACCGGGAAGCCGCGCTGCAGGCCCTGGCGAGCCTGTCCGGCGCCGACCGGGAGCTGCTGACGCTCATCGCCTGGCACGGGCTGAGCGCCAGGCAGGCCGCACGGGTCCTGGGCTGCACCACCGCGACGCTGACCGTCCGGCTGCACCGGGCCCGCCGCCGACTGGAGAAGGCCCTGGAGCCGGCGTACCCGGCGGATTCGGCGCCCGCACCCGAGGCGGATTCCGCACCACTCGCACAGGCCCCGCGCCGCACTGATCGAAAAGGAGCACTCACATGAGGAACACCCGCGGACGGTCCGGTCGGCCCGACGTCATGAAGGTGCTCGCGGGTGCCCGGCCCGACGAGCTGGACCCGTCCAGGCTGGCGGACTCCCCGCGGCAGCGCGCGGACCTGGCCCGCATCCTCGCCGGAGCGACGGACGGCCGC
>NZ_LRTR01000895.1 GCF_001550375.1 Streptomyces europaeiscabiei | reverse complement strand
CAGGCCCTTGCGGTCGTACGTCACCGGTCGCCCCTCCACCGCCAGCTCGCCCGTGCGGGGCCGCAGCCCGGCCCGTCCCTTCACCCCGATCGGCACCCCGGCCAACGGCAGCCGTACGCCTGCGGCGACCTGCGCGTCGACCTCCGCCGCCCGCCGCAACGCCTCCTCCGCCCACACCTCGACGAACGCGTGGAGCGTGGGCTCGGCCTGCTCGATCCGGGCGAGCGCCGCCGCGACGACGTCGACGGCCGTCGTCTCACCCGCTTGGACGGCTGCGGCGATCTGCTCGGCCGAGAGGGGCGGCAGGCCGCCAGGTGGAGGGAAGGCGGGAGGAAGAGAGCCGGGGGTGAGGGAGCGGGGCGGCGGAGAGCGGTGAGGGAGGGGAGCGGGAGAGGGGCAGTCGGGTGACGGGGCGTCGGGCGGTGGTGAGGCGTGCGGCTGCATGGCTTTCTTGGGGTCGTCGGGCTCGTTCGGCTCGTTCGGCTCATGGGACTTATGGGTCTCATCGGACTCATCGGACTCATCGGACTCATGGGGCGCGTCGAACGTCTCGGGTTGGTCGGACTTCCAGGGAGGCTCGGACTTCTCCACGGTGCCTCAGCGGCCCGGTCCGCCCGGCGTGGGCGGTTTCGGCGGGTTGGGTATCTGTGGGCGGGCCGGTGCGGACGGCCCGGCGGTGGGCCCGGCCGCAGGGGGACCGACCCCGCCGG
>NZ_LRTR01000894.1 GCF_001550375.1 Streptomyces europaeiscabiei | reverse complement strand
GACGGCTCCAACGCCACCACCGGCGCCAAAACCTCCCCCAACTCCCCCTCGATCAACTCCACATGAGACGAATGCGACGCATAATCCACCTCGATCCGCCGCACCCGAACACCGGACTCCTGCGCGAACGCCATCAGCTCGTCCAGCGCGTCCGCATCACCCGACACCACAGTGGACGTAGGCCCGTTCACCGCCGCCACCGACACCCGACCCGGCCAACGCCCCGCCAAACCAGCCGCACCCTCAGCATCCAGCGCGACCGACACCATCCCCCCACGACCCGCCAACGCCACAATCGCCCGCGACCGCAACGCCACCACCCGCGCACCATCAACCAACGACAACGCACCCGCCACCACAGCCGCAGCAATCTCACCCTGCGAATGCCCCACCACCGCAGCCGGCCGCACCCCGAACGACTCCCACAACGCAGCCAACGACACCATCACCGCCCACAACACCGGCTGCACCACATCCACCCGGTCCAACCCGGGCGCACCCTCCACCCCCCGCACCACATCCACCAACGACCACTCAACAAACCCCTCCAGAGCAGCCCCACACTCCGCAAACCGAGCCGCGAACACCGGCGAGGAATCCAACAACCCCACCGCCATCCCCACCCACTGCGACCCCTGCCCCGGAAACACGAACACCG
>NZ_LRTR01000893.1 GCF_001550375.1 Streptomyces europaeiscabiei | reverse complement strand
CGGGACACCCTGGGCGGACCCGGGCTGCGCGGCGGCCACCGCTGCGCCCTGCGCGAGCGCCGGCTGCCCCGGTCCTCCCTGTGGGGGAATGCCCTGCGCGGGAGCACCCTGGGCCGACACCCCTTGCGCGGGCGCCAACGTGGCCACGCCTTCACCCTGCTGGGGAGCGGGCTGCCGTACCGCCCGGCGGCGGCCTGTCGGCGTGGGCACCGGGTGCGGCTGCGGCGGTGTGTGGTCGTCGGCGGGATGGTGCGGCGCGGCGTCATGGCGACCGTCGTCGACACCACCGGCGGGGGCACCCGACACCTGGCCCGCGGCGGCCACTTGACCCACGCCGGGGATCTGCCCGGCGCCGACGGCCTGCCCGGCACCGAGGTCCGGCCCGGTACCGGCGGCTTGACCGGCGCCGACCACCTGGGCCGCACCGACCGTCTGACCCGCACCCGGACCGGCGACGCCACCCGGCGCCACCGCGCCACCCTGCGGGATCTGCTGTCCGACCCCGGCGACCTGCTGCCCGATGCCGGCGGCGGGCACCGGCCCTCCGGCGGGCGCGGGCCCTCCGGCGGGCACAACTCCCCCAGCCTGCACGGGTACACCGGCGGGAATCGGCTGCCCGGCGGGAACCGGCTGCCCAGTGGGAATCGGCTGCCCTCCGGCGGCAGGGACCAAGCCCCCGCCCGTGCCGACCGCACCCTGGCTGCCCGCACCGTCGTACGCCTCCCCGCCCTGCACCGGCACGGCGGGTGCGGCGGGTGCGGTGTTACCGGCGGGCAGAGGCATCGGCAGAGGCATCGGCAGGGGAGCGCCGGGCGCACCCGGCCCCGCGGGCAGGGGCACCGGACCGAGTCCGGCCGCCTGCGCGTACTCGGGTCCCCGGTC
>NZ_LRTR01000892.1 GCF_001550375.1 Streptomyces europaeiscabiei | reverse complement strand
TCTTCCGATCTCGGGCGGCGGGGGCTCCGTCGCGCAACTGCCGTGCGCCGTGGGCGGCGGAGAAGGTCAGCATGGCGCGGACCGGCTCGGCGGCGTGGATGCGGCGGGCGGCGGCGCGGATGTCCGGGCCGGTGGAGGCGGTGTGCCACTGGCCACGGCAATGGTGTTGCCAGCGCGTTCGTGCCCGGCGTTCGCCGTCGGGCCCCGAGGTCCAGATCACGCTCACCCGGGCCGTCACCGCTCCCAGGGCGGCCATGATCCGGTCGGCGGGGTCCTCGGCGCCGAGCAGCAGCAGCACATGCTCGCCGCACGGCGCGTCGTGCGGGGCGTGCGGGGTGTGCGGGGTGTGACCGGACGGTTCGCCGGCTTGGCGTGGGGGGCGGCCCGGTCGCAGGTCCCCTGCTGAGGGCGGGCGGCCCGTCGGGGAGTCCTCCGGCACCGGCAGGCGGCCCGTTGAGGACTCCCCCGGCACCGGCAGGCGGCCCGTTGAGGACTCCCCCGGCACCGGCAGGCGGTCCGGTCGCAGGTCCCCTGCTGCCGGCGGGCGGCCCGTTGGGGACTGCCCCGGTATCGGCGGGCGGTCCGGTCGCAGGTCTCCTGCTGCCGGCGGGCGGCCCGTTGGGGACTGCCCCGGCACCGGCGGGCGGTCCGTTGGGGAGTTCTGCGGTTTCGGGTCGGCGGGGAGGGCGTCGGCCGCCTCCGTGGTGTCCGGCACCGGGTGCAGTTCCAGTGACTCCAGGATGCGCCGGGCGGCCTCGGCAGCATGGCGGGCGGCCTCGTCGCCGGTGCGGCCACGGGCCAGTACGTAGCCGATCCGGTCGTGGTTGGTGCGCAGCGCGGCCACCCGGTCGCCGGTGCCGGCGGTGACGTGGGACTCGATCACCTCGTCGGTGAGCACGTCCTGCGGTTTCACTCCCCGCACCACGGCGTCCACGGGAGAGAAGAGGTGGTGCAGGGCGACGACACTCTCGTTCGGCGCGGCTTCGCGCACCGGGTCGCCGACGGCGAGGGCCACCAGGTCGGCGGTGAGTGAACGATGGAGCGCCAGCGACATCTGACGGGCCACCACATGCCCGGCCACCCGGCCGTTGATCTCGATGAGCTCCGGACCGGTCGGTGTGAGCAGCAGTTCGGCGTGGACGGCCGAGGAGCGGACACCGATGGCCCGCACGGCGTCGAGGACGAACGCGCGCGCGGCCTCCTCCTGTTCGATACGGGCCGGGAAGTGGCCGCCGAGCTCCGCCGTCTGACCGGGCGGTGCCGGCAGCCGCTCGGCGAACCCGAGCAGCACGGTGCGGTGGTCCTGCACCAGCAGTTCGGCACTGACGTGCCGGCCCACCGCGTACTCCTCGATGAGCGCGCGCGGTGGCGTGCCGTCGGGGCCGGCCGGCACGCCGAGCACCTCGGCCAGCGCGCGGGCGGCCTGCGCCCGGCTCCAGGCGATGCTCACTCCCACCGACCATCCGCCCGCGGTCGGTTTGACCACCACGGGCAGCCCGATCTCCTCGACGGCCGCCAGGCCCTCGGCCGCGGTGGCGGCCACCCGCCAGGCGAGCGCGCCGATGCCGCGCTCGGTGAGCCGCGCGCGCACGGCGGCCTTGTCGCTCAGGATCCGGGCCGCCGACAGCGATTCGTGGGGCAGTCCCAGGTCGCGGGCCAGCTCGGCGGCAGCGGGCAGATGCACCTCGTCCCGGCAGATCACCCCGTCGGGCGGGAGGGGGCCGAGCCGGCCGCGCAGCCGGTCCGCGAGGACGCCTCTCGCCAGGTGCGGAACCTCGACGATGCGTGCCGCACGCGCGGACAGTTCGAACCCCGGATTCTTTCGATGGGCGTCGAGCGTCTCGGTGACGAAACTGACCTCGATACCCGAGTCGGCCATCTCCGCGATCATGTCGAATCCACGGACGGATGCCGTCTCCACCAGAACAATGTGCACGCCGCTCAGCTCCCCGGCCGGTCCCTGCATTCGGGCAAGCGTCCGCCCGCCGCGGCGAATGCCTCAACCGCGTCCGGCGGAATCGGTCAGGTAGCGCACCGGGCAGA
Organism: Streptomyces europaeiscabiei; assembly: GCF_001550375.1. Lineage (GTDB taxonomy): Bacteria > Actinomycetota > Actinomycetes > Streptomycetales > Streptomycetaceae > Streptomyces > Streptomyces europaeiscabiei. The sequence goes on along the minus strand of NZ_LRTR01000892.1, from coordinate 4,029 downwards.
CGGCGCACCGGGCAGGTGGCGCACCGGGCAGACGGCGCACCGGGCAGACGGCGCACCGGGCAGGTGGCGCACCGGCCGGGTGGGCGTCGGACGGGCGCCTCTGCCAGGCCGGCGCCGCATCGTCAAGTCCGCGGCCGGCAATGGTCGAAGTTGCCGGATTGCGTGCCGGCCGCTGGCCGTTCGGCGGGCCGCCCGCCTAATTTCGGAGTTCGGCGGACGAATGCGAAGCGCAGCGCCGGGCGGCGGGAAAGTCCAGGAATTCCGAGGCGTCAGGAGCGCCCTGGAGCTATGGATCCCGTGGGCTTCCACCGCATGTTCAAAAAATACGGAAGAAATTCAAGATCCCATATTCGAGAACACGAGGAAAAGGACGAGACGGCGTGCGACCCATTGATCTTCCGGCCTACGGACCAGGCCACTTTGCTCCGCTCACCCATGTGGGCTTCAGGCCTGACGGAAAGCGGCTGGCCAGCTGTTCGTACGACGGCACGGTCATCGTCTGGGACACCGGCGACCCGTCCCGTCCCGCTGAACTGGCCAGGCTGCGCCACCGCCGTCTGGTCAACGCCTGCGCCTGGAACCCGGCCGACGGCGAGGTGCTGGCCACCGCGTCCGCCGACAAGACGGTGGCCGTGTGGCGGGTGGGCGAGGAGGGCGGGGCGGTGCTGCACACCGTCCTGGCCCGGCACACCGACGACATCAACTCGGTGGCCTGGCTGCCCGACGGCAAGCGGTTGATCTGTGTGTCGGAGGACGGGCGCGCCACCTTGTGGTCGGCCGCCGACGGGGCGTTCCTGGGCGAGGTCGGCTCGCACGAGGCGCACTGCATGATGGTGTCGGTCAGCGCGCGGGGACTCGTTGCCACGGTCGGTGAGGACGGTCTGGTCGCCGTCAGTGATCCGGACGGCCGCGGCGCGCCCGTCACCCGCCGCTACGGCTCCTCCATCGAGGGCTGTGCCTGGTCCCACTCGGGCCGGCTGCTGGCGGTGGCCCGCGACGACGGCGCCGTCGACCTGCTCACCGCCGGCCTGGAGGTGGTCCGCACCGTCGCCGTGTCCACGTCCGCGGCGCGCTCGGTGGCCTGGTCCGAGGACGACTCCTGCTTCGTCGTGGGCGCCTACGACGGGGCTCTGCACTACTTCGACGTGGCCGGCAGGCGTCTGCACCGCAGTGAGGACCGGCGGGTGTGGCCGCGCTCGGTCACCGCCGCCCGGGGTGTGGTGGCGGCCGGCAGTTTCTGGAACGGCCCGCATCTGTACGATTTCGCGACGGGCGCGGAGATCTCTGCTCCCTCCGGGGCCACGCACGGGCCCAACGCGCTGGCCCGGCTGGGCGGCGAACTGCTCATCGGCACCGACTCCGGTCTCGTCGTCGCCGTCGCCCTCGGGGCCGGGGGCACGGATCCCGGTCCGGTCCGCCTGATCGACCTCGGTCTCAGTCCGGTGCTGTCCCTCGCCGTCCACGACGGGGTGCTCTTCGCCGGCACCTACTCCGGGCACGTCCTGCGCCACGACGGCCGTGCCGTCACCTCCAGCGCACAGCTCGGCTCCCCCGTGCCCTCCCTGGCCGTCCACGACGGCCACCTCGTCGCCGGCACCTACAACGGGGAGTTCCTCCTCATCTCCCCGGACACGCTCGGGGTGGTGGAGCGGATCGAGGCCCACGGCGGGTCGGTGAAGTCGCTGGCCGCCGTCCCCGGCGGTTTCCTGTCGGCGGCCACCGACCGCACCGTCGAGGCCGGCGGGGTGCGGGGACGCAGCAGGCTGTGGGAGCACGGCAACCTCGTCAACGCGGTCGCCGTGCTGGGCGGCGGGGTCGCCGCGAGCGCTTCGCGCGACCACACCGTCAAGGCCGGCCGGATCGTCCGCCTGCCCGACGGCACCTGGCGTGCGGAGCGCGTGCAGACCCTGCTGGGCCCCGACGAGTCCGTCAAGTGCGTGGCCCTCGTGGGCAGCGCCGAGCGGCCCGTGGTGCTCGCGGGTTCCTACGACTTCGGCCTGTACGCCTGGCAGGTCGACTTCGACCGGGCGGCGGCCACTCTGGCCTCCGGCCGTGTGGTGGACCACTTCGCCCAGGGCGTGTCGTGCATGCTCCGCCTCGGTGACGGCACCGTCGCCGTCGCGGGCTGGGACGGCCGCGTCCTCCTCGTCGGCGTCGACAGCGCCGGCCTGCCCGTCGTCGAGCGCTCGCTGCACCTGGGCGAGTTGCTGACGTCTTCGACCCGACCGACAGCGCCCGCAGTGGTGGGCCGCACCGTGGAAGGCAGGGCCGCATGAACACCCTCGTCACACTGCCCGCTGCCCGGGTCCGCGCCCGGGTCCCCATCACCCTGGACCGCGCGCGGGGCCGCCGGGCGGAACTGGTCACCTTCCATCAGCTGCCCGACGCCGCGGAGCACATCGCCTGCGTCGTGCCCCACGCACCGCAGTCCGTGCCGCTGGTGCGGCTGCACAGCGAGTGCCTGACCGGTGACGTGTTCGGCTCGGCGCGCTGCGACTGCGGACCGCAGCTCGACGAGGCGCTGGCCGCCCTGGCCGACACCGGCGGTGTCGTGCTCTACCTGCGCCAGGAGGGCCGCGGCATCGGCCTGTACAACAAGCTCGACACCTATGTCCTGCAGGACCAGGACATCGACACCTTCCGCGCCAACCGTCTCATCGGACGCGGCGAGGACGAACGGGACTACCGGGCCGCCGCCGCGATGCTGCGCGCGCTGGGCCTGACCCGTATCCGGCTGCTGACCAACAACCCCGACAAGGTCGCCCAGCTGCGCGCCCTGGGCATCGGTGTCGAGGCGGTCGTGGCCACCACCGTTCATCTCACCCCCGACAACGCCGCCTATCTGGCCGCCAAGGCCGGCAGCGGCCACACCCTGGCGCTGCTTGAGGAGGCGGGCGCATGAACCTCCAAGACGTCGCGTCCTGCGCGCACTTCGCCGAGCAGGCCGACCTCACCGACCCCGCCCTGGTCCATCCCTCGCCCGGTGCGCGGTGCGCCCTGGCCGACCGGCCGCGGCTGGCGAGGGCCGTCGAGGACCCCGCGCTGGCGCTGGCCGAACGGCTGGCCGCCGGGGGCATGCTGGCCCTGCTGGGAGACCCGCGCATCACCCCCGTCCCGGCCGTGTGCTCCGTGGCGGGAGGAGCGGTCCGTATCGGGCTGCCGGCCGAGGAGGCCGGGTACGTCACCCGCGCCTGGGCCCACCGCGGTGTGCAGGAGTCCTGGATCGCCAAGGAGAGCCCCGAACACACCGTGCGGATCAGCGACTTCTTCATCGCCCGCTACCCGGTGACCAACGGCGAGTGGCGTGCGTTCCTGGCCGACACCGGCCTCACAAAGCGCCCCACCACCTGGTATCTGGGCGCCTACCCCTGGGACCGCTCCAACCATCCCGTCGCCGGGATCCGCGCCGAGCACGCCGACGCGTACGCGCGCTGGCTGTCCAAGCGCACCGGCCACCCGTGGCGGCTGCCCACCGAGGCGGAGTGGGAGTACGCGGCCAAGGGCCCCGACAACCGCCCCTACCCGTGGCAGGGCGGCTTCGATCCGGATGCCTGCAACACCCGTGAGACGGGGGTGCACACCACCACCCCCGTCGGCGCGTTCCCGGCCGGGGCCGCCCCGTGCGGCGCCCTGGACATGGGAGGCAATGTGGAGGAGTTCACCGCCGACGACTACGCGCCCTACCCCGGCGGCGAGGCTGTGGCGGATCACCTGGTGGAGTCGATGGGCAGCTACCGCATCGCCCGCGGCGGCGGCTTCGCCCGGTTCGGCGACCTCACCCGCACCCGCCGCCGGCACGGCCCCTTCCCCGGGCCCCTGTACCCGGTGGGTTTCCGGCTGGCCAGCAGCGAGCGCCCGTCATGAGCGCGCCGACGACGACCGCACCCGTGACAGCCGCACCGGTGGCGGGGGTGCCGGTGGCGGCCGTGCCGGTGGCGGGGGTGCCGGTGGGCTACCGGTACATCGAGCGGGCGCTGCGGGCCCGGCGTCCCGACCGCGCCGCGCTGGAAGCGCCGTTCAGATCGGAAG
>NZ_LRTR01000891.1 GCF_001550375.1 Streptomyces europaeiscabiei | reverse complement strand
CCGGGCGCCCCGGCACAGGACGGCGCGGTGCAGGCGCCTCAGGCGCCGGGCGGTGCGGTGGCAGTGGCCGGCACGGAGCCGGACGGCCTGCTGACCGTCGCCGGGCTGACCGTTCGGGCCGGTGAACGGACACTCGTCGACGACGTGTCGTTCACCATCGGGGCCGGCCAGATCGTCGGCCTCGTAGGGGAGTCGGGCTCGGGCAAGTCCACCATCGCCATGGCGGTCGCGGGCCTGCTCCCCGAGGGCGTGCAGGCGAACGCGTCGCGCCTTGCTCTCGGCGACCTCGACCTGCTCGCGACACCGCCGGAGCGCCGCCTCGCGACCGACATCGGCATCGTCTACCAGGATCCGATCGGCACGTTCAACCCCGCGCTGAGGCTCGGCACCCAGCTCACCGAGGTGGCCAGGGTGCATCTGGGGACACCCAGGCGTCAGGCCGCGCAGGACATGGTCCGCGCCCTGGCCGACATCCACGTCACCGAGCCGGACCGGCGACTGCGCCAGCATCCGCACGAGCTGAGCGGCGGCATGCTCCAACGCGCCTCGATCGCCTCCGCGATGACGACGAACCCACGGCTGCTCATCGCCGACGAGCCGACGACGGCCCTCGACGTCACTGTCCAGGCGGAGGTGCTGCGCCAGTTCCGGCGCATCAACCGCGAGCACGGGACGGCGATGCTGTTCATCTCGCACGACATCGGCGTGGTCGGCGTGCTCTGCGACACCGTCCTGGTGCTCCACGGCGGCCGGGTCGTCGACCGCACCACGGGCGGCGACCTGCGCCGAGGGACGGTCACCCACCCGTACACCCGCGCGCTGCTCGCGGCGACGCCCGCCGCGGTCGAGGCCGGTGGAACCCTCAGCGCGGTCCGGTGGACGGCCGGCGCGCACGTGGCACAGCCGGGCGGGACACCGTCGGACGACCATTCCGATACACCCGCGGACCGCTCCCCGGCCGCGGAAGGGAGCCACTGATGTCCGCCACCGTCACCACACCGGACCCGCAGGCGGCCACCGCGCTGCTGCGCGTCGAGGACCTCACCGTCGAGCTCGGCCACGGCGTCGCGGCCCGCAGAGTGCTCAAGGGAGTCTCGTTCGACATCCCCCGGGGCAGCACCCTCGCGCTCGTCGGAGAGTCCGGGTCGGGCAAGACGACGCTCGCGCGGACACTCGTCGGTGTCCACAGGCCGTCGAGCGGCCGGATCCTCGTGGACGGCGCCCCGCTGCGCACCTCACGCGGACGGGCGGGGGCCGCGACGGTCCAGATGATCCCGCAGGACCCCTACTCCTCGTTCGACCCGCGGCGCACCGTCGCGCAGTCGCTCGCCGAGGCACTCGATCCGGTCCGGGCCAGGGTCAGACCGGCCCGCGCCCGGATCGCCGAGCTCCTCGGCCAGGTGAGCCTCGACCCGGACAGCATGGACCGCTACCCGCACGAGTTCTCCGGCGGCCAACGGCAGCGGCTGGCGATCGCACGGGCCCTCGCACCCGGTCCCCGGTTCGTCATCGCCGACGAGATAACCTCGGCCCTCGACCTGACGACCCAGGCCGAGATCCTCAACCTGCTCGCCGATCTGCGCCGCCGGCTCTCTTTGACGATGCTGTTCATCTCGCACGACCTGGCCGTCGTCCGGCACGTGAGCGACTCGGTCGCGGTCCTGCTCCACGGGGACCTCGTCGAACTCGGCCCGACCGGAGCCACTTTCGCCGAACCGGACCACCCGTACACCGCCCAACTCCTCGCGTCCGTACCGGGCGACCCGAGGTTCCGCCTCGACGACGAGCCCGTCACGGTGTGAACCACCGGACGCGGTGCTGCTTCCGGCCCGTCGACCGGCCCATGCCGGTCGGCGGGCCGTACAGCGCTGTGGGCCCGGACCTCGCCGGTCGTCAGCACCTTCGACGCAAGCGAGACGACCATCCCCTCCACGCCGGACAGCCACATCTGGCGCTTCTCGACGATCTCCGGCTCGAACGAGCCGTCCCGATCGCGGGGACGACTGCCTTCAACAACAACGCCCGCCGCACGCGGTGGGCGGGCCGGCCAGTCGGCCGCGGCATCCTGACCGGGACCGAGCCAGGCCGGTGCACCGTGCCCCGGCCGTGGTCGACCGACAGCCCTACGACCGGCCCGCCTGCCCCGCACGAAACGACGATCGGGCGCCAGGTCCCATCTCCCCGGATCCTGTACTGGAATCTGACCCTGATCCGGCTGTTACGGGCCCGTGAGCTGCGTCTTGCAGGCTTGCGCCATGCGCCTGCGCCCTCGCTGCCCTGTTCTCGTCGTGTCGGTCTGTCTCTGCCTGACCGCCCTGCCGGTCACCGGCTGCTCGGGCGACGGCGGGAAGCCGGCGCCACTGCCCCCTTCCCCCGCACAGCGGGACGACGGCGAGGTCAATCGGGACGACGTGAACGGCGACGGGTACGCCGACGCGGTCGTCAACGGCTGGTACAAGGAGCCGAAGTCGGGGGGCGACTGGCACAACAACCGATTCGTCGTCCTCGCCGCGCCCGGCGGCCCGAAGCCGGGAGAGGCCTTCCGCCTCGCCGAGCGCTACGCCAAGCCGGACCCCCGGGTCACCAGCGCGCCGATCGAGTACGACCGGTCGGTTCAGTTCACCGCGGACCTCGATGACGACGGCTACGCCGACATCGTCGTACGCAACCTGCTGAGCCACCCCAGCGGGAAGTCCACGCTTGAGCAGCGCATCGTCTGGGGTGGCCCGGACGGCCCCACGGGCGCCACCAAGCTGCCGGCCGACGTCTTCCGGGCCACTGCTGCCGGAGACTTCGACGGCGACGGCGCCCTCGACCTGTTGACCCTCGCGGAGCCCGGCAGTGAGTACGACCGCGAGCCGCAGCCCGCCGCTGTGCTGTACGGTCCGCTCAGCCGCGACGGCGGGGTGCCCCGCAGCACATCGAGAGCCGACGTGGGCCAGGAGGGCTGGGCGTCCGTGGCCCACGCGGTGGTGGGTGATTTCGACGGTGACGGCCGGGACGACCTGGTGACCAAGGCCGCATACGACGAGGAGGACGTCCGCTTCGAGGAGGACATGCCCAAAGACGTCATCGACGCCGTGTTCTACCGGGGTACAACCCACGGGCTGAAGCCCGCCGGGGCCGTACCCGGCCTCACGGCCCAGGCTCCCGGCCTGGCCGACGGCGCCGTCCCCGTAGCCGCGGGGGATTTCGACGGCGACGGCCGCGCCGACGTCCTCGCCCAGCAGGGTTACCGGGAAGCCGTTGCCGTCTACGGCAGCGGCAAGGGGCCCGGCCGGGGCAGGACCGAAAGCGGGCTCGGTAAACTGGACGTCGGCGGTGCCCTCGCCGTCGGCGATGTCAACGGCGACGGCCGCGACGACATCGCCACGCAGTCCCCGGGCAACGATCGCCGCATCGGCCAGGTGGTAGTGGTACTCGGCGGCGAGGACGGGCTCAGCGCGGCCCGTACCGTCAAGATCGACCGGTACACGATCGGTCTCGGCGGCTCCCCGCAGCACTCCGGAGACCGCGACTTCTTCGGCTGGGACCTGCACCTCGCCGACCTCGGCACCGACGGCCACGACGAGCTGCTCGTCGGCACGTTCGGCTTCAACAAACCCCGCAAGGACGCTGGTTACTGGATCCTGCGGGGAACGAAGGACGGGCCGTCGAAAACGGACCGCCGCTTCGTCAAAACCAAGGACTTCGGCCGCGGCTGACCTCTCCCGACCGGCCGACGTAACGTCAATGCCTCGCACGCCGTCGCCCGCGGCCGGCACGGAAGGGCACGGCCGACTCACTCACAGTCGGCCGTCCTCCCGGAGGTTGTGCAGCGCGCCGAGGGCGACGACGCCACGCCACTCGGCGCTCTGCACCGGCATCCAGTGGAGGAAGTGGACGTCCCAACCACCCGTCGTCCGACTGTTCGCCGTCGAACCGCCCGAGATCGGCATCGATCGGAGCGGGCGTGAAGAGCGCCCGGCTCGGCGGCTCCAGCATGGGCGAGAGTCCGAGCGGACGGGCGGTCGGATCTCGCCATTGCCACCTTGGACGGAGCGCAGCTGCCGGCGGGACTGGTGGCGAGCGGACTCTTCGAAGAGAGCTACTCCCTGGTGCATCCGGCCGGACACCCGGCTCCGCGCTCGCTGCCGCTGGTCGACTGGGTCGAGAACTGTGGCTCGTACACCCGCGCCTGGTGGGGCGTGCAGGACTGGATCCCGAGGGCCACGATCGAGGCCGAGGACGACGGAGCAGTGCTCTCGCTCGTGAGCGGGGGGCACGGAATGACGGTTATGCCCGCGCTCTCCCTGGTCGGAGCAACGGACTCGATCGGGATCACCGATCTCGGTCCGGAGCGCCCGACGCGCCGTGTCGGCTATGTGACCACCCCGGAGCTCGCCGGCTCCGCCGTCGTGCGCGCTCTGGTGCGGGAGCTGAGGGCCGCCGGCTCCGCCATCTGATGGGCAGCGGGCAGCCAGGTCGAGGCACTGTTGTCAAATCTGAACGCGGTCAGTGAGGCGTTCAACCACCACAGCCTGCCCTTTGACCTCGTCGAACCGCTGGCGGCTGCCATGCCGTCGATGGAACCCGAACTTCTCAGGTCCGCGATCTGGATCCTCGGGGCCACGCACGACTCCAAGGCCCTCCCGGCGATCCGATCCCTCCTCAACCACCCCCGACCAGGTCGCGCGCGAGGAAGCACGCCTCGCCGCAGCCGAGATCACCGCATCAAACCCAGCGTTTTTGCCCACTTGCTGGCGCATGCGCGAGAGATACCCATCTCAGCGGCGACGTGGGCAACGGGACGTGTCTGGCACCGCTTCACGAGTCGCCTACGGCCCTCGACGCTCAGGGGCGCATTCGCGTGGGGCACCCGTCGTCCTCTCGAAGTCAGACGACGGCAGGCGCATCACCTATCGTGCGCGCCTGCCGCATTGCGGCCTTTCAGTCCTGCGGTGCGACGCGGATACGGTTCCCGTCAGGATCGGCTGCGAGGAAGGTCAGCCCGAACCCCGCATCGTGAGGCTCGCGCAGGATCGTGACCCCGTTGGACTTCCACTGCTCAAAGGTCGCGTTGAGCTCGTCGGGTCCACCGTCGATGGCCAGGCAAACCTCACTGGTGCGCGGGACGTCCGGTGACAACTGCTCGAACTGGCCAGACCACAGACCGAGGTCAGCGCCTGGCCCGAGGTCGAAGGTGATGTATCCCGGAGTCTCGAACGAGGGGCTCATACCGAGGAGGTCGCCGTAGAAACGAGCTGCGGTGGGAGCGTCGTTCACGTAGACGATGGACACGACGGACGTGGTCATGGTTGTTCCTTTTCACAGGTGGTAGGTACGCATCCACCAGCCTGACCGGGATATGCGCCGCATCGTGTCGCAATTCCTGAAAAAATTGGTGTGTGACCCCAGACCGCTTCTTCACTCTGATGCTGCTCCTCAAATCGAGGGAGGCCGTGACCACACAGGAACTCGCCTCAGCGCTCGGGGTGTCCCTTCGAACCATCACCCGAGATCTGAACTGGCTCCGCGACGCCGGTCTTCCGGTGACCGCACACCGGGGCCGCCTCGGAGGCGTGACCATGCTGCCCGGATCCGGACTCGACCTCACGCGACTCACACCGGGCGAGCGTGATCATCTGTCGCTCACCGGGCTGGATGAGAAGCAACGTACGGAGCTCAACGCGTCGGTCGAAAGCCAGCGCGCGCTCTCCAAGATCGCCGCTACACAGCCACGTCGAGTTCATGAGCTCCTGCCGCTCACCGACGTAGTGCACGTGGACAGCCGTCCCTGGCGTCAGGCACGAGCTTTCGGCACGACTCCGGCTTCGCTGATCGGCGCAGTGCGGCGAGGTCGCCGGCTACGGATCGAGTACCACAGCCCACGCGAGTCATGCCCACGCGACCAGGTCGTGGATCCCTACGGGCTGTTGGCCAAGGCCGGCATCTGGTACCTCGTCGCCGATTGTGCCCGAGTGCCACGGATGTACCGACTCGAACGGATCACGACGTGGAAGGAAGTCGACCAGCCACGACGGATCCGCGAGAGCCAGACCCTGGCCACCGTCGCTGCAGCGCTCATTGCTCAGTGGGAACACAACCACGCGGTAGAGGTCAGCGCCACCATCGACCAGACCCAGATCGAGCGAGCGCAACGGATCTTTGGCCTACGACTCGTCTGGGACGACCATGAAGAGTCCGCCACCGGCCGCAAGGTGACAATCCGCTTCCTGTATCTGGAGGACGTGCGAGCACTACTGCCGTTCGGGAGCGCCGTCACTGTGCACGGCCCCACCGAAGTCAGGGCTCACCTTCGCGACCTCGCCACCAGTCTTGCCCACCACTATGCGCCGTCACCAACGTCCTGACCCGCAACATCTAGCCGCCAAGATGGCGCTTGCAGCCTCACGCACAGCACAGCACAGCACAGCACAGCACAGCACAGCACAGCCGAGGCCGCCGCCTGCGGCACTGGACCAGCGCCGACTGAAGTCGGGGGAGTGGGGGCATCCCGCGCCCACCGCTGCGCCTCGACCGCGCTGGCCCCACCGTCCGGCAGGGTATCGGCGGTGTCCTCGTGGTCGGGTCCGGGATGATGTTCACCGTGAGCGGATGATCCTGCGCGCGATGCCCGGCGCCGCGGTGGGGGAGCCCCGCAGCACGGACAGCAGCGCGCACTCGACCTCGTCCAGCGCGAAGGAGTCGGCACACGGGTCGGTGTCCCCGTCCACGGCCGTGACGGGCCAGATGACTTCCTTAGCCAACCGCAGGAGGACGAACGCCAGCTCCGGGTCTGCTTCCGCCCGCCCGGGGAGGCGGAGCCGCCAGCCATCTGCGGCGCCAGGACGTAGCCGAAGGCCCGCTTCACCTGTTCGGGCGTCAGCGGTGTGCGGGGCGGAATCAGGTACGGCATCAAGGTCTCCTCACAAGGGGTCGCCGCGTTGGCCACGGCGACGTTCCCCGCAGAGTCCGCCCGTCGGCCCGTGGACGAAGGACGAAGATCTCTCCCCTCCCACCGGGGAGCACTAACGACCTCGGGGGAAATTGAGGTCGGGGCGTGCTGGCCTGGCGGTTCGGCTGGTGTGTGATCAGCAGGCGCCGTTGCGGACGAGGACGAGTGCGGTACTCATCCGGCGCCGGGTGCGCCGCTGTGCGGAGCGGTCGGAGACCAGCCCGGTGATCGCCAGGTGAGTCTCCTCGTAGATTTCGCGGCGTCCGGTAAAGCGCCGCAGGGGTGCCCACTGCCGCAGCTCGGCGTTGGTGTGCTCGACACAGATCCGGGCCGAGGACTGGCGCCGCCGCGCTTCGTGCCAGGCCCGCTTGTCACCGTCGCACGCCTCGTCCTTCGGCTTCTTGGGCGGGGCGGTGACCTGGCGGGGAAACTCTTTGGCCAGCCCCGCGTACCCGGCGTCTACCTGGGACTTCACCAAGGGGTGGAGTCGGAGCTGTTCAGCGATGCCCTCGGTGCGCAGGGCCGTCTGGTCGTGCATCCGGCCAGGCCGGACCACCCCGGACAGCAGCATGCGGCCCTGCCCGTCGCTGAACGCGGTGGTCTTGATCGTGTTCTGTCGGCGCTTGCCCGAGACGAAGGCCCGACGCCCGGGTCGGCCCGCCCGCGGGCGTCTGACCTGGGTCTCGGCGCCGTCGAGCCGAAGCTCGACGTCCTCGGCCTCTGCGTAGGCGAAGACGTCCTCCAGTGTCCTCAGCCGCGAACGTTGCTGCGAGCGGCAACCGCCTCACATGGGCTCAACCAGAGCCGCCCGCCACTCCGGGCTCGGATCAGCCCCCACACTCGTCCAGTACTCCCGGCCACGCACGATCCGTCCCTGCTGGACGGTCCAGAACGAGGCCACGCGGAACACGCCGAACTCGTCATGCGGCACCTCAACTTCGGAGACCACCTCGCTGCCGTCAGCCACGATCCGCAGCACCCGAATCGACCAGCCCCCCGGGTATTCGCTGTTCACCGCGACGAAGTTCTTGTTGCCAACGATGCGCTCCGCGCTGACCGGCCACTCGACCACGACGTCCTCTGCGACCAAGTCGGCGACAGCTGACCAATCGCGCGCCTGGATCCGATCCCACAATGCCTCAACCACTCCCGAAGGTTCCATGGGGGCACCCTTGCACGAGCCACTGACACCCCGCCCCTGGGCACCCAGAGGCGAGCTGGCACGTCGTCCCTCAAGCAGCCGCCCCCTCGCTGCCGCCAATAGTTCCCAAGGTCGTAACCGGGCGCGCAAGGCGGAAGCGGCCCTCTATCGACTGTGGTCGGCACGACCATGACCCCTTGTCGACCGCTGTGCCTGGCCTGCGGCAACCCCTATGTACACGCCGACGACGTCATCGACGTACTCCGCACGCTCCGTTGCGGCCAGGGGTTCCGTGAACGCGACGTGAACACCGCACCATTCGCCAGGAGCGGGTGATGGCCGCCGGGAGAACGCTGCCGCGCAACGACGAGAAGCATTGATTTACCTGATCAGAGGGTCCTGCTAATCAATCCCGCGCCGTCCAGTCTCGATCTCGCCCCGCCGGAATCCCGGCAGACCGAGCGACTGGAGAAGTCCCGCATGTCACAGGAAGTCACGATCAGCACCAGAGGAACGTCCCGTCTGAGCAAGGCCGCGCTCGTCGCGAGCAGCGTCGTCGCACTGACCGTCAGCCTGGCCGGCAGCGCCGACGCGGCCGTCCTGAACCCGCTGCCGTGGAACGCGGACACGTTCCAGCAGAAGTACATGCCGCTGTTCGACTACGACGGGGACGGTTGCTTCCCCGCCGCGGCCGTCGACTCGAACGGGAACCTCAACGGTGGCCTCAACAACTCCGGGTCGATCACCGGCGAGTGCCGTGACAACCACCTCGGCAGAGCCAACACGTACTCCCAGTCATGGTGCAAGAACGGCTGGTGCGCGTACGTCTACGCCCTCTACTTCGAGAAGGACCAGACCCTCAACGGCGCCGACGCCTTCGGACACCGCCACGACTGGGAGTCCGTCGTGGTCTTCCAGAAGCAGGGCGAGGAGCGTCCCGCGTTCCTCGCCGCCTCCCGGCACGGCGGTTACAGCACCCACCCCATCAACGAGGTGCCGATGAACGGCAACCGCGTCGAGATCGTCTACCACAAGGACGGCGCGAGCACGCACGCCTTCCGCTTCGCCAAGTGGGGCGAGAGGCCGGAGGCCTGGGGCAACGGGGGCTGGGACGAGCCGGCGCTGGTCACCATGCAGCGGATGGCCGACGCCCCGCGCAACGCCCTGTGGAACTCCCAGTGGGGTCGGGCCAACTTCCCGCTGACCGGCAACCTCCAGAGCAACATCAACAAGGCCCGTGACGCCGACTCCAGGGCCGCGAGCGTGATCCCCGCGTTCTGACCGCCTTACCGGCCCCCGAGCCGCCCCCGGCGGGAACACCCCCTGTCCCGCCGGGGGCGAGGACGGAGGCCGTTGATGCTGATCGGAAATCGATCTTCGGGAGGGCAGGCGGCAGCATCCGGGCCGTTTGCGGACCGGATGTCGGGGTGGGGGCGGTCATGCCGTTGTGGGTTCGAGGATGACCTGGTGGCCGAGGGCCTGGAGCTGGCGGACGAGGTCGCGGGTCTTCCGGGCGGGGTTGAGATGGCGTTGGTGCCAGGTCGCGGGCCGCGCCACCGACCTCTACCAGTCGGTCTCCGACCGCGCCTTCTCCGGCGACCGCGCGCAGGCCAGGCTCGCCGTGCTGGGCGCCGTGTACGGGCAGACGTCCGGGGGACGGGCTCAAGAACCTCGCCGCACTGCGCCGACGGTTCCCGCGCGCCGTGCAGTACGTCGACGACGCGGCCCGCGCGGGCGAGGAGGGCCGGCTCGTACGGACCTGGCTCGGGCGTACGTGTCCACCGGCGGCCGGAGCCTCAGACGCGGCGGCCGAGGAGGCGGGCATCCCCCAGGCCGACCCCGACCTCGACCCCGCGGAACACGGGCAGGGAGGGGGGGAGTCGAGCGAGTGGGTGTCCGGGTACATCTCCACCAACTCCCGTGCCCGTGGGCGGTTCGCGCGCAACTTCGTCGTTCAGGGCCGTGCGCCGACTGGACCCTGCTCCTCCTTGCCGCCCTCCGGCGCGCCCTCGGCGGCATGGCCGCGGAGCTGGTCTTCTTCCAGCACGAGTGTGTTGGTTTCCGTGTGGTTGAAGAGGTGGCGAAATTGCGCTGAACTGAGCGATCGCTCGTCAAGCTCGACAGGATCAACCCATGACCCCGCGCAGCGGCGGATTGAACCGGGGCGCGGGGGCAGACACAGTCACCGGGCGCAGCCCACGCCAGCACGCATCCTGAGGTGCTGGACCGGCGTCCGCACCACCTGCCTGCCAGAACACGCATGACATCAAGATCAAGACAGGCCTGGCGGAGCCCTACCTACTCGGCCGGAGGGCGATCACCGAGGCCGGGATAGCATGTAGATCTTTACTTTCTCTGACCCTTCACCGGAGCGTGTCCGTGAGTGCGACAACCGTCCTGTCGGTGCTACTCGGTCTTCTCTTCGTCGTGACCGGAGGGGTGAAGGTGCTGGGCGTTCCGCAGTCACTGGCGATCCGTGACCACTTCCACCTCTCGCCGCGCCTGTGGCAGGCGGTCGGCGCACTCGAAACCGCAGGCGGAGTGGGAGTACTCGTCGGCCTGGCCATACCGATGCTCGGCGCGGCGGCGTGCGCGGGTTTGGCTGCGTTGATGGTCGGCGCGACCATCAACCGTTTGCGGGTGCGCGATCCCGCAGTCATGGTCGTTGTGGACCTGACGGTCCTCGGGCTCGTACTGGTGCTCGCCGCTCTCCTGCTGTCAGCATGAGCCGATTTCGATTGACCGGGAGCGAAGGGTTTCGCGCGTTCACCGGTGGGCTTGTCCCGGTCTTGGTCAAATAAGTGGAGAGTGGTGCTGACCTGCAGGGATGGGGCTTTTTGAGGTCCCGTCAGATGCAAGGAAGAAGCACTCTCCAGGTGAACAAGGCGTATCGGGCCGCACCCCATGTCCGCGTCCACGGCGAAAGAGGTGCGGTGGTCTCGCAGGCCAGTGGCGTGCTGCTGGTGGAGACCATCCACAAGACCGGGCTGGACGCTGCTCAGGCCTCGTTCGCCCAGCGAGGCGGGTCCGGCCACGCGAGGAGAACTGAGCACGGCCTGCGCCCGCCCATCGCCCTGTTCCTCCATGCCTTTGTCGTGGATACGGGAAGCGCGCTGAATGGGCGGCCGTTTGCGTGTGGCGTGCGCATGACGGATAGGTAATGCCGACCTCGTGGTGAGCGCGAGCCGGCCGTGCCGGTCGGTGCGGTACCCGGTGACGGTTGACTTGCCGGTGTTGCCGCCCGAAGAAGAGGCGCCGGCGCGCGCGTTCCAGCCAGCAGAGGGTCTTCTGGCCGTTGGCCAGGGGATTTGGGGCGACCTCGAGGCTGCCGTCGGCGAGCATCCTGTACGTGCTGACTTTCGACTTCTCGGCTTCGGCCACCAGCATCCCGCCCCCTTTGTCGAAGGTGATCGCGAACGTTACGCCTCTGGTCGACTCGTTGACCTTCGCCCGGCGCGCGGGGCGCCCGTCGCGCTGCATCGGGAACACGTCGATGGTGTTGGCTGAGGGCTCTTCGGATCGACAGCGAAGCGGCGGTGAGGTCGGCCGAGGCGAGAGCGGCACGGCGGTGCGCACCTGCGGCGTGAGCGGGCACGGCGGTGCGCACCTGCGGCCGTGAGCCACTCGGGCCTC
>NZ_LRTR01000890.1 GCF_001550375.1 Streptomyces europaeiscabiei | reverse complement strand
GGGTGGTGTTCCGGTGCCGTGGGTGGTCAGTGCCCGCAGCCGGGACGCCCTGCGCGCCCAGGCCGCACAACTCCTCGACCATGTGACTGGGCACCCCGGTGTTCCGCTCGCCGACACCGCCCTGGCCCTGGCGACCACCCGTACCCCGTTCCCCCACCGGGCCGTCCTCGTCGGCGCCGACCGGGACGGACTCGCCGCCCAACTGCGGGCTCTGGCCGACGGAGTGCCGCTGCCCGGCACGGTCACCGGCACCGCCCGCACCGGCGGCAGGACCGCGTTCCTGTTCACCGGGCAGGGCGCCCAGCGGCCCGGGATGGGCCGCGAACTGCACGCGGCCCACCCGGTGTTCGCCGAAACCTTCGAGGCCGTGTGCGAGCGCGTCCCCGGACTGCGCACGGTGGTCCTCGGCGACGACGCCGAGCGGCTGAACCGCACCGAGCACGCCCAGCCCGCCCTCTTCGCCTTCGAGGTCGCCCTCTACCGCCTGCTGGAATCCTGGGGCGTACGGCCCGACTTCGTCGCCGGGCACTCCGTCGGCGAGATCGCCGCCGCCCACATCGCCGGCGTGTTCTCCCTGGACGACGCCTGCGCCCTCGTCGCCGCCCGCGGCCGACTGATGCAGGCTCTTCCGGCCGGCGGCGCGATGGCGTCGGTCTCGGCCACCGAGGAGGAGGTGCTGCCGCTGCTCGCCGGACGCGAGCACGAACTCGGTATCGCCGCCCTCAACGGGCCCGCCGCGACCGTGGTCTCCGGCACCGAGGCCGCCGTTGCCGAGGTCCGCGACCACTTCGCGGCAGCCGGCAGGCGCGTCACCCGGCTGCGGGTCAGCCACGCCTTCCACTCACCGCTGATGGACCCGGTGCTCGACGACTTCCGAACCGTCGCGACCGGAATCTCCTACGCCGAGCCCCGTGTGCCCGTGGTCTCCGCCCTGACCGGCGAGCCCGCGACGCCCGGCCTGCTCACCGACCCCGAGTACTGGGTCCGGCACGTGCGCGAACCGGTCCGCTTCCACGACTGCGTGACGCGGCTCCACGGTCTCGGAGCCCGCCGGTTCCTGGAAACCGGACCCGACGGTCCCCTCAGCACGCTGGCCGAGACGGCCCTCGCCGAGACGGCGCCGGACACCGCGGACGAGGCCCTGTTCGTCGCGGCCGTCCTGCGCGACAAGCCCGAGACGGACCGTCTGCTCATGGCCGTCGGCGCGCTCTTCGCGCACGGCGCCGAACCCGACTGGGCCGCGCTGCTGCCCGGCGCCCGCACCGTCCCGCTGCCCACCTACGCCTTCCAGCGGCAGCGGTTCTGGCTGCCGACCGTGGCCCCCGCGGGCGACCCCGCCGGAGCCGGCCTGCGCAGCGCGGACCACCCGTTCCTCGGCGCCGAGGTCGCCCGCGCGGGCTCCGACGACCTGCTGTTCACCGGACGTCTGTCCCTGCGCAGCCATCCCTGGCTCGCCGACCACACCGTCCTCGGCCAGGCCATCCTGCCCGCCACCGGCTACCTCGACCTCGCCGTGCACGTCGGTGACCGCGCCGACTGCGGCCACCTGAGCGAACTCACCCTGCTCAGCCCGCTCGTCGTCCCCGCCGAGGGCACCGTCGACCTGCAGGTCACCGTCGACGCCGCCGACGAGACCGGGCAGCGCGCCTTCGCCGTGTGGTCCGCGCCCGCCGGGAACGACGCCGAGTGGCAGCGGCACGCCCAGGGCACCCTGGCCCCACGTTCCGCCTCCGCCACCGCCGACGC
>NZ_LRTR01000889.1 GCF_001550375.1 Streptomyces europaeiscabiei | reverse complement strand
GCCGACCGGGTAGTAAGCCGCGGGTGGATCCGGTCCCAGGCCATCGTCTGCGCGGTGCCGTAGCGGTCGGTGACCTGCGTGGTGGCCGTGTCCGGCTCGCCCCACGACTCCGGTTTGGCGAAGCGGAACTCCTTGCCGTGCTTCGGAGGCCGTCCGCCTTGGGGCGGTGAGATCCACGGCACGGGGACGGGCCTGCGCATCACCCGGTCCGAGCGCATCCTCCCGAGCACCTCGACGGGCAGCCCGTGAAGGAGGTGGGCCATGCGCGGGGCGTCGTAGCCGGCGTCGAAGACGATGAGGATGTCCAACTCGCCCGGGCGCCACCGCCCGCCCACGATCAGGTCCTGAACCACGCGGCGGACCTGGACTGCGGTGACCTCGGCGACGTCGTCGGCGGGGCCGAGGCGGACCGCGTCCAGCAACTGGCACCACGACGTGCGCCCGGATTCGAGCGCGGCGACGAACGGGTACGGCCAGCCGGGGATCATCAGGTGCTGATCCTTACTACGGCCGTAGGTGTGGCAGAACAACCTGTCCGCGCTGCACTCGGCGTCCGGCCGCAGCCAGTTGGACACGTCTACGGCCAGCACGAGCCGCCCGTCGGCCGCCTTGGGCTGGGGCAGCGCGGCCAGCGTCCGCCGCAGCCGCCCGGCGTCGATCCGGCCACGGTTGAGAGCCTCGTACAAGGCGCCGTGTCCACGGCGGTGCTCGGCCAGCAGCGTCAGGTCCACCGGCGTCCTCACCGGCCCGTCCGCGCACAACAACGCGTCGGTCAGTTCGAACAGTTCGTCACGGCGGGCGGTCAGACCCGCATAGAAGTCGTCCCGGAAGTGTGACGCCACCGCGAACGGCTCCCGCTGGGCATCGTTGTGCAGAAGACTCATTCCCCACGGCCTTCGTACTGGTCAAGTGCCTCTTTGGTCGGAGCACAGGATCAGGCGAAGGCCGTGTTCACGTCCCCGGAATCTCCGTACGAGCGATCACGTTCGAGTCCTCGTTCGAGGTCAGACCAGTAAAGACAAGCTCAACGTTGGCGGCGGTGGAGCTTCAGGGTGGTGACGACCGCCACGCCGAGGGTGATGTGCATGAGGGACAGGGCTGCGACGGTGCCGCCGTCGGCGCCGGACGACAGCGGGCCGGCGACCGACAACAGTGCCAGTCCACCGCCCACGTACTGCGCGATCCGCAGGAAGACCGGCTTCCACAGGGCCATCAAGAGGGCAGCGCCCGTCCCGACGACCAGCGGGACGACGGAGGCGCCGATGACGCCCCCGACCGTGATCAGGTGCTCTTCGCCGCCGTCGACGACGATGAGCGAGGCACCGGCCAGCTTGGCGGCGGCAAGAACGATCAGATTGACTACGGCCGCGCCGACCGCGCCGGTGACCAGCGCCTTCCACCAGGTGAGGCCGGAACGGCGGACCGAGGGTGCGGCGGGCACAGCGGGGCCGGAGTTTGGAACGGCACTGCTCGACATGGGACTTCCTCCAACGTGTGAAGTGCTGCGCTGCCCTACGGCCAGCGGCATACGAAGAAGCCTCCAATCTGAACCGCACTTGAGGTCAAGCCCTGTCCCGGCCCTGCGAGGTCAGACCATAAAGAACAAGCTGA
>NZ_LRTR01000089.1 GCF_001550375.1 Streptomyces europaeiscabiei | reverse complement strand
GCGGCACCCTGGCAGCGCCGGTAAGTGCCTCCCACCCCCGCCCGGCGCCGGCAACCGGGTGCCCCCTCACGCCACCGTCAGCACCACGCACGACTCCCCGCCCAGCGTCAGCACTCCGTCCGCCCCCGGCGCCTCCACCGGTTCCCAGGCCGCCAGCACCCGCGCGTGCGGGACGCCGACCGGGATCGCCGCCGTCTCCTTGCCGAGGTTCATCGCCACGCGCACATCCCCGCGCCGGAAGCCGAACCACCGGGCCTCCTCGTCGAACGCGACCTTGACGTCGGAGAGGTCAGGGTCGGACAGGTCGGGGAAGGTGCGGCGGAGGGCGATCAGGGAGCGGTACCAGGCCAGCATCCGGGCGTGGGGCTCACGCGCCGGCTCGGACCAGTCGAGGCAGGAGCGGTCGCGGGTCGCCGGGTCCTGGGGGTCGGGGACGTCCTCCTCGGCCCACCCGTGCGCCGCGAACTCGCGGCGCCGCCCCCGCCGTACCGCCTCCGCGAGTTCCGGATCGGTGTGGTCCGTGAAGAACTGCCAGGGCGTGGCCGCCGCCCACTCCTCGCCCATGAAGAGCATCGGCGTGAACGGGCCCGCGAGCACCAGCGCGGCCGCGCAGGCCAGCAGCCCGGGGGAGAGGGAGGCGGCGAGCCGGTCGCCCTGGGCGCGGTTGCCCACCTGGTCGTGGGTCTGGGTGTAGCCCAGCAGCCGGTGCGCGGAGACGCTCGTACGGTCCAGGGGCCGGCCGTGGCGGCGCTCCCGGAAGGACGAGTACGTGCCGTCGTGGAAGTAGCCGCCCGTCAGGGTCCGGGCCAGCCCCGCCAGGCCGGCCCGCGCGAAGTCCTCGTAGTAGCCCTGCGCCTCACCGGTCAGGGTGGTGTGCAGGGTGTGGTGGAAGTCGTCGTTCCACTGGGCGTGCAGGCCGAGCCCGCCCTGCGCGCGCGAGGTGACCAGACGCGGGTCGTTCAGGTCCGACTCGGCGATGAGGAACAGCGGCCGGGCCACCTCGTCGGCGAGCGTGTCCACGGCCGTCGACAGTTCCTCCAGGAAGTGCAGGGCGCGGGTGTCCCTGAGCGCGTGGACCGCGTCCAGCCGCAGACCGTCGAGGCGGTAGTCGCGCAGCCAGGCGAGCGCGCTGCCCAGGAAGTACGCCCGCACCTCGTCCGAGCCGGGCGCGTCCAGGTTGACCGCCGCGCCCCAGGGCGTGTGATGCCGCTCGGTGAAGTACGGGCCGAAGACGGGCAGGTAGTTGCCGGAGGGGCCCAGATGGTTGTGCACGACGTCGAGCACGACCCCGAGGCCCAGTCCGTGCGCCGCGTCCACGAACCGCTTCAGGGCCTCGGGACCGCCGTACGGCTCGTGCACGGCCCACAGCGAGACGCCCTCGTAACCCCAGCCGTGCGTCCCGGGGAAGGGGCACAGCGGCATCAACTCGACGTGGGTGACGCCCAGTTCGACGAGGTGGCCGAGGCGGCCGGCGGCCGCGTCCAGGGTGCCCTCGGGCGTGTACGTGCCGACGTGCAGCTCGTAGAGCACCGCGCCCGGCAGCCCGCGCCCGGACCACGACGCGCGCCACGCGTACCGCGCGTGGTCGACGACCGCGCTCAGCCCGTCGGGGCCGTCGGGCTGACGGCGCGAGCGCGGATCGGGCAGGACAGGGCCGTCGTCGACGGCGAAGCCGTAGCGCGTGCCGTCCGACGCCTCCGCCTCGACGGTCCACCAGCCCGGCCGCTGCGGATCGCGCTCCATCGCGTGCGCCGCGCCCGCGCGGTGGAGCGTCGAACGGTCGGCCTGCGGTGCCCACACCTCGAACTGCACGGAACGGTTCTCCCTCGGCTGCCGGTCATGATCCTGGGTAGTCAGGGGGCAAGCCGCTCCGGGAAGGTACGGACACGCCCCCGGAACCGCTTGTCGTCCATCGTGCGCCAAACGAGATCGCCGCGCGGACGGATCGCCGCTTTTCCCCCGCGAGTCGCACCACCCGTAGGTCATGTCCGGGGATGGTCACCGTTTACGGCCTGTCTGGACACCTCCGGCTTGCCTGACCGACAATCACACGCGTGACGTCGTCCTTCGAGTTCCACACTTACCCCGCGCGGCTGTCGGACGCCGAGCGCGACCGTGCGCTGAGGGCGCTCCGTGACGGCGTCGCACTGGGCCGCCTGTCGCACGACACGTTCATCCGGCGGATGGAGCTGGCCCTCACCGCCCGCCGCTCCGACGAACTCGCCGCGCTCACCGCCGACCTGCCCATCGAGAAGCGATGGTCACGGCTGGTGCTCGGCACCGTCGGGGCGGTCTCCGGCTTCGGTGTGAAGCTGCGCCGGGCCTGGCAGGCCGAGCGGCTCCCCAAGCTCCAGCTGCCGCATCCGGCGAGCGGTCACGACCTGCGGATCGGCCGGGACCCGGGCAGTGGGCTCCGGCTCAGCCACGAGACGGTCTCCCGGGTGCACGCCGAGCTGAGCCGGCAGGGCGGCCTGTGGATCCTGCGCGACCTCGGCTCCACCAACGGCACCACCGTCAACGGCCGTCGGGTGATCGGCGCGGCCGTCGTCCGCGACGGCGATCAGGTGAGTTTCGGCCGCATGAACTTCCGTCTCTCCTCGGAATGACCTTCCGACCGTTCCCCTGGTAAAGCTCTGGCCTGGGATTTACGCAGCGAGTTTGTCAACTTCCCTTCCGTTCGAGGGTGTTGACGTGCGTTCTCGGCCGTGACTGACTGTGCTTACACCATGCACACCAGGTGAACCGACGGCACCACATTCGTGGAGGTGTGCCCTGCCGCCACTCCTCCGCTATCCGACCGTGGACGAGTTGTCCGCCCGTGCCGCGGCGCTCGTCTCCCGACATCCGCACCGCGCCCGACTGCGCCGCGTGGGCACCTCACGGGCGGGCACGCCGATGTGGCTGCTGTCCGTCGGACGGGGCAGCCGCCACACCCTGATCGTCGCCGGCCCGCACGCCAACGAGCCCGTGGGCGGCGCCACCGTCCTCCGACTCGCCGAACGGACCCTGGCCGACCCCCGGTCGAGCGACGCCGCCGACATCACCTGGAACCTGCTGCTGAGCCTCGACCCCGACGGCTCCCGCCGCAACGAGGGCTGGCTGTCCGGCCCTTACACCCTCGGGCACCACTTCCGGCACTTCTTCCGCCCCGGCTTCCTGGAGCAGCCCGAGTGGCTGCCCGACGGCGCCGCCGGGGCCGTCCTGCCGGAGACCCGCGCCCTGCTCGACCTCCAGGACGAACTGCGGCCCTTCTTCCAGTGCTCGCTGCACGGCGTCGACGTCGGCGGCGGCTTCGTGGAGCTGACCCGCGAGCTGCCGGGCCTCGACCGACGCGTCGCGTGCACCGCCGCCCGCCTCGGCATCCCGCGCGAGCTGAGCCCGTACGACACCCTGTACTGGCCCCGCCTCGGCCCCGCCGTCTACCGCATTCCGCCCCCGCGCCGGGGCGACCTGGCCGCCGCCATCACCGAGGCCGCCGTCGAGTCCACCTGGTACCACCCGCACCGCTACGGCACGGTCACCGCCGTCGTCGAGGCACCCATGTGGGGGGTCACCGCCGTCGAGGACGCCTCCCCGTCACCCGACGCCGACGCCGTACTGCGCCGCGTCAGCCACGCCCTGCGCCGGGACACCCGGCTCCTGGAGGGCATCCTCGCCCGCGCCCGCCCCTCGGTGAGCGACGGCCCCGACGCCGCCCGGTTCCTCGCCCCGGTCGACGACTATTTACTGGTCGGGCCGGGCCTCGCCGACTCCTGGGACCCCGACGTCCACGACGGCGCCGCAAGGCCGCTGCCCCCGCTCGACACCGCCCGGCTCACCACCCTCGCCATCTCGGGCCGCCGGGTCGCCCTGCGCACCGCCGGGCTGCTGCACCAACTGGTGACCCGCACCGGACGCGACCCGGCCGGTGTGCTGCCCGAGCTGGACCGGCTCATCGACGAGTGGTGCGCCGACTACCGCGACGGCTACGGGGCGCGCTGGATCCCCGTCGCCCGCCAGACGGAGTACCAGACCCGCGTGGTCCTCGCCGCGTTCGACCTGGCGGCCCGGCGCCCGCGCGACTCCCATTCGGGTGAGGGGGGTTGGAGTTCAGAGCCCGCCGTGCCGATGCACCGGGAATGACGAACCCCACCCGCGCGGTACGCGCCGGCCTGCTCTCCGCACTCGCCCTTCTCACCGTCGCCGCCTCGGCCCCCGTCCGGGCGGCCGCCGTCCAGGGCGACTGGCTCTATGTCTCCCTCACCCGCGGCGACGCCCGCTCCTTCGACGCCCGCGGCGACACCCTTTCCTCCGACACCCGCGGCACCCTGCTCCTCTGCGACCCGCCCCAGGGCCACGGCCGGGCCACCCAGGCCTGCGCGGAACTCCGCCGCACCGACGGCGACATCACCCGCATCCCCCACCGGAACGCCCTCTGCACCGAGATCTACGCCCCGGTCCGGGCCACCGCGGAAGGCCAGTGGAACGGCCACCAGGTCGCCTACGAACAGACCTTCGCGAACGCCTGCGTGATGACGGCCAGAACAGGTTCGGTCTTCGCCCTGTCGGACTGACGGCCACCGGCTCTTCCAGGGCGCGGGGCTGTGTCGATCTGCGGCTCCGCCGCGTGGGCGCGACGAGCCACCACACACCCGACCTCGCCCACAACACCATGAGGCACCCCAGCGGGCGGTCAGGACCCCCCGCCGCCCCGCGCGTACGACGCCGCAGTCAGCACCGTACGCACCTGATGCTCGACCTGGTCCTCCAACGGCACCCATCGCGCACGAAACCGGTCGGCGAAGGACTCGCACCACTCGGCGACGAGGTCTTCGAGGAGGGGTGCCCCCGGGGCGTCGGCCTCCACCAGGACCCGCCGCAGCATCGCCGCGGCCCGCAGCGGGAGCCGTCGCCCGAAGGCGTCCACACTGCCCACGTACGCCGTCGACAGGTCCGGCGGCGGCCCGTCGGTCCAGTCCCGGGCCAGCCCCGGCACCAGCGCCAGCGCCCACCGGG
>NZ_LRTR01000888.1 GCF_001550375.1 Streptomyces europaeiscabiei | reverse complement strand
GGCGCCGAGGCGCACGCCGCCTGGGACAAGCGGATCGCCGAGTGGCGCGCCGCCCGGCCCGAGCGGGCCCGGCTCTTCGACCGGGTGGTCGCGGGCCGGCTGCCCGAGGGCTGGGAACAGGCACTGCCCGTCTTCGAGGAGGGCACCTCGGTGGCGACCCGGGCCGCGTCCGGCAAGGTGCTCCAGGCGCTCGGCGCGGTCGTCCCCGAACTGTGGGGCGGCTCGGCCGACCTCGCCGGATCGAACAACACGACGATCGACAAGACGTCGTCCTTCCTCCCGGCGGACAATCCGCTCCCGGAGGCCGACCCGTACGGCCGCACCATCCACTTCGGCATCCGTGAGCACTCCATGGCCGCGGCGATGAACGGCATCGCGCTGCACGGCAACACCCGCGTCTTCGGCGGCACGTTCCTGGTGTTCTCCGACTACATGCGCAACGCCGTGCGCCTGTCCGCGCTGATGCAGCTCCCGGTGACGTACGTGTGGACGCACGACTCCATCGGTCTCGGCGAGGACGGCCCGACCCACCAGCCGGTGGAGCACCTGGCCTCCCTGCGGGCCATTCCCGGCCTGAACATCGTCCGCCCGGCCGACGCCAACGAGACGACGATCGCCTGGGCCGAGATCCTCAGGCGCCACGCCACCGACCCGGCGCCGCACGGGCTGGCGCTCACCCGCCAGGGCGTGCCGACGTACGCGCCCAACCCCGAGGCGTCGAAGGGCGGTTATGTGCTCCAGGAGTCCTCGACCGCGACTCCGGAGATGATCCTGATCGCCACCGGTTCGGAGGTGCAACTGGCCGTCGCCGCGCGGGAGCGACTGGAGGCCGAGGGGGTCGGGACACGGGTGGTTTCGATGCCGTCGGTGGAGTGGTTCGAGGAACAGCCGCGCGAATACCGCGAGAGCGTGCTGCCGCCGTCCGTGAAGGCCCGCGTGGCGGTCGAGGCGGGGATCGGTCTGACCTGGTACCGCTACGTCGGTGACCACGGCCGCATCGTCTCCCTCGAACACTTCGGCGCCTCCGCCGACGCGAAGACCCTGTTCGCCGAGTACGGCTTCACCCCCGAGAACGTCGTCACCGCCGCGAAGGAATCTCTCGTCGCCGTCCGCGGTTGATGCGAACGCCTGAAGGAAGATGATCATTGTGACCACCGAAGCGACCGTGGCGAGCACCGTCACGGAACCCCTGCGGCGCCTCTCCGACGAGGGCGTCTCCGTCTGGCTCGACGACCTCTCCCGCGAACGCGTCACCTCCGGCAACCTCGCGAAGCTCGTCGAGAAGCAGCACGTCGTCGGCGTGACCACGAACCCGTCCATCTTCCGGGCCGCCATCGGCTCGGGCGAGGGCTACGAGGACCAGCTCGCCGACCTCGCCGTGCGCGGGGTGACGGTCGACGAGGCCGTACGGATGATGACGACCGCCGACGTACGCGCCGCCGCCGACGTCCTGCGCCCGGTGTACGACGCGACGGCGGGGCGGGACGGCCGGGTCTCCATCGAGGTCGACCCCCGGCTGGCCCACGACACCGCGGCGACGGTCGCCGAGGCCAAGCAGCTCGCCTGGCTCGTCGACCGCCCCAACGTGATGATCAAGATCCCGGCGACGAGGGCGGGTCTCCCGGCGATCACCGAGGTCATCGGGCTCGGCATCAGCGTCAACGTCACGCTGATCTTCTCGCTGGAGCGCCACTACGAGGTGATGCAGGCCTATCTGGCGGGCCTGGAGAAGGCGCAGGCGGCGGGCCTCGACCTGTCCGCCATCCACTCCGTCGCCTCCTTCTTCGTCTCCCGCGTCGACACCGAGACCGACAAGCGGCTGACCCTGCTCGGCACGGCCGAGGCGCTCGCCCTCAGGGGCCGCGCCGCGCTCGCCAACGCGCGGCTCGCCCACGAGGCGTACGAGGAGGTGTTCGGCGGGGCCGGAGGTTCCGCTCACCCCGGCGGACGCTGGACCGCCCTCGCCGGGGCCCGCGCCAACAAGCAGCGCCCGCTGTGGGCCTCGACCGGCGTGAAGGACCCGGCGTACAAGGACACCCGGTACGTGGACGAGCTGGTCGCGCCCGGCACCGTCAGCACGATGCCTCAGGCCACGCTCGACGCCGTCGCGGACCGTGGCGTCATCCGCGGGAACACGGTGAGCGGTGGATACGCGCAGGCCCGCGCCGACCTCGCGGCGGTGGAGGCGCTCGGCGTCTCCTACGAGGAGGTCGTGGGTCTGCTGGAGAACGACGGCGTCGCCACGTTCGAGGCGGCGTGGCAGGACCTGTTGGACGTGGTGGCGAAGTCCTTGAACAGCAAGGGAGTTGATGGGGAATGACCGACGAGTGGCTCAACCCGCTCCGGGACGCGGACGACCGCCGGCTGCCCCGGATCGCGGGCCCGTCCGGGCTCGTCATCTTCGGGGTGACCGGTGACCTGTCCCGCAAGAAGCTGATGCCTGCCGTGTACGACCTGGCCAACCGGGGTCTGCTGCCGCCGGGCTTCTCGCTCGTGGGGTTCGCGCGCCGGGACTGGGAGGACGAGGACTTCGCGCAGATCGTGCACGACGCGGTCCGCGAGCACGCCCGCACCGAGTTCCGTGAGGAGGTCTGGCAGCAACTCGCCGAGGGGATGCGGTTCATCCCGGGCGACTTCGGCGACGACGAGGCGTTCAAGCGGCTGCGCGAGGCCGTCGAGGAACTGGACGGCTCCCGGGGCACGGGCGGCAACTTCGCGTTCTATCTCTCCGTGCCGCCGAAGATGTTCCCGAAGGTCGTCAAGCAGCTCAAGAAGCACGGGCTGGCCGCCCCGCCCGCGGGATCCTGGCGGCGCGCGGTCATCGAGAAGCCGTTCGGCCACGACCTGGCCAGCGCGCGCGAGCTGAACGCGGTCCTGCACGACGTGTTCGACCCCGAGCAGGTCTTCCGGATCGACCACTACCTCGGCAAGGAGACCGTCCAGAACATCCTGGCGCTCCGCTTCGCCAACCAGATGTACGAGCCCATCTGGAACCGGAGTTACGTCGACCACGTGCAGATCACGATGGCCGAGGACATCGGCATCGGCGGTCGCGCCGGGTACTACGACGGCATCGGCTCGGCCCGTGACGTCATCCAGAACCATCTGCTCCAACTGCTGGCCCTGACCGTCATGGAGGAACCGGCGGCGTTCGACGCCGAGTCGCTGCTGGCCGAGAAGCTGAAGGCGCTCAAGGCCGTGCGGCTGCCGGAGGACCTGGGCCGGCACACCGTGCGCGGCCAGTACGCGGCCGGCTGGCAGGGCGGCGAGCAGGTGCCCGGCTATCTGGAGGAGGAGGGCATCAACCGGTCCTCGACGACGGACACGTACGCGGCGGTGAAGGTGGGCATCGACAACCGCCGCTGGGCGGGCGTCCCCTTCTATCTGCGGACGGGCAAGCGCCTCGGCCGCCGGGTGACGGAGATCGCCGTGGTCTTCCAGCGCGCCCCGCACTCCCCGTTCGACTCCACGGCCACCGAGGAGCTGGGGCAGAACGCGATCGTCATCCGGGTGCAGCCGGACGAGGGGATGACCGTGCGCTTCGGTTCGAAGGTGCCGGGTACCTCGATGGAGATCCGGGACGTCACCATGGACTTCGCGTACGGCGAGTCGTTCACCGAGTCCAGCCCGGAGGCGTACGAACGGCTGATCCTGGATGTGCTGCTCGGCGACGCCAACCTCTTCCCCCGCCATCAGGAGGTGGAGGAGTCCTGGAGGATTCTCGACCCGATCGAGGAGTACTGGGCCAAGCACGGCAGGCCCGCGCAGTACGCCTCGGGCAGTTGGGGCCCCGAGGAAGCGGACGAGATGCTCGCACGAGACGGACGGAGCTGGCGCAGGCCATGAAATTCGACCTGACGGACACCACGGCAAGCAAGATCAACAAGGCCCTGGTGAAGGGCCGCAGGGCCATCGGCACGCCCGCCGTGGGCATGGTCCTCACGATGGTGATCGTGACGGACGAGGAGAACGCGTACGACTCGATCAAGGCGGCCGAGGAGGCCTCGCACGAGCACCCCTCGCGCACCCTGGTCGTCATCAAGCGGCACGCCCGCACCCCGAAGGACCGCACGAAGTCGCACCTGGACGCCGAGGTACGGGTCGGCGCCGACGCGGGCACCGGCGAGACGGTCGTGCTGCGGACGTACGGCGAGGTCTCCGACCACGCCGACTCCGTGGTCCTGCCGCTGCTGCTGCCGGACGCGCCGGTGGTGGTGTGGTGGCCGGTGGACGCGCCGCAGCACCCGGCGAAGGACCCGCTGGGCGCGCTCGCCCAGCGCCGGATCACCGACATGTACGCCGTGGAGAACCCGCTCGCCGCCCTGGAGCAGCGGGGCTCCTCCTACACCCCCGGCGACACCGACCTCGCCTGGACCCGGCTGACGCCGTGGCGTTCGATGCTGGCGGCCGCCCTCGACCAGGCCAAGGAGACCATCACCACGGCCGCCGTGGAGAGCGAGGCCGACAACCCGAGCGCCGAACTGCTGGCCCGCTGGCTGGAGGCCCGTCTCGGCGTGTCCGTCGAGCGGGTCCTGACCGCCGGGCCGGTCGTGACGGGTGTGCGCCTCGGCACCTCGAAGGGCGAGATCGTCATCGACCGCCCCGAGGGCCCGCTCGCCACGCTCACCCTGCCTGGCCAGCCGTCCCGCACCCTCGCCCTGAAGGTGCGCCCCACCTCCGAGCTGATCGCCGAGGAGTTGCGGCGCCTCGACGCCGACGAGATGTACGCCGTCGCCCTGCGCGGCGGCGAGAACACCGACAAGACCCTCCGGAACGTTCGTGACACTCAGGGAGAAGTGAACTGACATGGCAGCCATGCAGCTGGGCCTGATCGGTCTCGGCAAGATGGGCGGCAACATGCGCGAGCGGATCCGCCGCGCCGGCCACACTGTCGTCGGCTACGACCGCAACCCCGACGTCTCCGACGTGGGCAGCCTGGCCGAACTGGTCGAGCGCCTCAACGGCCCCCGCACGGTCTGGGTGATGGTGCCCGCCGGCGGCGCCACCCAGTCCGTCGTCGACGAGCTGGCGGAGCTGCTGTCGCCCGGCGACACGGTCGTCGACGGCGGCAACTCCCGCTGGACGGACGACGAGAAGCACGCGGCCGAGCTGGGCGCGAAGGGCATCGGCTTCGTCGACGCGGGTGTCTCCGGGGGCGTGTGGGGGCTGGAGAACGGCTACGCCCTGATGGTCGGCGGCGACAAGGAGCATGTCGAGCGGCTCCAGCCGATCTTCGAGGCGCTCAAGCCGGAGGGGCCGTACGGCTACGTCCACGCGGGCAAGGTGGGTGCCGGGCACTTCTCCAAGATGGTCCACAACGGCATCGAGTACGCCATGATGCAGGCGTACGCCGAGGGCTGGGAGCTGTTGGAGAAGGTCGACTCGGTGACGGACGTCCGCGAGGTGTTCCGCTCCTGGCAGGACGGGACCGTCATCCGCTCCTGGCTGCTGGACCTCGCCGTCAACGCGCTCGATCAGGACGAGCACCTGGAGAAGCTGCGCGGCTTCGCCGAGGACTCCGGTGAGGGACGGTGGACCGTCGAGGCCGCCATCGACCACGCGGTACCGCTGCCGGCGATCACCGCGTCCCTGTTCACGCGCTTCGCGTCACGCCAGGACGACTCCCCGCAGATGAAGATGATCGCGGCGCTGCGGAACCAGTTCGGGGGGCACGCGGTCGAGTCGAAGAAGTAGGCGACGAGACGAGCGCGGCGCCTTCGGTACGTGACAGGTCACGCGGTTCCCCGCGTCCCTTCGGGGGCGCGGGGAACTGTCGTTCCACCGTCCGAACCCGTGGCGACGTGACGGAATGCGATATTCACCCGCATTATTATCAGATGTGTACATGGCGTGAACTGTCGCTGTGGCCGGAACCCCGCCGCCGGTAGCGTGCGGCCCCTGTCCCGTATGCACGTCGCATGCATCCCGTATGCCTTTGTACGAAGGAAGCGCCGATGGCCGAGACCGGGAAGCACGATCAGCGCTACGAGCGGTACGACGGTGGCAGCCCCGAGGCCGAGCGGCTCGTGTTCGAGCGGTTGGCGCGGGAGCTGATGGCCGTCCAGGTCAAGAACCGACGGGCCGGAGGCGGTGACATCGCACGGGCGTTCCACGCGAAGGCCCCGTTGGGTGTGGAGAACGCGCGGCTGCGGTTCCACGACGACCTGCCGGTGGCGCTGCGCGTCGGGTTCGCGCAGCCCGGCGCCGACTATCCGGCGGTGGTCCGGCTGTCCAACGCGAGCGGCGTCCGGCAGGGCGACGGCTCGCCGGACCTGCGGGGCGCGGCGGTGCGGGTACAGGTGACGGACGGGGTGAGCCATGACCTGCTGGCCACCAACCACCCCGTGTCGCACGCGAGCGACGCGCGGGAGTTCGTGGCGTTCGCCAAGGCCATGGCGGGGGCCCGGAGTCCGCTGCGCAAGGCGCTCGGGCTGTTCGTGAAACTACCGCTCGCGGTGGGGCCGGCGACGGCCACGCGGATGCGGCGCAACGTACAGGACGCCACCCGGCGGAGCGTCGGCTCCCTCGCCAGTGAGACCTATTGGAGCCGTGGGGCCGTTCTGTGGGGCGAGGCCGGGCCGGTGCGGTATCTGTTGCGCCCCGCGCCCGGTACGCCGGCCGCCGCCGAACCCGATCGCCGGGACCCGGACTTCCTGCACCGCGAACTGGCGCGGCGGCTGGGCCGGGCGGACGTCGCGTTCGACCTGTGTGTGCAGCGGTACGTGGACGAGCGGCGCACACCGATCGAGGACGCGGCGGTGGAGTGGAAGGACGCGGTGGCACCGGCGGTGCCGATCGCCCGGCTGACCGTCCCCGCCCAGGAACTGGACGGTGCCGAGGCGCGGGCGGCCGCACGGCGGGTCGAGGACCTGACCTTCAACCCCTGGTACACGACCGACGATTTCCGGCCATTGGGCAATATCAACCGGGCCCGGAAGGCGGGGTACCGGGCGAGCGGCGCACACCGTCTCGGGCTGCGCTTCGTCACCCCGGAACCCTTGCGCAACCGGGTGCTCGGCCGGCCCGTGGGGGCCGTCCTCGGGCTGCTGAACCGTGCCGTGCCGTGGCACCGGCTGCCGTTGTCGCTGAGCCTGCTGAACCTGATGTTCCTGCGGAAGGTGCTGCGCAGGAGGAATCTGATCGACACCGAGGTGCGTGAGGCGCCGCCGAAGGCCCAGCCCGCGCCTGAGCCGGTCCCCGAGCGGCTGCGCACGGAACGGTCGTACGACGGGACGTACAACGATCTGTCGGAGCCGAGGATGGGTGCCGTGGGGGCCGCCTTCGGGCGGAACCTGAAGCCGGACTACCGGCCGGATCTCTTCGACACGCCGAACCCGGTCACGGTAAGCAGGCAGTTGCTGTACCGGGAGAGCTTCGTGCCGGCGACCTCGCTCAATGTGCTGGCGGCCGCGTGGATCCAGTTCCAGGTGCACGACTGGGTGAACCACCGGCGGTACAGGACCGGTGACCGCAGTGTGGAGGTGCCGCTGCCGCCCGGCTTCGACGGGGACTGGCGCAACGTGCCGGGCGGGCCGACGGAGCGGGTGATGCGGTTCGCGGAGAACGAGGGCATCGAGGCGCCCGGCCGCCCGCCGATCCTGTTCGCCAACTCCGCCTCGCACTGGTGGGACGGGTCCGAGGTGTACGGCGAGAACGAGCGGACCGCACGCTTCCTGCGCGAGCCGGGCGGCGGCGCGGGGCTCCGCCTGGAGGACGGCCACCTGCCGGGCGGGGCGAACGGCATTCCGCTCACCGGGTTCAACGAGAGCTGGTGGATGGGGCTCAGCGCGATGCACACGCTGTTCGCCCGGGAGCACAACGCGGTGTGCGACGCGCTGCGCGCCGAGTACGCGTCGATGAGCGAGGAGAAGATCTACCACACGGCCCGGCTCGTGGTGTCCGCGCTGATCGCGAAGATCCACACCGTGGAGTGGACACCGGCGATCCTCGCCACCGAGGCGATCGACCTCGCGCTGCACACCAACTGGTCGGGCCCGCCCAGGAACTGGCTCGACCAGCTGGGCCTGTGGCTGTTCGAGGCGCACTCGCTGACCGGCATCCCGAAGACTCTGCCGGACCATCACGCCGCGCCGTACTCGCTGACCGAGGACTTCACGACCGTCTACCGCATGCATCCGCTGATCCCGGACGACTACGAGCTGCGGGAGCACCAGTTCGGGCGGCGGCTGGAGACGGTGGGCTTCTCGGACATCCAGGGTAGGGCGGCCGAGTCACAGATCCGCAAGACGGGCCTCGCGAACTCGCTGTACTCCTTCGGCATCGCCCATCCCGGCGCGATCACGCTGCACAATTTCCCGCGCTCCCTGCAGCGCTTCGAGCGCGACGGGGAGATCATCGACCTGTCCGTCGTCGACCTCGTCCGCACGCGCCGGCGCGGGGTGCCGCGCTACAACGACTTCCGGGCCGGGCTGCACAGGGGGCGCATCCGTTCCTTCGAGGAGCTGACCGAGAACCCTCGGACGCTGGCGCGGCTGAAGGACGTCTACCGCGACGTCGACGAGATCGACACGGTGGTCGGGCTGTTCGCGGAGAACCCGCCGGAGGGCTTCGGGTTCAGCGACACCGCGTTCCGCATCTTCATCCTGATGGCCAGCCGACGGCTGCAGAGCGACCGGTTCCTGACCGTCGACTACCGGCCGGAGGTCTACACACCGCTGGGCATCGACTGGGTCGAGAAGGGCGGCATGAACTCCGTGGTCCTGCGCCACTGCCCGGAACTGGCTCCGCTGCTGCCGCGCCACGCGAGCGCGTTCGCGCCGTGGCGGACGGTGCGGGAGCCCGGCAACGGCGGTACGAGCGACAACGGTACGAGCGACAGCGGTACGCACAACGGCGGTTCACCATGACGCCGTGACACACGACCCGGGGTGTGGCACGCCCCGGGTCCGAACCACAACGGGGGAAAACGCATGACGTTCACCGACAACCAGTCCGAGCTGCCCGGAACAGGGGAGCTGTCCGCGACAGCCGGGGCCGGCGAGCAACTGGCGGTGCGGGAGCCGCCGCCCGGCGTCGCCGGTGCCACCACCCACTCCGGACTCGCCGACCTCTTCGGGCGCCCACTGCTGCGGACTGTGTGGCGCCGCCGTACGCACCGGGTGAGCCGGGGCGCCAAGGTGTCCGCCGGGACCATGACCTACACGTCCCGCAACGCGGTGCAGCCCCTGACCGAGCTGGAGGAGGCGGTGCTGATCGCGATCACCGGCACGACGGGGCTCACCATGCCCGACCGGCCCTTCGAGGACCCGGACAACGGCACACCCATCATGTCCAAGCCCAACCTGACGATGGCGGGCCGCACCGCCGGGAGCCCGGACAACGCCCAGGGCACCCACTTCTTCCTCGTGAACGACTCGGGCACCTACTTCCTGCGCAGGCTGGAGCCGGCGCCGGACGAGCCGTTCGACGCCGAGACCCTGGTCGCGCGGGCACACGAGGCGAAGGTGAAGGTCCTGGACCACCGCCTTGATGTCGCGCCGGGCAAGCGGGACTTCCCGGCGTACCTGGACTCGAACCGCTTCCTGTCCAACCTGCCCGGAACGACGTTGCTGTTCCCGGTGGTCGACCTCTCCCACCAGTACGTGAACGCGCTGATGTATCTGCTCACCCAGCCGGACGGGGCCCGCCCCACCCTCGTGGACGACCGCAACTTCTACCGTCCCGCCGGGGTGAAGAAGTGGGTGAAGAACGGTTTCCTCAACGGGGATCTGAAGCTGCCCCTCGGCGCCCTCGGCCCGATGCGCACCCAGATCGAGGCGGATCTGCTGCTGCAGAACCTGATGCTCACGGCCGAGGCGATGGGTCTGGGCGCCTGGATCCACGCCACCATCAACCCGCAGATCGCCCTCGGCGACCCGAAGTTCTCCCGCGCGTACGGCAAAATGCTCGGCTTCGACTTCGTCACCCCGCGCTGGCGGCCCTCCGACATCTGGCGCTGGCAGATCCCGCTGCCGAAGTACGCCGAGGTGCGCTCGCACCCGGTCCGGCTGCCCTCCCCCGACGGCGGCGCCCCACTGATCGCCGCCGCGTGCCCGCCGATGTTCGGGAGCATGTCGGAGGCCGTGGACACGATCGTCCAGGAGAAGTTCGGCCGCGGCGGCGTCTACACCGACCGGGACGTCTTCGCCCGGATCTACCGGGAGGACTACGGGCAGCGCTATCTCACCGAGGCGAGTGAGTACGAGGAGCGGGTGATCGACTGCGCCCGCGACATCTGCGAGTACATCCTCCGCACGCACGGCCGCTTCCCGGCCCACACGGACGCGATCCACGTCCCGGGCGTGTGGCTCCAGGTCCATCACGTGGAGAACGAGTACTACGAACAGTTCTTCACGAACGGTCTCACGGACGCGCACCGTGCCCACGACGAGGCCTGGGCTCACCAGGGACGGTGACGTCGGCCGGGGTCCGGCCGGAACGCACGGCCGGATCGCGGTTGTTGACAGGTACGAGCGTTCCGGGTGAGAGTCCCGGGTGATGATGATCAACGATCTGACGGCGGCCGAGCGGCGGGTGTGGGAGGCCTTTCCGCTGGGCGCGGCGGTGGACTTCAGGGCCGTGGACCTCGGGACCGCCGAGGACGAGGACGCGGCGGACGGCGCCGGATGGGGCCCCGAGCGGACCGTACGGGCCCGGGTGCTCCGGGCGCTGCTGCTCACCGCTCCCCAGCAGGAGGGTGAGGTCGCCGCGCTCAAGATCGAGGGCGCCCGGATCACCGGCAGACTGGAACTGAAGTACGCGGCGGTCGACAGCGTCGTACGGCTGAGCGGCTGCCACTTCGACGAGGTCCCCGACTTCTCGGGCGCACAGTTCACCTACCTCAATCTGACCAGGTCCGTGCTTCCCGGGCTGCGTTCGGCGCGGGTGCGGGTGGACGGCGGACTGCGGTTGTCGGGGTGCCGGTTCCGGGGTCCGGTGAGACTCACCGGGGCACAGATCTCCGGGACCCTGTTCATGGAGCGGGCCAAGTTCACCGCGTCGGACGAAGAGCCCGCGCTACGGCTCAACCAGGCGGAGATCGGGGAGGAGTTGTGCGCTCCCGGGCTGCGCGCGGACGGCGAGGTCCGGCTCGGCGGTGCCCATGTCGCCGGCGCGGTCGACCTGAAGCGGGCACGGCTGCACCGGCCCGGCGGCACCGCTCTCGGCGCGGAGACGCTCGTCACCGAGTCCGATGTGGTGCTGCGGCACGCGGACGTACGCGGCCGGGTCGAGTTGCGCGGTGCCCGGGTGGGCGGCTGGCTGGAGCTGTCGTACGCCAGGCTGTCGAACCCCGGGGGTACGGCGCTGCGGGTGAGCAGCTGCGTCATCAGCGAACTCTGGCTGCGCAAGGGCCCTCCGATGGAGGGTGACCTCAATCTGCGCCGCGCCCAGATAGAGGTGCTGTTCGTGGAACCGGAGATGCTGCCGGACAAGGTCCTCCTGAACAGTCTCACCTACACCTCTCTCATCCCGCACGAGCCCGCCCAGCGAAGGCTGCCCATGCTGGAGCGCGACGGGGAGGCCTATCTGCCGTACTCCTACGAGCAGTTGACCGCCGCGTACCGCCGGATCGGTGACGAGGACGCCGCCCGGCGCGTCCAGCTCGCCAAGCAACGCCGCCATCGTGACACGCTCCGCTGGTACGGGCGGCTCTGGGGCTACGCCCAGGACGCCGCCGTCGGCTACGGTTTCCGCCCGCTGCGCGCGGCCGTCTGGCTGCTGTCGCTGATGGCGGTGGGCTCGGTGACGTACGCCGTGCAACCACCGAGCCCGCTGAAGGCGGACGAGGCCCCGCCCTTCAACGCGGTCGTCTACACCCTCGACCTGCTCCTCCCGATCATCGACTTCGGGCAGGAGCGGGCCTACGCGCCCGAGGGCGGGTCGCAGTGGCTGTCGTACGTTCTCGTCATCACCGGCTGGATCCTGGCGACGACGGTCGCCACGGGTGTGACGCGCACCGTCAGCCGCCAGTGACTCTTCCTACCTGGCCGGTCGTTGGACGTGCTGGGCGGCGAGGCGCACGGGCGCGTTCTGCGCGCCGTAACCCTGGTACCCGCCGTCCCGCTGGACGAGTTCGAAGAAGACGCGGCCGACGGTCTCGGTGTAGCAGTGACGGAACTCGCCGTCCGCGTCGCGGTCGTAGAGGACGCCGAGTTCGCGGTACGTCTCCAGCTCGCCGTCGGCGAACTCGAACCGTGCGGCCAGGTCGTCGTAGTAGTTCGCGGGGACGGCCAGCAGCCGCCCTCCGGCCGCGCGGAAGGCGCGGGCCGCGGCGACGACGTCGTCCGTGGCGAGGGCGATGTGCTGGGCGCGGGCTGTGTCGTCGGTCGGGGCGGGGCCGACGCTGAGGGCGATCCGGACGGTGCCGTCCTCGTTGGTCACCGGCCGGCTGCGGAACAGGCCGTAGGGGTCGGCGACATCGACGCTGTCGCTGGCGTGGAGGCCGAGCACCGTGCGGTGGAAGAGGGCGGCCTCGTCGAACTGGTGCCAGGGCTGGGTCAGGGCGAGATGGTCGACGCGGTGGACGTGGCGGGCGGCCTCCGTGTGTTCCACGGGCCGGAAGTCCCCGGTCCAGCTCGGGAGTTCGGGGCGGTCCGTCGCGCAGAGGAAGAGTTTCGTGCCGTCGGGTGCTGCCACCGCGTCCAGCGGCGCGTCCTCGGCGGCCCGGCGGCGCGGCAGCACCGGCGCGAGCAGCGCCTCGGCGCG
>NZ_LRTR01000887.1 GCF_001550375.1 Streptomyces europaeiscabiei | reverse complement strand
CCACATCACCGTGGACCCGCAAGCACGGCTCGCCTGGCACGGCACCAACGTCTTCGGCGCACGCCACCTGCCACTGCTCGTGCACCGCGCCTGAGGCGTCCGCGCCCTGCCTCCTCCCCCACTCGACCGCCCCTCCCTTCTTCGCCGACGGAGTGAGTTCATGAAGACCAGGCCCGAGCCTCCCGTGATTCCCTCGGAGCGGGGCAAGTGCCCGTTCGACCCGCCCGCCGAGTACGCCCGGCTGCGCGCCGAGCAGCCGGTCAGTCCCGTCACGTTCCAGGTGGCGCCGAAGGACACCTCCGGCTGGCTGGTGACGCGGCACGACCTGGTCCGGCAGATCCTCGCCGACGACCGGTTCAGCCACCGCAACGAACTGCTCGCGCACGTGGTCGCGCCGCCGTTCCCGATGACCGAGTACGCGCCGCAGCCCTCGCTCCCCGGGTCGTTCGCGAAAATGGACGCCCCGGAGCACACCAGGTACCGGCGGCTGCTGGCAGGTCACTTCACCCTGCGGCGCATCCAGCAGTACGAGCCCCACCTGAGGCGCATCGTCGACGAGACACTGGAGGAGATGGCGGCCGCGGGCTCACCCGCCGATCTGCTGACCGACTTCGCGGAGAAGGTCAGCCTGCGCTCGGTGTGCTCGCTGATGGGCGTCTCCCCGGAGCTGATGGACGGCATCCAGGAGCACTTCTCGGCACTGATGACGCTCACCTACACCCTGGAGGAGTTCATCCATCACCTGGAGGCGATGGACGGCCTCATCCGGCCGATGGTGAGGGAGCGGATGGCCGAACAGGGCGAGGACTTCTTCGGGCGGCTGGCGGCGACCGGCGAGCTGACCGAGGACGAACTGGTCAACCTGGGGGTTCTCACCCTGGGCGGCTCGCTCGACACCACGCCGAACATGCTGTCCTTGAGCACCTTCGCACTTCTGGAGCACCCGGAACAGCTGGCGCTGCTGCGCGAGCGGCCGGAGCTGTACGAGACGGGTGCGGTCGACGAGCTGCTGCGCTATCTGACGATCTCCCAGATGGGGTCGAGCCGGTGTGCGATCGAGGACGTCGAGATCGGCGGCACGACCATCAAGGCCGGTCAGACGGTGGTGCTGTCGCTGCCCGCCGCCAACCGCGACCCCGAGGTCTTCGACGACCCCGACCGGCTCGACGTGACCCGTATCCCGCGCAAGCACCTGGCACTGGGTTTCGGCGCGCACCAGTGTCTGGGCCAGCATCTGGCCCGGACCAGTCTGCGCATCGGGCTGCGCAGTCTGTTCGAGCGGTTCCCGACGCTGCGGCTGGCGACGCCGGCCCAGGAGGTGCCACTGCGTGACCGCGCTGTGCACTACGGCGTGGACCAGCTGCTCGTGGCCTGGGACTGAGGCGGCCGTGGCGGGGAAGAGCACCACCTCACGCACGGCGAAGAAGGGCACCTCCGCGTTCCGCACGGTCGTGGACAGCCGCGTGGAGAAGGAGCACACCGTTCGCGCCGGTGAGGCAGACGGCCGCCGCGTCCGCCTCACCGGCTACGACCTGCTGACCGGCCCGTGGTACACGCCGCTGACGTTCTTCTACCGCGGCACCCTCGACGGCGCGGCGCTGCGCGACTCCCTGGCGCGCACCCTGCGCCGCTACCCGCTGCTGGCCGGGCGCCTCGAAAGGGACGCGGACGGCGGGCTGAGCGTGGTCTGCAACGACGCGGGCGTACGGTTCACCGAGGCGTCCTGCCCCGACCCGATGCGCGACTACGGCCACGGGCTGCGCGCCGGACCGGTCATCGGGAACCTGCTGCGCGAAGTGAGCGCCTTCGGCGTCATCGGCCGGGACACGCCGCTGCTCAAGGTTCGCCTGACCCGGATGCGCGGCGGCGGATCCGTCCTCGGTGTGCTCATCAACCACAGTCTCGCGGACGGCGGCAGCACCGTCGCCTTCCTGGAGAGCTGGTCGCGCGAGCACCTCGGGCTGGCGTGGGACGACCCCGGCCATGCCCGCGAGGTACTGGACGAGCTGGGCCGGCCGTCGGCGGACCCGGCTACGCGACAGGCGCGCGCGTTCCTCGGAGTGGGCCGGGTCCGGCACCTGGCGACCACGCTGCGGGCGGCCAGCAACAAGCTGGCCACCGTAACGACCCGGTTCGACGCGACGGAACTGGCCGCGCTCAAGGCCGAGTCACAGCACATCCTCACGGAACCCGGCGCCTGGGTGTCGACGAACGACGCGCTGACCGCCCATCTGTGGCAGGTGCTGGGCGAGTTGAGAGCTCGGCCGGCGGACGCGACCGAATGGCTGGGGCTGATCGTCGGCGTGCAGCACCGTCTCGGCGGCGACCTGCCGGCGTCGTACTGGGGCAACTGCGTCAGCAACAGCTGGACTTCGCTCACGGCCGCCCAGTTGCGCGAGTCGCCGCTGGGTGCCGTCGCGCGGGACGTGCGGCGCTGCCTGGAGAGCAACACCGAGGATAAGATCCGCGACGAGATCGCCTTCCTCAACTCCTACCGGCGCAGGGGCGTTTCTCGCCATGTGATGTCGGTGCGGGCGCCCGACGTGTCGAAGACGTCCATCTCGGTCAACAACTGGTCGCAGTTCCCGCTGTACCGGATCGACGTGGGCGCGGGACGGCCGTTCTGGTACGAGTTCCCCGACCTTCCGGTACCGACCATGCACATCGCGCCGACGCCCGAGGAGGACGGGAGCCGGGACGTCTACCTGTGCCTGCCCGAAGCCGATGCCGCCCTCGTGGACACTCCGCCCTGGCGCGAGCGCCTGCACGCGTGGAGCAGATCTCCCTTAGGGCAGTAACCGGGATGGGGCGGATCCCGGCCCGGCTTCGGACGCAGCGAAGCGGCTCGGATGAGGACGGGCGGGATGAAGGCCCCGCCATGGGAAATGAGTGATCTGGGTGTACTGCCCAGGGACGTTGATCGACCTGGTGATGGGTGGGTTGCCGCCGGTTGCGGTGTGGGGCGGCGGTGATTGTAGTGATGGAGCCGGGCCGGCACTCAGCAGAGCCCCGGCCGCCCACTCACCCGACTCACCGTCAGCAAGCAAGATCGACGAGCGTCGGACGAGCGTCAGGAGATCGCCCGTGACGCCCGCACCGCACCTGACGCACACCCAAGAAACCGCAGTTCAGGAGCGCTTCACGGCTGGCAAGGACGGGGGCACCGCACTCCGTGTGATGAGTCATCGAGAACATGTCGACGGCCCTCTGATGCAAGGTCGGTGAAGACTCTCGC
The DNA here is from genome assembly GCF_001550375.1 of Streptomyces europaeiscabiei. Taxonomy (GTDB): domain Bacteria; phylum Actinomycetota; class Actinomycetes; order Streptomycetales; family Streptomycetaceae; genus Streptomyces; species Streptomyces europaeiscabiei. The sequence goes on along the minus strand of NZ_LRTR01000887.1, from coordinate 2,038 downwards.
TCTACCAGAGTTCATCCAGCCGGAGTCCGGCACCCTGGCAGGGGGCCGCCGCCTTCCAAGCCGTCACGCACAACGTGCCCTACGGCAGTCGCCAGTCCACCGGCTGCGCACCCTGCCGCAGCAGCAGATCGTTGGCCCGGCTGAACGGACGCGAACCAAAGAATCCGCGATCCGCCGACATCGGAGACGGATGAGCAGACTCAATCGCCGGCAGATCCCCCAGCAACGGCCGCAGATTACGCGCGTCGCGCCCCCACAGGACGGACACCAGTGGCTTGCCGCGCGCGGCCAGCGCCCGGATCGCCTGCTCGGTGACCTCCTCCCAGCCCTTGCCCCGGTGCGCACCCGGACTGCGCGGCGCCGTCGTCAGCGCCCTGTTCAGCAGCAGTACCCCTTGCTCCGTCCACGGCGTCAAATCACCGTTGGACGGCCTGGGCAGCCCCAAATCAGTGTTCATCTCCCGAAAGATGTTCTCCAGGCTCCCCGGCAGTGAACGCACTTCCGGCGAGACAGCGAAGCTCAACCCGATGGCCATCCCCGGCGTGGGATAGGGATCCTGCCCCACGATCAGGACACGCACGTCATCGAAGGGCTGCTGGAACGCGCGCAGGACATTCGTCCCGGACGGAAGATACGTCCGGCCGGCCGCTATTTCAGCCCGCAGGAAGTCCCCCATCACAGCGATACGTTCGGCCACGGGGTCCAGAGCCTTCGCCCAACCCGCTTCAACAAGTTCATGCAAGGGTCGTCGTGCCACAGCGCGTCACCCTACTGGCACACACCGGGACCTCGCACACACAAGCCCCGCACACAGACGCCCCCGCGGCGCTAGTCTTCCTCCTCAACAAGGTCATCGAGCCGGTCCAGCAACTCTCGAAGCCGGTCACCGGGAGGAGGGGAGCCTGTTGCAACCAGTGATCAACCCACTCCGCCATGGTCATCACGCCTCGTCGGCCTCTCCTTGCCGATACACAGATCCCGGAACTACCGCACACACGGCGGGGCTGTCCTTCTCCGTCACGCCGGAGGTACGGCCGCTGCCGGGCAGCCTGCTCAACAGGGCGCTCACCACGGCCCCGCGCAAGCCGGCCGCACTCCGGGGCAAGGGCTGGGAGGAGGTCACCGGGCAGGCGATCCGGGCGCTGGCCGCGCGTGGGCGTCCCCTGGCGTCCGTCCTGTGGGGCCGTGACGCCCGCGACCTCCGTCCGCTCCTCGGCGACCTCCCGTCCATCGAGTCCGCCCACCCCTCCCCCATGTCCGCCGACCGGGGCTTCTTCGGCTCCCGTCCCTTCAGCCGCGCCAACGACCTGCTCACGAGGCAGGGCGGCGCTCCCGCGCACCGGCGCCTGCCATGACCGGCGGCGAGCCCCCCGTCGTGCTCGCCGTGGACTCCGGTGGCTCCGGAATGCGGGTGGCGCTGGCCCGGGGCACCGAGGTGCTCGGCGAGCCGGCGGTGTCCGGGGAGCCGGTACGGACCGGAGCGCGCGGAATCGACGCCGGGCATCTGCTGGAGCGGTTGCTGCCCCTGGCACGGCGGTTGCTCGACGACGCCGGATGCGAGCACCCCGCCGCGGTGGCCGTCGGGGCCGCCGGGTTCGCGACGCTCGGCGAACAGCTGCGTGCCGAGCTGCCGTCGGCGCTGTCGCGCGAGCTGGGGGCCCGGCGGATCGCGCTGGTGGCCGACGCGGTCACCGCCTACACCGGCGCCCTCGGTGTGCGGCCGGGCGCGGTGATCGCCGCCGGTACGGGGCTCATCGCGATCGGCACGGATCTGGAGGGCTGGCGTCGGGCGGACGGCTGGGGCCACCTGCTCGGGGACTGCGGCGGCGGGGCCTGGATCGGGCGGGCGGGACTGGAGGCGGCGCTGCGGTCGTACGACGGGCGGACCGGTGGTTCGGCCCGGCTGCTGGCGCGCGCCGAGGAGGTGTTCGGCCCGATGGACGGGCTGCCCGGCCGGCTCTACCCGAGGCCGGACCGGCCGGCGGTCCTCGCGTCGTTCGCGCCCGAGGTGGCCGCCTGCGCGGGGGACGACCCGGTG
>NZ_LRTR01000886.1 GCF_001550375.1 Streptomyces europaeiscabiei | reverse complement strand
GCAGCGCGGCCAGCGCGTACAGCGCCCCGCCCGTGGCCAGCGCCGCCGCGGCCGCCAGCCCCGCGAGGAGACCCGCCACGGGCGGTCCTGCCGTCTCGTTGAGCACGATCTGCGTCGCCGACAGACGCCCGTTGGCCCGCTCCAGATGCCGCTCGTCCACCAGGCGCGGCAGCATCGCGGGGGCGGCGGTGTCGGCCAGTGTCTCGGCGATGCCCAGCACGAACGCCAGCGCGTACAACAGGCCCAGCGGCCGGTCCTGCGCGAGGACGAAGGCCGCCCCGGCCAGCGCCGCCGCCCGGACCGCGTTGCTGCCGAGCACGATACGTCGCCGGTCCGCCCGGTCCACCAGGACGCCCGCCGGGAGCGCGAAGAGCAGCCACGGCAACATGTTCACGGCGGTCAGGCCCGCGACCGCCGCCGGATCGGGGTGGTGCGCCACGACCAGCAGCGGCAGCAGCGTCCGCGTGATGCCGTCGCCGGCGTTGGAGGCCGCTGCCGAGGCCAACAGCCAGCGGAACGGACGGCCCAGGCCCGTCCGTCCAGCCACACGGGTTCCCGGTGACGCGTCGCTAGCCAACGACGCTCCCTTCGTGCCACTCGCGCAGTCCCAGCAGCCGCTCGCCCAGCTCCGTCAGCCGCGCCGACCCGTACAGCTCCGACTCCTCCTTGCGTACCCCGCCCTCCGGCGGGTGCGGCGGGACGCGGTCTCGCCAGAACCGCACCCGGGCCTCGCGTAGTTCGGCGTTCTCCTCCCAGGCGGGCGCCATCGTCAGGTACTGCGCCATGCGCACCCGCCGCTCGGAGACGTTCGGGTGCACGCCGTGCGGCAGCAGGCTGTTGAAGATGATCAGGTCGCCGGGCGCCACCTCCGGGGTAGTGATCGAGTAGCCGGTGATGTCCGGCGTGAACGGGTCCCGGTCGGAGGGCTGTCGGCTCACCCACTTCTCCCACTCGGCGAAGATCTCCGGCACGCACTGGAAGCCGCCGATGTCCTCGTCGCCCGCCGTGAGTGAGAGCACCGCCTGACAGCTCACCGGCAGCGGGTCGGTGGAGGTGTCCACATCCCAGTGGACGAACCCGCCGAAGGCCCGCTCGCCCCGGTTGGGCGGGTTGACGTTGGCGAAGTCGATGGTCACCCACAGCTCGTCCAGGTCCCAGATGTCGGCGAACGCCTCGTACACGCGCGGTGTCTGGCGCACGTCCCACTGGGCCTGATGGTTGTACATCTCGACCAGTCCGCTGTGGCCGGGCAGCCGGTCGTTGCCGGTGTGCGGCGACGTCCAGGTCGAGGGGTCGTCCGGGCGCATGTCGAGGAAGGAGCGCAGCCCGTCCGTGAGCGCGGCGACCGTCTCGGGCGCCACCGCCTGACGGACGATCACATAGCCTTGCTCGGTCCACTGGGCCCAGTCGGCGGGTGTCAGGACACGCAGCGGCTGTGTCTTGCGGATGTCGCGCAGTTGAGTGGCGGGCACGTGCACTCTCCAGGGGTACGACGCCTGTACAGGATCGGGTGGGCGGGCCAGGACCGACACCCGCCGTTCTCGGCCGATTGCCGTCCGCCGGGGGCGGGTGGGGTAGCCGTCGAGGGGGGCGCGGATCACTCGACGATCAGGCGGCGCCCGGGCAGCACCACGGCGTCCAGTTCCGTCTCCGCCAGCAGTTCAAGGGCCTGGTCGAGATGGTTGAGGATGGGCATGCCGCCTCCGTTGGCACTGGTGTTGATGAGGACGGGCAGCCCGGTGCGGTCGCCGACCGCGTGGCACAGCCGGTGCAGCAGGGGGTGGGTGTCCGGCCGTACGGTCTGCAGGCGGGCCGTGCCGTCGATGTGCCGCGCCTCGGCGAGCAGGTGGGACTCCTCGGGCCGCACCCGCACCGCGAACAGCATGCTTTCGGTGTGGTCCAGGGGGCCGGTGAAGTAGCGGTCCGCGACCTCCTCCGGACAGATCGGCGCGACCGGCCGGAACCATTCACGCCCCTTGATGGTCTGGGACACGTGCCGGCGGGCGCCGTTCCAGTGCGCCGACACCAGCAGCGAGCGGTGTCCGAGCGCCCTCGGCCCCGTCTCCATGCCGCCGTCCAGCCAGGCCAGGCAGCGCCGCTCGGCCAGCAGGTCCGCGACCGTCCGCACCAGCTCGTCGTCGTCGGCGAGTCCGCGCGCGGACAGCCCGCGGCCGCCCAGCC
>NZ_LRTR01000885.1 GCF_001550375.1 Streptomyces europaeiscabiei | reverse complement strand
TGCGTCGCATTCGTCTCATGTGGAGTTGATCGAGGGGGAGTTGGGGGAGGTTTTGGCGCCGGTGGTGGCGTTGGAGCCGTCGGTTCCTTTCCTGTCGACGGTGACGGGCGAGTGGATCGAATCGGCGGAGACCGACGCCGGGTACTGGTACCGCAATCTGCGGCAGACGGTGCGTCTTGAGCCGGTGGTGCGGCGGTTGGCGGAATCGGGCCACGGTGCGTTCGTGGAGATGAGTCCCCATCCGGTGCTGACGGTGCCGGTGGCGGAGACCGTCGAGGCGGTGGGTGCCGATGCCGTGGTGATCGGGTCGCTGCGGCGCGGCGAGGGGGGTCTCGACCGGTTCTGCCTCTCGTTGGGCGAGGCGTGGACGCGGGGAGTATCCGTGGACTGGGCCCCGGTCTTCGAGGGACTGTCCCCGCGCCGGGTGGAGCTGCCGACCTACGCCTTCCAGCGCAGCCGCTACTGGCTGGAGCCCACGGCCCGGGAGACCGTCGTCGACGGGCACCCGGGGGTGCTCGACGACAGCTTCTGGAACAGCGTCGAGAACCACGACCTGGACTCCCTCGCCGAGAGCCTCGGGATGGAGGACGTGCGCTCGCTGGCCGAGGTCGTGCCCGCGTTGTCGTCGTGGCGGCGCGACCGGATCAACCGCTCCACCCTGGACGCCTGGCGCTACCGGGTCGCCTGGCGGCCCAGCACCGGGCGAGCCGCACGGGCCGCAGACCTCACGGGCACCTGGCTGGTCGTCGTCCCCGCGGGACACGAGTCCGACCCCCTCGTCCGACAGGTGTCGGCGGCCCTCGAAGAGCGGTCGGCCGGAGCACGCCTCCTCGTCGCCGGGGGACCCGCCGCCGAGCGCGACCGTATGGCCGACTTGATCCGGCAGCAGACCGACGGCACCGAGATCGGCGGAGTGCTCTCGCTGCTCGCCCTGGACGAGTCCCCCTGGTCCGCGGAAGGCGTCCTGCCCACCGGCCTGGTCCTGACCGCCTCCCTGCTCCAGGCGCTCGGTGACGTCCGGCTCGACGCGCCCGTCTGGTGCGCCACGCACGGTGCCGTCTCCGTCCACCGCCGCGAGCGGCTGCACCACCCGCTCCAGGCGATGACCTGGGGTCTCGGCCGCATCGCGGCCCTGGAGTACCCCCAGCGCTGGGGCGGCCTGATCGACCTGCCCGACACGCTCGACGACCGTGCCGCCTCCCGGCTGGTCGACGGGCTGTCCGGGACGCTGCAGGAGGACCACCTCGCGGTGCGCGGATCGGGCATCTTCGCCCGGAGACTGGTGCGCGCCGGTGAGGGACCGCGCCCCGACGGCCGGTGGCAGCCGTCCGGCACCGTCCTCGTCACCGGAGGCACCGGCGGGCTCGGCCGCCACGTCGCCCGCTGGCTG
>NZ_LRTR01000884.1 GCF_001550375.1 Streptomyces europaeiscabiei | reverse complement strand
CGCCCGGCCCTCCTCGGCGACCGACGGGCGGCCCGGGGCGAAGCCCCGCCCGTTGTCGGCGATGTCCAGCGAGACCTGGTCGTCGAGGCAGGTCAGGGTCAGTGCGGCCCGGGTCGCGGCGGCGTGTTCGCGTACGTTGGCCAGCGCGCCCTGGGCGATGCGCAGCAGTGCCGCCTCGGCGCGTTCGGGCAGTGGGCCCGGGATGCCGTCGAGGCGGAACTCCACCGTCAGGCCCGGCCCGCTCTCCCGCTCGGCGAGGGCGCCGAGCGCGGCGGGCAGGGAGCGCTCCACGAGATCGGCCGGTGCCAGATCGTGGACGAACCGGCGTGCCTCGGCGAGGCTGTGGGAGGTGATCTCGGCCGCCTTCCCGATGTGTCCACGGGCCGTGTCCGGGTCCGTGCCCCAGACGCGCTCGGCGGCCTGGAGCAGCATGCGCTGGCTGGACAGCCCCTGGGCGAGGGTGTCGTGGATCTCGGTGGCCAGCCGCTGCCGTTCCGCCAGGACGCCTGCCCGCCGTTCCGTGGCCGCGAGCTCACGGCGGGTACGGACCAGGTCGTCGATCAGGACGCGCTGCCGGGCAGCCTGCCGTCGCAGATGGACGAAGACGGCGGTGGCGACCGCCGCCATGGCGGGTGGGGCCGCGACCATGTTGGGGTTGATGGTGCCCTCGGACACCCGTATCTCGGCGGCGACGACCAGCGAGGTGAGCAGGACCGCAAGGGGCACGGCGATCCGTGGGGGCAGTGTGTGGAGCCCGGCGAACAGCAGCGGCATGGCACACCACGTGGCACTCGGCGCGAGCGCGAGGAGAACGACCCAGACCGCCGTCACGGACCCCAGCCAGGCCAGATGCCGGGTGGACGGCCTGCTGCCGGGAGGCGGCGCCGGCGCCAGCAGGTGCCCGAGGGCGTAGAGAAGCCCGAACACCCCGAACAGCGCCACCACCCAGACCGCACGTGCCCCGCCCTGATCACGCGTCAGGAACCGGGCGAACGAGGAGCACAACAGCAGGAAGAACGAGGCGTGCACGACGGCGGCCAGCCAGCGCGCGTCCGGGTCCGTGCGCTGATGCTCCGGCCAACTCATCGTCCCACCGGCTCTCTTGTCGTGCTCCTCGGGTACTTCACAGGTCGCCCTCCTGTGTCTAACGTGACCGGCTCCCGACCGCATCAACCGATCGGCTGATACGAGGATCGCCCGAACCGCCCCCGGACCGGAGCCGGTCGGCCGAGCCGCACACCCCGCCGCCGCCCCGAGGCTGGCAGCACGACCCGAGCCATCTCGGGAAGCACCGCCCGACTCCATTGGGAAGGAAGCCCCGTGCCGCCGACCGAGAAGAACGTCACCGTCAACCGGGCCGCCCTCGGCCACCGCATCACCTACGCCCTGCGCCACCCCGACCGGGTGCCGCGCCACCTGGTCCGCGTGGCCCGCGACATGTGGCTGCGCCACCGCCACCCGGACCACATCGACTACTACCGCGCGGTGATGCGCTCCGACACCCGCGCCGACCCGGACGCGGCGGTCGGCAGCCGCAGCCGTGAACGGTGGCTGGCGCTGGGCGCGATGCAGTTCGACTATCTGCTCGGCCACGGTCTGCGCCCCGAGCACCGCATGCTGGAGATCGGCTGCGGCAACCTGCGGGGCGGCTGGCGGTTCATCCGCCACCTGGAACCCGGGCACTACTACGGCATCGACATCTCGCCCGACATCCTCGCCGCCGCCCAGGACACGATCGTGGAGATGGGGCTGCAGCAACGCCTCCCCACGCTCACCCCCGTACGCGACCTGACCCTCCGGTTCCTCCCCGACGCCCACTTCGACGTGGTGCACGCGCACAGCGTCTTCTCGCACTCACCGCTCCACGTCATCGAGGAGTGCCTGTCCCACATCGGCCGGGTGCTGAGCCCGGACGGTTGGTTCGACTTCACCTTCGACCGCACCGAGGGCACGGAACACCACGTCCTGCGGGAGGACTTCTACTACCGCACCGAGACGCTCGTCGCCCTGGCCGCGAAGCACGGCCTCCAGGCCCGCTTCATGGACGACTGGGAGAAGCTGCCGCACGGCCAGTCCAAGATCCGCGTCACCCGCACGGCCGCGTCCTGAGGCCTTCGGCGAATCTGCACACCGGCAGGCAACCGGGGCACGGCGCGTGAAGGAGCCGCACGAGATGGTGGAAGGAGCTGCACAGGACAGCGCCCGTTTGTCCCAAGCGAGCAACGAACCCCCGTGAGGCCTGCTCCGGCGACACTTCGGCCCGATCTTCATGCCTAACGTCTTGGGACTTCACCTCCTCTTCCCAGAAGGTTTGTCATGGAGTTCAACTCCCCTGTGTCCCCTACCCGTCGAGGACTTCTGCGCACCGGTGCCGGCGTCGGGCTCGCCGCGCTGGGTCTCGGATACGGTGCCCAGAGTGCGTCCGCGTCGGTGACCGCGACCAAGCGCTTCGACCTGTCCCAACCGTCCTACGACCTGTTTCGCGACAACGTCCTGCACAGCAAGCGCGTCCAGCAGAGCTTCGCCTTCGACTCCGTCAACAAGCGCCTGTTCGTCGCCGCGAAGCGGGCGGACAGCCCGGAGTCGGCCGGTGACCTGTGCATCAGCCAACTCGACCTCCACGGCAACTACGTCTCGTACATGCACCTCAACGGGTTCGGCCACGGTGTCGCCTTCGGCGTCCGCCCGAGCGGCACCAGCAGCCACCTGTGGATCGAGAGCGATGCCAACGGCAACGGCTACGGCACGAAGCTCGCCTTCATCAAGTACGCCGCGGGCACCACTCTCGACTCGTCGTCCACCAGCTTCGGCAGGTTCCAGCCGGTCTCCGGCGCCTCGGAGTTCACCTGCTCCATCGACCCGGTGTACAACCGCATGATCGTCCGCTACCACAAGGACGGCGCCAAGCACATCGCCGTCTACGCGCTCTCCGACACGGACAAGGGCGACTTCAGCAACCCGCTCGTCAGGTTCACCCCGCCGTCGATCTCCGGCACGCCCCAGGGGTACGCGCTCTACGGCTCGTACATGTACTTCCAGACGGGCGACCACTACTCGGACACCAATCAGGCCCCCGGAAACACCTATCTCACCAGCATCAACGTCAACACTGGCAAGATCGCCCAGGGCCCGGTCCTCACCAAGGCCGGCTCCACGCTGAAGTGGCGGGAACCCGAGGGCCTCGCCATCTACCGAACCGACGCGGGCGAGTCCCGCCTCTTCCTCGGCTTCGCGACCGGCGACGAGGGCGACCGCCGCTCCAGCATCTTCTACAAGAACGTGCTGGTCTGACAGGTCCGGGACAGCCCTGCCGGCAGGCCTGCCGACCGGACCGCCGGCACCCCGTGCGCTGCGGGGTCGCCGCCGGCGGTCGCGCAACGCCGATCTACTGAGTGCTCGCGCCGAGCCCGCGCAACAGCGTGGGCAGCGCCGTACCGATCGGCTCCCGTACGACCTCGTCGGCGCGTGCGTCGTACGGGGTCGGCTCGGCGTTGACGATGATCAGCCGGGCTCCGTGGTCGGCGGCGACTCCGGCGAGGCCGGCGGCGGGCTGGACCCGGAGGCTGGTGCCGACGGCGATGAAGACCTGGCAGGCCTTGGTGATCGCGGCGGCCTCGCCGAGCACCACCGGGTCGAGGCGCTCGCCGAACATCACCGTCGCCGACTTCAGGATCCCACCGCACTCCCGGCACGGCGGATCCTCCTCACCCGCCTCGACCCGCGCCAGCGCGTCCTCCATCGGCCCCCGGGCATGGCACCGGGTGCACACCACGCTGCGTGCCGTGCCATGGAGTTCCAGCACCTTGCGGGCGGGCATCCCGGCGAGCTGGTGCAGACCGTCGACGTTCTGCGTGATCACCCGCACGGGCACCCCGCTCCGCTCCAGCTCGGCCACCGCCCGGTGCGCGGCGTTCGGCTCGGCCTTGAGCGTCCGGTTCTTGCGCCGCATCTGCCACGACCGCCGCCGGATCTCCGGATCGCCCATGTAGTACTCGTACGTCACCAGCTTCTCGGCCTCCGGATCCCGCCGCCACAGCCCGTTCGGGCCCCGGTAGTCGGGGATGCCGGAGTCGGTGGAGATGCCTGCGCCACTGAGGATGGCGACGAGGGGCTTGTTCATGGAGCGAGGGTAGGTCGGCTGTCCGGCCGGGGCGAGCGGATATCGGGGCCGGGCGGGGTGCGGCGCCCCGGGCCCCGGTGCCGTCAGGGGGCAGGCAGGCCGTACGTGCGGTCGTAGTGCTGGGCGACCAGGACGCCGCTGTGGTCGCAGGCGAGCTGCCAGTCGTTGACGCCGGTCTCCACGCCGTCGGTGAAGTTCCACAGGAGTCTGCCCTTGGCGGCACCGATCGCGTAGATGCCGTTCTTGTTCTGGTGGGCGGGGACGTAGACGGCGTCGGGACCCGCGGTGACGGGCTGGTCGATGTTGAGGCGTGGCGTGGGGCAGAACCAACGGCGGGCGCCGGTCCCGGCGTTGAACGCGTACACGCCGGCCGGGTCCGTGCCCGTGACGTAGAGCGTGTTGCCGTAGCCGCCGAGGGAGGCGAACATGCCGCGCTCGGGCTTCACCCGCCAGCGCAGTTTGCCGGTGGAGAGGTTCAGGGCCTCGAGTTCCCGGCCGATGGCGAACACCGTGCGGTTGAGCACGGCGAGGCCGGGCCGGAGGTCGTAGCCGACGGGGTGCCGCCACACGACGCCGGAGCTTTCGGTGCTCCGGGCGGTGACGTTGCGCAGGCCGTCGGCGTAGACGAAGACGTCGGGGAGGATGACCGGCGCCAGCCGGACCCCGACGTCCTCCGGACTGATGGGGATGACCTCGGCGCGGCGGCCCGCGAGGTCGACGCCGAACACCGTGTCCGTGGACGTCGCCACGCCCTGCTCCTCGGTGTCCCGCTGGAGCCGGACACCGATGACGGTGACGGCCCGGTCGTCGGTGGCGCCCAGCAGCGTGTCGAACCGGAAGTCCGGTCCGAAGTCGATGGTGAAACGTTCCCCTCCGTCGACCGGGTCGACCCCGATCACCGTCGCCCCCTCACCGAGCGCGATCGCGGCGTCGAAGGCCAGCACGGTCGGGGTGGGTGACTGGCTGATCCCCTCGTAGACCCACTTGGGCCGGGTGCCGTCCTTGAGGTCGAGGCAGACCAGGTCACCCGGGCGGGTCTTCACCAGGGCCGTGCCGTCGTTGAAGACAGCGGGCGCCTGGAGGAGCGGGCCGCCGCGGTAGGTCCACAGCGGCTTCGGGGCCGGCCCCGCGGGCTCCGTCGACCGCTCGGCCGCCTTCTCCGGCCGGCCGAGCAGCAGGGCGGCGGCGA
>NZ_LRTR01000883.1 GCF_001550375.1 Streptomyces europaeiscabiei | reverse complement strand
GGCGGGGGCGGCGGCCTTCGGAGCCGTCTCCGTGACGTCGGCCGGTGCCGTGTCCCGTACGCGATGCCCGGCCGGTGTCAGGAAGTGGTCGTGCGGCGGACGCGGATGCCGGAAGGCCAGCCCCCGCTTCACCAGCGCCGCGAGCTGCGCCTCCGTACCCGTCAGCCGCCCGGTCACCGGCTCGGCGGCGTCCATGATCCGCCGCTGGGCGGCGGTCGGCGGTCGTGTCACGGCACCCTCCCTCACGCGAGCCGACCGTGGGTCGACCCACTCGAAGACTACGAGGAGGGTCTGACATTCCACCCAGCGACGACCGGACGCCCATGCTCCGTGCCGAGCCGGCAGACCGTGCCCGTGGCCAGCTGGAACAGTGCGCCTCCGGAGGCGGGCAGCCCGAGATAGCGGGCCGTCAGGACGCGCAGGAAGTGCCCGTGCGCCACCAGCACCACGCTCCCGTCGGTGTTCCCCAGCGCCGCGTGCGCCTTCGCCAGCATCCGGTCGGCGCGCGCCCCGACCTCCTCCGGGCTCTCCCCGGGATGCTCCGGCGGCCCGGGCGCGACCCCGTCCGTGAACAGGAACCAGTCCGGCCGGGTGCGATGGATCTCGACGGTCGTGATCCCCTCGTACCCGCCGTAGTCCCACTCGACCAGATCCGCGTCGACGCGCGCCCCGGTGAGCCCGGCCAGCTCCGCGGTCTCCCGGGCCCGCTTCAGAGGGCTCACGAAGACGGCGCCGATGCGGTGCGAGCCGAGCAGCGGGGCGAGGCCGCTCACCTGCTCACGGCCGTGGTCCGTCAGTGAGAGGTCGGTCCAGCTGGTGTGCTGACCGGACGCCGACCACTCGGTCTCACCGTGCCGCACAAGAAGAAGATCACCCATGCCTCCAGGCTACGAGCCCGCCGCACCGACGACGCCCCCACGCCTCACAGGGCACGAGCCCACCGCTCCAACTCCGTGAACTCCTCCTCCCGAAGCCCCCGGCGCGGATCGATCCGCAGCAGCAGCGCCGGCGTGTCGTGGTGCTCGGCCACATGCCGTACGTCTACGTCGGTGATCATGTCGTCGACCCAGACGAACGGCCGTCCCGCCGCCCACTCCAGAACCCGCCGGGTCTTCCAGTACAGGCCCTCCGCATCCGCGGCGAAGAGGTTGTCGAACTCGATGACCGGCAGATCGCGCGGCAGCCCGATCACCGGCCCGATCATCTCGTTGGCCTCGTGCATCCACGTCGTCGCCCACGCCAACTCGTAGGGCAGCGCGAGCAGTCGTTCCCCGTGCGCCGGATTGAGCCGGATCCGCAGGCCGCGGCGCAGCCGCCGGGATCCCGGTTTCTGTCGCGAGGACCAGTTCGAGGGGTGCACCCGGCGGGTCACATAGCCGCGCGGACGCCACCACCGGGCGCCGAAGGGGTTGAGGGGGCCGTCGACGTCGAGGAGGAGCAGCGGTCGGTCAGTCATGACAAGGAGTTACCCAGGCCGGCGTGTTCACATCTGGCCCGGCCGTCCTCGACGTGGGGCGCGGCTGGGCGGAGGAGCAAGGGCCCTGCGTGGGGGGCGCGTTGCGGGCCGGTGTCGGGGACTACTGTCGCGAGCATGGTCGAACATGACGTCCTCGGTGCCATCCGCGAGGCCTACGACGCTGCCGCCTCCACGTACGCGGAGCTGTTTCGCGACGCCTTGCGTGACAGGCCCCTGGATCGCGCGATCCTGGGCGCTTTCGCCGAGGCCGCGAAGGCGAGTGGGGACGGGCGGGTCGCGGACCTGGGGTGTGGGCCTGGCGATATCACTGCTTATCTGGATGAACTGGGGGTGACGGCGTTCGGTGTCGACGCCTCTCCCGCGATGATCGAGCTGGCTCGGCATGCCTATCCGGGTCTGCGGTTCGACGTGGGCTCGATGGCCGCGCTGAACATTGCTGACGGCCTGCTGGGCGGCCTGCTCTCCCGTTGGTCCGTCATCCACACTCCGCCGCAGGAACTCCCCGTCATCCTGGGGGAGTTCCATCGTGTGCTGGCACCTGGCGGGCACCTTCTGGTCGGCTTTTCGGCAAGTGACGATCCGTCTCACCCGACGCAGGTCTTCGACCACGCAGTCGCGCCGGCCTACCGGTGGTGGCCCGATCACCTCGCCGCGCTGCTGCGCAGGTCGGGGCTGGTCGAGGTGGCCCGAATGGTTCGTGAGCCTCAGCCCACCGACCGGAGGCAGTTCCAGGAGATTCACCTGCTCGCCCGCAAGGCCTAGGCCCAGGGCCCAGGCCGGGGCTGGGTACGAGCCCGCGCCATCGAGCCCGCGCCATCGAGCACGTGACCACATCCGACCCGCCGGCCGGGGGAGCCGTCGGGCTCCGCACGTCCGTTTCGGCTCCGGGTCGCGCACGCCGAGGTCGGCTACCGGGGGCCGGGCGACTGTCGGCCCGCCCCTCCTCCTACTGCCGGTACCCGCTCAGGAACCGCCCGATCCGGCTGATCGCCGCGTCCAGGTCGTCCGCGTACGGGAGGGTGAGGATGCGGAAGTGGTCGGGGGTGGGCCAGTTGAAGCCGGTTCCCTGGACGACCTGGATCTTCTCCCTCAGGAGCAGGTCCAGGACGAACTTCTCGTCGTCGTGGATCTTGTGGACCTTGGGGTCGAGCCGGGGGAAGGCGTAGAGGGCGCCCTTGGGCTTCACGCAGGAGACGCCGGGGATCTCGTTGAGCTTCTCCCACACCACGTTGCGCTGTTCGTGCAGGCGGCCGCCCGGCGTGGTGAGGTCGGTGATGGACTGGCGGCCGCCGAGCGCGGCCTGGATGGCGTACTGGGCGGGCGTGTTGGCGCACAGCCGCATGGAGGCCAGCATCGTCAGGCCCTCCAGGTAGTTGCGGGCGTGCTGCCTGGGGCCGGTGACGACCAGCCAGCCGGAGCGGAAGCCCGCGACGCGGTACGTCTTGGACAGCCCGCAGAACGTGAGGACGACCAGGTCGGGGGCGAGCGCGGCGGCCGAGTGGTGGACGGCGTCGTCGTACAGGATCTGGTCGTAGATCTCGTCGGCGAAGACCATCAGGCCGTGGCGGCGGGCCAGGTCGAGGATGCCCTCGATGATCTCCTTGGGGTAGACCGCGCCCGTGGGGTTGTTCGGGTTGATGATGACGACCGCCCTGGTGCGGTCGGTGATCTTCGACGCCATGTCGTCGAGGTCCGGGTACCAGTCGGCCTGCTCGTCGCAGAGGTAGTGGACCGCCTTGCCGCCGGCGAGGGTGGTCACCGCTGTCCACAGGGGGAAGTCGGGGGCGGGGATCAGGATCTCGTCGCCGTCCTCGATCAGCGCCTGTACGGCCATGGAGACCAGCTCGGAGACGCCGTTGCCGAGGAAGACGTCGTCCACGTCGACGTCGAGGCCCCGGTCCTGGTAGCGCTGGGCGACCGCGCGGCGGGCCGAGAGGATGCCGCGCGAGTCCGTGTAGCCGTGGGCCTGCGGGAGCATCCGGATCATGTCCTGGATGATCTCCTCCGGCGCCTCGAAGCCGAAGAGGGCGGGGTTACCGGTGTTGAGGCGCAGCACGCTGTGGCCCGCCTCCTCCAGTGCGTTGGCGTGCTCGATCACGGGGCCGCGGATCTCGTAACAGACCTCGCTGAGCTTGCTCGACTGCCGGAACTCCATGCGCCTAGCCCTCCGGTTCGTTGTGTTGCTTGGTTTTACCAAGTAGGCGCTTGGAAAGTCCAATGACATGTCTAGACTGCGTCCCATGTCACCTCGTCGAAGCTACGACCAGTACTGTTCCGCCGCGCGCGCGCTCGACCTCGTCGGTGACCGCTGGACCCTGCTGATCGTGCGTGAACTGCTGGCCGGGCCGCGTCGCTACACGGACCTGCACGCGGACCTGCCGGGCGTCAGCACGGACGTCCTCGCGTCGCGGCTGAAGGGCATGGAGCGGGACGGGCTGACCACGCGGCGTCGGCTGCCGCCGCCGGGGGCGGCCTATGTGTACGAACTGTGCCCGCGGGGACGGGAGTTGCTGCCGGTGCTGCAGGCGCTCGGGGCGTGGGGAGAGGGTGCGCTCGGGGAGCGGCGGGCGACGGATGCGGTACGGGCGCACTGGTTCGCGTTGCCGTTGTTGCGGGGGTTGGAGGGTGTGAGCGCGGGGAGTGCTGGGCTTGTCGAAGTCCGGTTGGAGGAGGGGGAGTTCCACGTGTGGGTGGGCGCCGGGGAGGGGTCGGTGTACGGGGAGGGGCCCGCGCCCGGGGAGGCGGATGTACGGCTGTCTCTCGACGCGGGCACCTGCGGTGCGCTCGGGCGGGGGGAGTTGGGGCTGCGGGAGGCGGTGCGGCAGGGTCTGGTCGAGGTGGTGGGGGAGGGAGCTCTCGCCAAGGAGTTGCGGGAGGCGTGAGTGAGGGGGACGTGGGGTGGGTCCTTCGTCGGCCGCGGGTCCGGTGGGGGCTGGTCGCGCAGTTCCCCGCGCCCCTGAAGGACCAGGCCCTGCGGGCCTGAAGAACACCGGCCCTGCGGGCCTGAAGGACAGTGGCCCTGCGGGCCTGAAGAACACCGGCCCTGCGGGCCTGAAGAACACCGGCCCTGCGGGCCTGAAGGGCAGCGGCCTCTGCGGGTCTGAACAACCGGTCCTGCGCGCTTGAAGGACAGTGGCCCTGCGCGCCTGACGACAGTGGCCCTGCGCGCCTGACGACAGCGGTCCTGTGGGTGTGAGGTGACGGTCCTGCGAGCCTGAGGACAATGGTCCTGTGGGGCTGAGGGCAACGGCTCTGCGGGTCTGAAAGGCAACGGCCCGGCGTGCCGAGAAGCGCGGCGCGCAGCCCCTGCTTCTCAGGGGCGCGGGGAACTGCGCGACCAGCCCCCACCGGGCCCGCGGACGGGGTCGACGCGGACGTGGCCGACAGCGCGAGAGGCCCGCCGAACCGGCATGGTTCGGCGGGCCTTTGACGAGCGATCAGGCACCCGGCGGTGGCACCCGGGTCGGTCGGCCCGCACCCCGGGTCAGGGAGTAGCCGCCGATGCCCGCCAGCGCCGCCAGGGCCGCGCCGAGCGCCGACCAGACCCAGCGGTCGCTCCACCAGCCGGAGGCCCAGCCGTCGTCGGGTTCGAGGGAGGACAGGACGGCCTCGGTGGAGGAGTCCTCGTCGTCCTCCTGGGACGAGGTGACGGCGATGCCGGGTACCAACGGCTGCGCCAGCGAGCCGTCGACGGCCGCGGCGCCGCCGATGTCCTTCGAGTCGGCCTCGACCTCGGTGTCGACGGGCAGCCCCAGGTCGGCCGTGGCCAGCCGGGTCGTGGTGAGGCGGACGTAGTACGTGCCCGGCAGCGGGTCGTCGGCCCACTGCTCCGACCAGGCGCGGACGGTGCGCAGGGTGCAGGACAGCTCGACCGAGGCCGCCCCCGCGCCGGCGGTCCGGGTCTGTGCGCCGTACTGGCAGGCCTGGCGGCGCCGCAGTCCGTCGTACACGTCGAGCTGCCAGGTGGAGGAGGACTCGGCACCCTCGGGCAGCTTGACGGCCGCCCGCACGGTGGGCCGCTGGCCGGCGTCGGCCGGGAACGACCAGTACAGGTAGTCACCGGTCGAGGCGCTCGCCGTGGCGGTCCGGCCCTGCTCGAACTCCGTGGCCGTACGGAAGGAGGTGCCCGCCTTCGTGGGCGCGTCACCGTCCTCCGAGGGGCTCGCGGAGGGGGTGGAGTCGGCGACGGCGGGGGAGACGGCGGTGCCGAGCAGCAGGAGCCCGGCCGTCATCACCTGGGCCAGTGCCCTCTTCGTAGCTCTCTTTGTACTGGTCCTCGTACGCAACACGCCTGTGATCCGCATCAGTTGGTCCTCCAGACCGCGAGCCGCCAGCGTGACAGCCAGCCCCACAGCACACCCGCCAGGAACCCGACGAGCACCAGCACACCGAGCAGCCACCAGCCGCGGCCGAGGCCGAACGAGGCCACGTCGCTCGCTGGGTCGGGCCCTTCCACGACGTCGACGGTGATTTCGAGCGGCAGACCGGGTGTGCTCTTCACACCGCTCGCCGGCGAGTAGGAGTGGGTCACCTGGAGACATACGGACTCGGCGGTGGACTCGTCCTCCTCTCCCTCGGCCTCCGCCTTGGGATAGCGCAGACCGGTCGAGATGACGTCGGTACGGCCGTTGCCGGCCGCCTCGCCGCGTACGATCTCGCGGTTCTCGGCGGTCACCGCACGCAGCAGCACGCCGTAGTCCGGGTTGACGTCACGGTCGGCCGCGACGCTCACCGAGGCGCGCAACTCCTGGCCCGGCTCGACGTCCACGCGGTACCAGCGCTGCCGGCCGAACTCCTCGCGGTCGGTGTACAGACCCGAGGTGAGGGTGGGCGCCTGCGCGCACGCCTCGGCGCCCTCGACGGCCTTCGGCACGACCACCGGGTCGGCGGCGCGGTCGACCAACTGGTTGACACGATCGGTGAGTTCGTCGCGGTGCTCGATGGAGGTGTACGTGCCGCCGGTCGCCTCGGCGATGCAGCTCAGCTGCAGGCGCATCTTGGCGTTCGGGACCAGGCCGAGTGTGTCGATGGTCAGGCCGATACCCTTCGCCGCGATCTCGCGGGCCACCTCGCACGGGTCGAGCGGGGCGCAGGTGTCCTCGCCGTCGCTGATCAGCACGATGCGCTTGGTGCCCTCGCCGCCCTCCAGGTCGTCGGCCGCCTTCAGCAGCGCGGGGCCGATCGGGGTCCAGCCGGTCGGGGCGAGCGTCGCCACCGCCGTCTTCGCCTCGGTGCGGTCCAGCGGCCCCACCGGGTAGAGCTGCGCGGTGTCCTTGCAGCCCGTCTTCCGGTCGTCGCCGGGGTAGTCGGCGCCCAGGGTGCGGATGCCGAGCTGGACCTCCTCGGGTGTGGCGTCCAGTACCTCGTTGAACGCCTGCTTCGCCGCGGCCATACGGGACTGGCCGTCGATGTCCTTGGCCCGCATCGAACCGCTGACGTCCAGCAGGAGGTTGACCTTGGGCGCGGTGGCCGTGGTCTCGTCGGCGACGGCCGTGGTCGGGACCGCGATCCCGGCCGTCAGGACGGCGAGCAGGACGAACACCCCTGCTGTCAGCCGTTGTCTTGTGATCATCGGCGGATCCTATTGATCCAAGGGGTCACGCTTCAAAACGAGACCACCTGTTCACCGGGCGGACAACGGGCCAGGGCCCCGAACCCGCCGCTCGCCGCCCGTCCCTCTCGCACCCCGCCGCTCACCGCAGCGGACTGGGTACCTCCGCCCAGATGTCGCCGGGCCGCTCCGGCGAAAGACGCATCAGCGTCAACGCCTTCGTCGGTACGGGCCCCTCCAGCAGCGTGCGGAGATCGGGGGTGTGCGGCAACTCCCGTACGGCGCCGGAGAGCGCCTCGCGCAGGACGGGTGTCGAACCGGCCGTGGCGCCGAGCGTGCCCGTGAGCAGGGCGCCGAACAGCTTGCGGCGCAGGGTGGTCTCGTCGTCCGTGATGATGCGGCCGGTCATGGCGGGGGCGGTGATGCCGTGCCGGGCGAGGCGGGCGGGGCTGACCCGGATGTCCGCGAGGTCGCGGTAGACGAGGCGGCGGGGGGCACCCGACGGGGAGAGGACCACCAGAAGGTTCTGGCCGTGCGCCTCCAGGGCCACGCCCAGGTCGAGCAGGCGGAGGGAGACCGTGAGCGCGAGCCGGGTGAATTCCGCCAGCCAGGACGGCGACCGGGGCAGCTCGGTCGTCGCGAGCGCGGCCACCGGCAGGACCCGCTCACCGGTCGCCGTGTCCGCGTACGTCTCCGGCGACTCACGCAGCACCGCCGCCAGATCGGGCGAACCGGCGGTGACCGCGCCCAGCGTCCGCGTCACGTGCAGCAGCCCGTCGGTGCGGGCGGCGACCTCCGCCATGAAGTCCGACACGATCGCCGACGTCTCGATCGAGTAGACCGAGATGTCCCGCACGGACGAGGTCAGCCGGGCGCTCAGCGCGGTCTTGACGTGCGGCCCGCCGTCCGCCAGGGCGAGGGTGCGCAGGGACATCAGCGGATGGGCCTCGATCACCTCCCCCAAGGGGCACTTGAGCACATGGGCCGCCTGCCACGGATGCACCGGGACCAGCACCCGCCCGCCGTCCCGCAACTCCGCCGGCCACTCCCCGACGACCACCGCGTCCTCCGCCGGCGCCAGCCCCAGTCGTACGACCTGCCGGTGCTCCGGCCCGTAGGCGAGCTGGTCACCTGCCGAGAATCCGGGCCGGGAACGGCAGTTGGGGTGGAAGGGATGGCCGTCGACGATCAGCTGCTCCCACCCCCAGCTGGTCACCGGTTCCTCCGCGGCCGACGGCTGATCGGCGCGGGACAGTGCCAACGAGGCCACGCTGTGGTCGAGTTCGACGGCGAAGGCGGCGCTGTGCGGAACGGCCAGGGCGGTCATGAGCCGCGCCGGACGATCGTAGGACCGCTCGTCGAACCACACCTCCTCGACGTGTGCGGCGGTTCCGTACGGGTCCACGGCCGGGCCGTGCAGCCGGCGGCCGTCGGAGAGATGGAGCGTGACCCCCTCGCCCCCGGCCGCGTCCCGGCGCACCACCCAGGGCAGCGGCTCATGGACGAGGCCCCGCCACAGCCGGGACAGTACGGCAGCTCGGGCGCCGGGCAGCGCGGCCGTGTACGGCAGCGTCAGATCGGGGCGTAGGGCGCCCAGCTCGGCGCCGAGCGCCGCCTCGGCGTCGGCGTAGGCGTCGGACAACGGGTGACGGTCCACGGACGGGCTCCTCGGGTGCGGGACGGGGCAGGGTGGTGCGGGTGCGGGTGCGGGTGCGGGTGCGGGTGCGGGTGCGGGTGCGAGTACGGCTGTCAGGGCTGGGGCTGGGGCTGGGGCGAGGCGTGGGCGGGACGGGAGCCGCATCGCCATCGACGTCGGCGTACGACCACTGCCCGCCCGCCTCCGACACGACGCATGCGGCCACGCGACGAATCGCCGTGTGGCCGCTTCGCGACGGCGGCGGCAGCGGCCCGTCCCTCCCCACCCGAACGGGACGGGGCACGGCCGATTCCCGCCGGAGCGGCGCACGACCGCTTCACGGCGGAGCCCGACGGGCAGACATACTGATCACGAGTGCACCGTAAGGAACGAATGGACCCCGTGGACGCCAACCCGCCCCGCGACGACGCCAACCCGCCCCGCGACGACGATTCGTCGCGCGACGGCATCGGCACCGCCGCTGACGCCCACGCCGCCGCACCGTTGCTCAACTGTCTTCTGCGGGAGGCGGGAGCACCGGTCGAGTCGTCGGGCGCGACCGTGGTGCACCGGCTCAAGGCCGACGGCCGCCTCCTGCGCGTACACGGCACCCGGCGTCCCACCCGCCCCGAAGTGCGCACGGCGGGCACCTGGCACCCGCTCACCCACACCGAACTCGTCAAGCTCGTCGCCGAGGAACTCCGCGCCCTCACCGGCCTGTCCAACTCCGAGCTGCCCGCCGAGATGCTCGACAGCCGCGAGGCCGTGGCGGCCATCCTGACCGCGCGCGCCCACACGCCGGCGCCCGAGGACCCGTACCGGCGCTCCGAGCAGTCCCTGATCACCGGCCACCCGTTCCACCCCGCCCCCAAGGCCCGCGGTGGCGGTCCGGCCGCCGGCTGGCTGCCGTACGCGCCCGAGGCGTACGCCCACTTCCCGCTGACCCTCCTCGGGGTCCGCGAGGACGCGGTGGTCGAGGAGGGCGACACCACCGCCCTCGACGCGCTCGGCACGGCCCCGCCCGGTTACCGGCTCCTTCCCGCCCACCCCTGGCAACTCGACCTGGTGGGCGGGGGGTTGGCCGACGCCTTCGCCGACGGCCTCCTCGTACGCCTGGGCCCGGCGGACGGTGAGGTATGGCCGACGGCGGCGATCCGCACGGTGTACGTACCCGAGGTCGCGTCCGGGATCGCGTCCGGCACCACGTCCGGGACCGCGTCCGGCACCACGTCCGGGACCGCGTCCGGCACCACGTCCGGGACCGCGTCCGGCACCACGTCCGGGACCGCGTCCGGCGCGTCCGGCACCACGTCCGGGACCGCGTCCGGCACCACGTCCGGGACCGCGTCCGGCACCACGTCCGGGACCGCGTCCGGGACCGCGTCCGAAGGCGCCGTCGCCGCCGCCTCCGACCTCTTCCTCAAGTTCAGCCTGGACGTGCGGATCACCAACGACATCCGCCGCCTGTGGCGCCACGACCTGCTCAAGCTGCGCCGGACGGACCAGGCGGTCACGGAGGCCTTCGCCGGGGCGCCGGGCGCCTGGCTGAGCGACCGCGGCTATCGCACCGCCGCCTTCGCCCTCGAGGAACTGGCGGTACTGGTCCGGGACGGCCTGCGCGGCCATGTGCCCCCCGGCACGACCCCCTTCCTCGCCGCCGCCCTCACCGAGGGCACGGGGGCGTTCCCGGGCAACCCGCTGGCCCACGCCGCCGACCCCGAGGCCTGGTGGGAGGCGTATCTGCGCGCGGTCGTACCCCCGGCTCTCACCGCCTTCCACGGCCACGGTGTCGTCCTGGAGGCCCATCTGCAGAACACCCTCATCGCCTGCGACCCCTCGGGTGCGCCCGTGCGGGCCGTCTACCGGGACGCCGAGGGCGTGAAGCTCGTCCCGGACGTGACACGCGCGGCAGGCTGGGAACGGCTGGTCTACTGCCTCTTCGTCAACAACCTCCTGGAGGTCGCGGCGGCCCTTGCCGAACACCACCCGGGGGTGGACCCCTGGCCCGCCGTACGCGAGCAGTTGGCGTGCCACGGCGAGGTGCCGGAGGTCGCCGACCTCCTCGACTCGCCCACACTGCCGGGCAAGACGAATCTGCTGCTGAGGTGGACGGGAGCGGACGGCGCGGACGCGCGGTACCTTCCGCTGCCCAACCCGATCAGACGGACGCCCGGCCGAAGCGGCCGATCGTCTGCCTGACTTGCCGCGGCCGGCGACCGGCGGCCGGTGCCCAGCGCGAAGCGACCGCGGTTCGACACGGGACCCCATCCGGGCCGACGGCTCCGTCCCCGCGGTCGTCGAAGCCGACTACCGGGGGACCTACGTCGTGAACGTGTCCACTGGGCGGCGCGGACCTGCGGCGATGCCGCTGCACATGTAGCCGGCCGCCCGCGCGGATGAGTCCTTCGGCGTCTCTCACCGGCGTGGCGGCGCGAGCGACACGAAGGCGACGGCGACCAGGCCCCGGCGGTCGAGGCCCTGCCTGACAGTGGCCCTGCCAACAGGGACCCGGCCACCGACGAGGCGAGCCGATTCCGCCTTGTGCGAGCGGCAGCCGCAGCCGGCTGCCGCTCGCCTCCTACGGCGTGTTCGGTGCCTTGCCCGCCAGATAGACGGTGTTGGTCGAGGTGCCGCCCTGCAGGGGGTTGTCGAACTCGACGACATGGGCCGCTGCTCGTGCGAAGACCTCGGTGAGTGCGGAGGTGAACAGGTCGTCGGGCGGGTCGTTGGACCACAGGGCGAACACCCCGTCGGGGTGGAGGTGCGCGGCGAGAGCGCGGAGCCCGGCGGGCTGGTAGAGCGCCGCGTGGCGCGGGTGGAGCACATGGCGGGGTGAATGGTCGACGTCCAGCAGGATGGCGTGGAAGCGACGCCCCGGCTCCTCGGGGTCCAGACCGCCGGCGTCGGCGGCCAGCGCGAAGAAGTCGCCGTGGACCAGACGGCAGCGGTCGTCCGACGTGAGCCGGGCTCCGAGGGGCACCAGGTGCCGTCGGTGCCAGTCGATGACCTCGGCGAGCGCGTCGATCACGGTCAGCGAGCGCACCCGGGGGTCGTCCAGGGCGGCCTGGGCGGTGTAGCCGAGTCCCAGTCCGCCGACGGCCACGTCCAGTTCGGTGTCCGGCAGCTCCGCCAGGGCGAGCTCGGTGAGCGCGATCTCGCCGCTGGTGAAGAGGCTGGACATCAGGAACTCGTCGCCGAGTTTCACCTCGTACACGTCGGCTCCCGAGACCGGATCGCGCCGTCGGCGCAGACTGATCTCACCGATCGGCGTCGGTTGCCAGTCGATCTCCTCCAAGCGCGGGCCCATCCGTTCACCTTTCTGACGTTCGTGGATGCACGGGGCTGTTCCCGGCGTGGCTCGACGCATGGTCCGCCGCCGTGTGGGGGCGGGGAGCTGAGGTGGTGGCCCGGTCAGGCGTCGATGATGACGGGGATGATCAGCGGCCTGCGGCGGTGAGTGCGGAAGGCCCAGTTGGCCACGGCGCGGGCGATGAGCTGTTCGAGCTGGTGGGCGTCGCCGACGCCCTCCTGGGCAGCGGTGGCCAGTGTCTTCTCGATGACGGGGATGACCGGCTCGAAGGTGGTGTCGTCGTGGACGAAGCCGCGAGCCAGGAAGTCGGGGGCCTCGGCCAGCCCGCCGGTGTCGGCGTCGACGATGGCCACGACCGTGATGACGCCCTCCTGCGCGAGGGTGACCCGGTCCTTGAGGGACGCCTCGGTGGCGCCGCCGACTTCCATACCGTCCACGTAGACGTTGCCCGCGGGCACCTTGCCGGTGATGGAGGCGCGGCCGTCGACGAGGTCGACGACGACCCCGTCCTCGGCGATGACGACGCGGTCGGGGTCGACGCCGGTGCGGATGGCGAGGTCGGCGTTGGCCCGCAGGTGACGGAACTCGCCGTGCACGGGCATGACGTTGCGAGGTCGGACGATGTTGTAGCAGTAGACGAGTTCGCCGGCGCTGGCGTGGCCGGAGACGTGCACCTTCGCGTTGCCCTTGTGGACGACGTTGGCGCCCCACCGGGTCAGGCCGTTGATCACCCGGTAGATCGCGTTCTCGTTGCCGGGGATGAGGGAGCTGGCGAGCAGGACGGTGTCGCCCTTGCCGATGCGGATCTGGTGGTCGCGGTTGGCCATCCGGGACAGGGCGGCCATCGGTTCGCCCTGGGATCCGGTGCACACCAGGGTGATCTTGTGGTCAGGGAGCTTCTCCAGCTCCTTGGTGTTCACGATCAGGTTGGACGGGACCTTGAGGTAGCCCAGATCGCGGGCGATGCCCATGTTGCGGACCATGGAGCGGCCCACGAAGGCCACCTTGCGGCCGTGCTGGTGGGCGGCGTCCAGGACCTGCTGGATGCGGTGCACGTGGCTGGCGAAGCTGGAGACGATGACCCGCCGCGGTGCGGTGCGCATCACCTGTTCGATCGCGGGGTTCAGTTCGCGTTCGGAGGTGGTGAAGCCGGGGACCTCGGCATTGGTGGAGTCGGTGAGGAACAGGTCCACGCCCTCCTCGCCGAGGCGGGCGAAGGCACGCAGATCGGTGATGCGGTCGTCAAGGGGGAACTGGTCCATCTTGAAGTCACCGGTGTGCAGCACCATCCCGGCTCCGGTGCGCAGGGCCACCGCGAGGCTGTCCGGGATGGAGTGGTTGACGGCTACGAACTCGCAGTCGAAGGGGCCGAAGCCGCGCCGGTCGCCCTCGCGCACGCGCACCGTGCGGGGCCTGATCCCGTGCTCCTTGAGCTTGGCCTCGATGAAGGCGAGGGTGAGCTTGGAGCCGACGAGGGGGATGTCCGACCGCTCCCGCAGCAGATAGGGCACGCCGCCGATGTGGTCTTCGTGGCCGTGTGTGAGGACGACGGCGACGATGTCGTCGAGGCGGTCCCGGATGGAGGTGAAGTCGGGCAGGATCACGTCCACGCCCGGCTGGTTCTCCTCGGGGAACAGCACACCGCAGTCCACGATCAGCAGCTTGCCGGCGTACTCGAACACGGTCATGTTGCGGCCGATTTCGCCCAGGCCACCCAGGGCGGTGACCCTCAGTCCTCCGTCAGGGAGCGGCGGGGCGGCTTTTAGTTCTGGGTGCGGATGGCTCATAGCCCCACGTTATCGAAGAGTGCGCCGTGCTGATCCACTGCCCGCACGGTGGACGCGAGGCGCGGTGTGCTGTCGGGCACCTCGGTGATGGCCCGGGGGAGAGACAGGTCACGGGGAAGGCGGTCGCGCCCGGGTCCGAAGCGATCGAGCGACCGGGGCACGGTGGCTCTGCACTCCGCATCATCGATCACCCTTGGTTACTATGCTCACTTCATACCGGAAGCCGGAAGCCGGAAGCCGGAAGCCGGAAGCCGGAAGCCGGAAGCCGGAAGCCGGAAGCCGGAAGCCGGGGCGGACGGCCATCGACGGACTGCTGGGGAGGCAGGGAGATCCGCATGTCGGTCCAGACCTCCCAGATCTTCCCCAGGGCTGACGACGGGCGGTTCCCGCTGTTCGGTGCCTCGAAGGTGATCATGAATTGCAAGGTCAATGGAGTGGGTGGCCTGAGAAAATGCTGAGGGAAGTCAACGCAACCCGCTACATCGAACCCCTCCGGGCGGGCGGCTCCGTCCCCGGGATCGTCGAAGCGGACGACCTGGGCACCTACGTCGTGAAGTTCACCGGCTCGGCGCAGGGGCGTAAGGCGCTGGTCGCCGAGGTGATCGTCGGTGAGCTGGCGCGGGCGCTCGGCCTGCGCTTCCCCGAACTGGTCCTCGCGCACTTCGACCCGGCGATCGCCGAGAGCGAGCCCCACCAGGAGGTGCGGGAGCTGCACGGCGCGAGCGCCGGTCTCAACCTCGGCATGGACTATCTGCCGGGCGCGAGGGACTTCACCCCGGAGGTCGCGAAGGCGTTCCGGGTGGACCCCCTCGAAGCCGGCCGGATCATCTGGCTCGACGCCCTCACGGTCAACGTCGACCGCACCGTGCACAGCTCGAACCTCATGATCTGGCCCACGCTCGGCATCGCGCCCGCGCGCCTGTGGCTGATCGACCACGGCGCTGCCCTTGTCTTCCACCACCGCTGGGACGCCTCCGACCCCACCAAGGCGTACGACTTCCGCCACCACGCCCTGGGCCACTACGCCCCCGACGTGCGCGCGGCGGACGCCGAACTCGCGCCGAGGGTGACGGAGGAACTGCTGCGGCGGATCGTCGCCGAGGTCCCGGACGCCTGGCTGCCCACCGAGGACGGTTTCACGTCGCCCGCCGAGGTCCGAGACGCCTACGTCCACTACCTCCGCGCGCGTGTGGAGGCCTCCGCCGCCTGGCTCCCCACCGACTTCCCCACCCGGGAGGAACTCGCCGCCGAGGAGGCCCTGCGTGCGGCGAAGACACAGCGAGGCCGTCCGAACTGGCTCAAACGGGTCCCTGACCTGCACGGCGAACCGGCGGCGGAACAGGATTGGTCGGTGCACCTCGGATGAGTCCCGTCGTACAGATCGAGTACTGCACCCAGTGTCGCTGGCTGCCGCGTGCGGCCTGGCTGGCGCAGGAACTGCTCACCACCTTCGAGACGGAGCTGACCGAGCTGTCGCTGAAGCCCGGCACCGGTGGCGTCTTCGTCGTCCGGGTCGACGACGAGGTGGTGTGGGACCGCCGCGACCAGGGCTTCCCCGAGCCGACGGCGGTCAAGCAGGCCGTACGCGACCGAGTGGCCCCGGGAAAGTCCCTGGGCCACTCGGACAGGGCCGCGCCGGACAAGGCCGCGCCGGACAAGGCCGCGCCGGAATAGGACAGTGGGTCAGCCCTTGAGCTGCTCGTACGCCGGGAGGGTCAGGAAGTCGGCGTAGTCCTCGTCGAGGGCGACCTGGAGGAGCAGGTCGTGGGCCTGCTGCCAGTGGCCGGCCGCGAAGGCCTCCTCGCCGATCTCGGCGCGGAGGGCGGCGAGTTCCTCGGCGGCGACCTTGCGGGCCAGCTCCGGCGTGGCCCTCTCGCCGTTCTCGAACTCGACGCCCGCGTTGATCCACTGCCAGATCTGGGAGCGGGAGATCTCGGCGGTGGCCGCGTCCTCCATGAGATTGAAGATCGCGACGGCGCCGAGCCCGCGCAGCCAGGCCTCGATGTAACGGATGCCGACCTGGACGGCGTTGACGAGACCGGGGTACGTCGGCCTGGCGTCGAGGGAGTCGACGGCGATCAGGTCGGCGGCCTTGACGTCGACGTCCTCGCGGAGGCGGTCCTTCTGATTCGGCTTGTCGCCGAGAACCGCGTCGAAGGAGGCCATCGCGATCGGGACCAGGTCGGGGTGGGCGACCCAGGAGCCGTCGAAGCCGTCGTTCGCCTCACGGTCCTTGTCGGCCTTGACCTTCTCGAACGCGACCTTGTTGACCTCCTCGTCGCGCCGCGACGGGATGAACGCGGCCATCCCGCCGATCGCGTGCGCGCCGCGCTTGTGGCAGGTGCGGACGAGGAGTTCGGTGTACGCCCGCATGAACGGGGCCGTCATCGTGACGGCGTTGCGGTCCGGGAGGACGAACTTGGCACCGCCGTCACGGAAGTTCTTCACGATGGAGAAGAGGTAGTCCCAGCGGCCCGCGTTCAACCCCGAGGCGTGGTCACGGAGTTCGTAGAGGATCTCCTCCATCTCGTACGCGGCCGTGATCGTCTCGATCAGGACGGTCGCGCGGACGGTGCCCTGCGGGATGCCCACGTAGTCCTGCGCGAAGACGAAGACCTCGTTCCAGAGGCGGGCCTCCAGGTGCGACTCCGTCTTCGGGAGGTAGAAGTACGGGCCCTTGCCGAGGTCAAGGAGCCGCTGGGCGTTGTGGAAGAAGTACAGGCCGAAGTCGACGAGCGCGCCGGGGACGGGGGTGCCGTCGGCGTCGACGAGGTGGCGCTCGTCGAGGTGCCAGCCGCGCGGGCGCATGACGACCGTCGCCAGCTCCTCGTCGGGGCCCAGGGCGTACGACTTGCCGGTGCGCTCGTCGGTGAAGTCGATGTTCCGGGTGTAGGCGTCGGCCATGTTCACCTGGCCGAGGACCACGTTCTCCCACGTCGGCGCGGAGGCGTCCTCGAAGTCCGCGAGCCAGATCCTCGCCCCGGAGTTGAGGGCGTTGATCGTCATCTTGCGGTCGGTCGGGCCGGTGATCTCGACGCGGCGGTCGTCCAGGGCCGCCGGGGAGGGGGCCACCTTCCAGGAGTCGTCGGCGCGGATCGCGGCGGTCTCCGGGAGGAAGTCGAGTGTGGAGGTGCGGGCGATCTCGGCGCGACGCTCGGCGCGGCGGGCCAGCAGTTCGTCACGCCGCGGCGTGAACCGGCGGTGCAGCTCGGCCACGAAGGCGAGGGCGGCGGGGTCGAGGACCTCGTCCTGGCGGGGCAGGGGCTCGGCGTCGACGATGGCCAGCGGGGACGGCGCTGGTGCGGACATGAGCTGTCACTTCCTTCAGCGGGCGTGGCACCGGGTGTCGGTCGACCCGGGTCGGGCAGTGAACACCCTCGGATGAGTCGGGCGCTTCTGAGCAGTGGATACTAGTTTCCTCATGGTGGAAGTTCAATGTTTTGTTGATGTCGAGATTCTTTGGGGCGAGGCAGGGTGGCGCCGGGTGTCACCCCGTTCACTCCAGGTGGGCGAGGTCGGCCTCGGTGTCGATGTCGTACGGCCGTGCCACGTCCCCGCATTCGACGAGCGTGATCGCTTCGCTGTGGGCCCTCAGGTAGGCGCGCGCCCCTCGGTCGCCGGTGGCGGTCGTGGCGATCTCCGCCCAGTGGTCGGCGCCGAAGAGGACGGGGTGTCCCCGCACGCCGTCGTACGCGGCTGCCGTGAGCGAACCGCTCGACCGGTACGCGGCGAGGACGCGGGCCACCGCCTCCGGGCCGATGCCCGGCTGGTCGACGAGCGAGACCAGGACGGCGTCGGCACCCGTCCCGGTCAACGACTGCAGTCCGGCCCGCAGCGACGAGCCCATGCCCTCGGCCCACTCCGGGTTGTCCACCAGTACGCAGCCGGGTAGTTCGGCCCGGGCGCGTACGGTCGCGGCCTCGGCGCCGAGGACCACATGGATCCGGGCGCAGCCGCCCGCCCGCAGCACCTGGACCGCGTGTTCGACCAAGGGGCGGCCGCGGTGGGTCAGTAGGGCCTTGGGCCGGCCGCCGAGGCGCCGCCCGCCCCCGGCGGCCAGCAGCAGCCCGACGACGTCGCCCCTGCCGGCCGTCGCGTCAGGGGCTGTGGGCCGGGCCGCGTTCCGGGTTGGGTTCCGGGCCTCGTGGTACGTCATGTCCCCTGCATACCCGACCCGGCGTGGATGGCTGGTGAAGTCGGACGGGCCGGGCGTCGGCTTTGTGGTGCCCGGGGACTGAATTTCGTTCCCCGTAGTGGCGTTCGCCACACGGTTGGCGTTTACTGGCCCGCGCCACCCCCGGCGCCCGACCGACGCCACCGGGTGGCGGGCCGTGCCCGGGCGCACGGCCGTGACTCGCGCACGACGGAGTGGGCGAGAGGGGGGAGAGGGCTGTGTTGCGGAGCTTGGGGCAGAGGCCAGTGACCGGCAGTGACGAGGATCCGAAAGTGGCGGGGTTGCGCTCGGCCGTGTCCCGGTTGCGTCGTGAACTGGCCGTACACCCGGCGGAGTTCCCCGACCGCGGGATCGCGGAGGACGAGCTGGCGGCGCTTGCGGCGATGGCTGTCACCGGTATGCCCGAGGTTCCGCGGTTGCGGCGGTCCCTGTTGCTGATCGCGGGGTCCATCGGGTCGGTGAGTGCGTTGGCCAGGGGTCTGGCGGACGTTCGTACGGCGGTGGAGCTGTTCGGGGAGCCGCCGCGGCGCTGAGTGCGGCTTCTTCGCCCCCGCCGCCCCAGCCCGTACCTGCCCGTACCTGCCCGTACCTGCCCGTCCCATTCTCAAGGGGGCGGTTCCCCTCTGCCCCCGGGCGCGGGTACGCCGTGGTTGCTCGCACCGTTCCCCGCGCAGTTCCCCACGCCCCCGAAAAGCGGGGCTGCGTCCCGTGCTTCTCGGGGCGTGCCCGTTCATCCGCAGCCGGGCACCGGGCCCCTCAGTTTCCCGGCGTCGAACTCGCCAACGCCTCCGACAGTTCCACCGCCACCTGCTGCAGCACCGGCACGATGCGTTCCGTCGCCGTCTCGGTGACCCTGCCTGCCGGGCCGGAGATGGAAATGGCCGCGGCGGTGGGGGAGTTGGGGACGGAGACGGCGAGGCAGCGGACGCCGATCTCCTGTTCGTTGTCGTCGACCGCGTAGCCGAGGGCACGTACGTCGTGGAGGGCGGCGAGGAAGCCGTCGGGGGTGGTGATCGTCTTGTCCGTGGCGGCCGGCATGCCCGTGCGGGCCAACAGGGCGCGGACCTCGTCGGCCGGGAAGTCGGCGAGGAGGGCCTTGCCGACGCCGGTGGAGTGGGGCAGCACCCGGCGGCCCACCTCGGTGAACATCCGCATGGAGTGCTTGGACGGCACCTGGGCGACGTACACGATCTCGTCGCCGTCGAGGAGCGCCATGTTCGCCGTCTCGCCGGTCTCCTCCACGAGGCGCGCGAGGTAGGGGCGCGCCCAGGTGCCGAGCAGCCGGGACGCGGACTCGCCGAGGCGGATCAGACGCGGGCCGAGGGCGTACCGCCGGTTGGACTGCTGGCGCACGTATCCGCAGACGACCAGTGTCCGCATCAGCCGGTGGATGGTCGGCAGCGGCAGCCCGCTGCTCGCGGACAGCTCGCTGAGGCCCACCTCGCCCCCCGCGTCCGCCATCCGCTCCAGCAGATCGAAGGCGCGCTCGAGGGACTGGACACCGCCGGAGGACGACTTGGGGGAGTCGGTCGTGTGGGCGCTGGCGCTGGACGTCGGCACGGGCGCGGTCCTTTCGGATGGCAGGGGAGGTCGCAGCCTACCGGGCAGTTCATTGACTACTCGCTTGCGCGTCACTACGTTCTGCTCAGTGGAAGTCTAATTCCGTCTTGTGAAAACATCCAGAGTGGATGGGGTGGGGGCACAGTGGAGGGGTGTGCCCTTGACGGGGTGCGGGCGGGGGTGAAAACTCCTTCAACAGAACGTTGAATTCCGTTACGCGGAAGTAAATACCGTTACGCGGAAGTGAACAGCGGTACGGCGAGAGGGGTCCCGGTGTCCGAGGCTGAACTGGTGTTGCGCTCGACGCGCGTCATCACCCCCGACGGATCGCGCCCCGCCGCGGTCACCGTCGCGGACGGCACGATCACGGCCGTACTCCCGTACGACGCCGACGTACCGTCCGGCGCCCGTCTGGAGGACCTCGGCGACCACGTCCTGCTGCCAGGCCTCGTCGACACCCATGTGCACGTGAACGACCCCGGCCGCACGCACTGGGAGGGCTTCTGGACCGCCACGCGCGCCGCGGCGGCCGGCGGCATCACCACCCTCGTCGACATGCCGCTCAACTCCCTCCCACCGACCACGACGGTCGACCATCTCCGCACCAAACGCGAGGTCGCCGCCGACAAGGCCCACATCGACGTCGGCTTCTGGGGCGGTGCCCTGCCCGCCAACGTCAAGGACCTGCGTCCCCTGCGCGACGCCGGGGTCTTCGGCTTCAAGGCGTTCCTGTCGCCGTCGGGCGTGGACGAGTTCCCGCACCTCGACCAGGACGGACTCGCCCGGTCCCTGGCCGAGATCGCCGGCTTCGGCGGACTCCTCATCGTCCACGCCGAGGACCCGCACCACCTCGACGCGGCCCCGCAGCAGGGCGGCCCCAGGTACGCCGACTTCCTCGCATCCCGCCCGCGCGACGCCGAGGACACCGCCATCGCGACCCTCATCGCCGAGGCACGGCGGCTCGACGCGCGCGTCCACGTCCTCCACCTCTCCTCCAGCGACGCGCTCCCGCTGATCGCCGAGGCCAAGCGGGACGGCGTACGCATCACCGTCGAGACGTGCCCGCACTACCTCACTCTCACCGCCGAGGAAGTCCCGGACGGGGCGAGCGAGTTCAAGTGCTGCCCGCCCATCCGGGAGTCCGCCAACCAGGACCTCCTCTGGCAGGCCCTCGCGGACGGCACGATCGACTGTGTGGTCACCGACCACTCCCCGTCGACGGCCGACCTGAAGACCGACGACTTCGCCACCGCCTGGGGCGGCATCTCCGGCCTGCAGCTGAGCCTCGCGGCGGTCTGGACGGAGGCCCGCAGGCGCGGCCACGGACTGGAGGACGTGGTCCGCTGGATGTCGTCACGCACGGCCGAACTGGTCGGCCTGGACGACCGCAAGGGCGCCATCGAGGCGGGCCGCGACGCCGACTTCGCCGTCCTCGCCCCGGACGAGACCTTCACCGTCGACCCGGCCGCACTGCACCACCGCAACCGCGTCACCGCGTACGCCGGCAGAACCCTGTACGGCGTGGTCAGGTCCACCTGGCTGCGCGGCGAACGCATCGTCGTGGACGGCGAGTTCACCGCCCCGAAGGGACAACTGCTCACCCGGACCCCCTGATCCACCCTCCGCACCCGCAGCGGCCGACAACCGAAAGGCAGACCTGATCATCGTGACGGCGCAGCAGCACTCCCCGTTGGCGAGCTTCACCGGCGACGCGAGCCCGTACGGCGGCGGTGACCCGTACGCGGACTACCGCACCGCCGGCTTTCCCTTCACCCGGTACGCGGACCTCGCCGACCGCAGGCTCGGTGCCGGTGTGGTCGCAGCCAACGACGAGTTCTTCGCCCAGCGCGAGAACCTGCTGGTGCCCGAACGCGCCGAGTTCGACCCCGAGCACTTCGGGCACAAGGGCAAGATCATGGACGGCTGGGAGACGCGGCGCCGCCGGGGCGCCTCGGCCGACCACCCCTGGCCGACGGCCGACGACCACGACTGGGCCCTGATCCGTCTCGGCGCGCCCGGCGTGATCCGCGGGATCGTCGTCGACACGGCCCACTTCCGCGGCAACTACCCGCAGGCGGTCTCCGTCGAGGGCGCGTCCGTGTCCGGTTCCCCGTCGCCGGAGGAACTGCTCGCCGACGACGTGAAGTGGACGACCCTCGTCCCACGCACCCCGGTCGGCGGCCACGCGGCGAACGGCTTCCAGGTCTCCGTCGAGCAGCGCTTCACCCATCTCCGCCTGAACCAGCACCCCGACGGCGGCATCGCCCGCCTCCGCGTGTACGGCGAGGTCGTGCCGGACCCGGCCTGGCTGGCGGCCCTCGGCACCTTCGACGTGGTCGCCCTGGAGAACGGCGGCCGGGCCGAGGACGCCTCCAACCTCTTCTACTCACCCGCCACCAACACCATCCAGCCCGGCCGCGCCCGGGTGATGCACGAGTGCTGGGAGACCCGCCGCCGCCGCGACCAGGGCAACGACTGGATCCGCTACCGCCTGGCCGCCCAGTCCGAGATCCGGGCCCTGGAGATCGACACGGCGTACCTCAAGGGCAACGCGGCCGGCTGGGCCACGGTCTCGGTGAAGGACGGCGACGACGGCGACTGGACCGAGATCCTCCCCCGCACCCGTCTCCAGCCCGACACCACCCACCGCTTCGTCCTCGACGCCCCGGTCGTGGCCACCCATGGCCGTGTCGACATCTACCCCGACGGCGGCATCTCCCGTCTGCGCCTCTTCGGCTCACTGACGCAAGAGGGCGAGACCCGCCTGTCGGCCCGCCACCAGGAACTGGGCGGCTAGGAGATCAAGGGGCGCAGCCCCTCGCATGCCGGGGCGCGGGGGGCTGCGCGACAAGCTACGACACTCCGGCACGGATGCACGCACGCGGGCCGCCCCGCACCCCCCGGGCGGGGGCTGGGGGGCAGCCCCCAGAGGCAGTCCGGGGGGCGAAGGGGCAGTGCTCCTGGGGGACGGGCAGGACGGGCAGGACGGGCAGGACGGGTAGGGGCGGCTGGGGCGCTCCCCTCACGCCGCATGCCCCCCGTCCACCGAGAACTCCGCCCCGGTCACATACTCCGCCCCCGCCAGATACACCACCATCGACGCCACCTCCGCAGCCGTCCCGAACCTCCCCAGCGCGGTCATCCCCGCCTGCCCCGCCGCATACGGCCCAGCCGCCGGATTCATGTCCGTGTCCGTCGGCCCCGGATGCACGACGTTCGCGGTGATCCCCCGCCCACCCAGCTCCCTGGCCAGCGCCTTCGTCAACCCGACCAGCGCCGACTTGCTCATCGCGTACAGCGTCCCGCCGGGACCGGGCACCCGCTGCGTCATACACGTCCCCACGGTGATGATCCGACCGCCGCGTCCCATCCGGGCCGCGGCTGCCTGGGACGCCAGGAAGACACCCCGCACGTTCACGGCGAGCACCCGGTCCACGTCGGCGAGCGGCAGGCTCTCCAGCGGCCCCAGCACCCCGACACCGACGTTGTTCACGAGCACGTCCAGCCGCCCGCCCAGCGCCTCGGCCGCCAGGCGCACCGCGCCCGCCGCCTCCTCGGGGTCCCCGGAGTCCGCGCGCAGGGCCACTCCCCGCCGCCCGAGCGCCTCCACGGCCCGTACGACCTCCTCGGCCCCCTCCTTGCCGCGCATGTACGTGACGGCCACGTCCGCGCCGTCCCGGGCCAGCCGCACCGCCGTGGCGGCACCGATGCCACGGCTGCCGCCGGTCACGAGCGCGACCTTGCCGTCGAGAGGCCGATCGCCCCGCGAAAGGCTGCCGCCGTTCGACGGGCCGCCGTCGTTCAGATCTCCGTTTGATTCAGTCATGCCCCCATCCCACTTCCCACCCCGCCCGACCGCTGGCGGCGAACGGACGTCGAGGTCCCACCCGGAGTGTTCCGCGGCCCCGGATCCTCGGCCCACCGATGAGTTGCGGGCACCACCGGGGTCTGCCCTGATGACAAAAGAGCTCACGGACAACGGACCCACAGGACAACGCCCCCTCGGCCGGACAACGGCCCCGCCCCCGCGCATCGAAAGCAGGCATTCACCATGGGCAAGCTCTCCCTCACCTCCTTCGTCACCCTCGACGGCGTCCACCAGGCACCCGGCGGCCCCAACGAGGACCGCCGCGACGGCTTCGAGCACGGCGGCTGGAGCGTCCCGTACGGGGACGAGGACTTCGGACGGTTCATCGACGGAGTCTTCGGCCGCGTCGGCGCCTTCCTGCTGGGCCGCAGGACGTACGAGATCTTCGCCGCCCACTGGCCGAAGGTCACCGACCCGGCGGATCCGGTCGCGGAGAAGCTCAACTCCCTGCCCAAGTACGTCGTTTCGAACACCCTCACCAATCCCGAATGGAACGACACGACCGTGCTCTCGGGTGACCTCGCCAAGGAGGTCGCCGCCCTCAAGGAGCGCACCGACGACGAGGTGCAGGTCCACGGCAGCGGAGACCTCGCGAGGTCGTTGCTCGCCCTCGACCTGGTCGACACCCTGCACCTGCTGACGTTCCCGGTCGTCCTCGGCGCGGGCCGCCGCCTCTTCGCCGAGGGCGCTCTCCCGACAGCGTTCCGCCATGCCGGGGGCAGCATCACGAGCACCGGCGTCTCGATCCAGTCCTACGAGCGCGTGGGTCGCCCCGAGTACGGCACGTACGAACTCCCGGAGAACGCCTGACCTGCGCCGGGCTGCCCGCGGTCGACGCGTGTGAAGATCGCGGGTGCCCTCGTGAACACCGGTCGACTCCCCGAAGACCTAGCGGACGCGCCGGGAAAATCATGGAAATTGTCATTGACATGTCACTGTCTACGCGCGTCATCATGGGGCCATGCGATTCCCCCCACGAGCAACACATGCACGAGCAACACACATCGGAGCGGCAGCCGCCCTCCTGTCCGCCCTCCGAGCCGGCGGCACCGTCGCCGCCGGCCCGCAGGGCGCCGCCACG
>NZ_LRTR01000882.1 GCF_001550375.1 Streptomyces europaeiscabiei | reverse complement strand
GCAGGGTGCCGAGCGCGGTGGCGCCCGCCCCGCCCGCCGTCTCCTCGACCGCCAGGGTCAGCACCGGGTGCGGGCTGGCCTCCACGAACAGGCGGTGCCCGCGCTCGGTGAGGGCGGCGACGGCGGATTCGAACTCCACGGTCGTGCGCAGGTTCCGGAACCAGTACTCGGCGTCCAGCTCCGCCGTGTCCAGCAGGCCGCCGGTCACCGTGGAGAAGAACAGCGTTCCGGCGGAGCGCGGCCGGATCGGCGCCAGCACCGCGAGCAGTTCCTCGCGCAGGGTGTCGACCTGGGCGGAGTGGGAGGCGTAGTCGACGGGGATGCGCCGGGCCCGTACGTCCTCGGCGGTGCACTGCTCCAGCAGCTCGTCCAGGGCGTCGAGCGCGCCGGAGACCACGGTCAGGCCCGGGCCGTTGACCACGGCCACGGACAGGCGTCCGTCCCACTGCGCGATGCGCCGCTCGACCTCGGTGCGCGGCAGGGCCACCGACACCATGCCGCCACGGCCGGCCAGGGACCGTGCGATGGCCTGGCTGCGCAGCGCCACGACGCGGGCACCGTCCTGCAGGGAGAGGCCCCCGGCCACGCAGGCCGCGGCGATCTCGCCCTGCGAGTGGCCCACCACGACGGCGGGCCGCACCCCGTGGGCGCGCCACAGTTCGGCCAGTGACACCATCACCGCCCACAGCACGGGCTGCACCACGTCCACCCGCCGCAGGGCGTCCTCGTCGGTGAGCGCCTCGGTCGGCGACCAGTCGACGAACTCGCCCAGGGCCCGCGCGCACGCGGCGTAGGCGTCGGCGAACACCGGTGACTGGTCGAGCAGTTCGCGGGCCATGCCGGCCCACTGCGCGCCCTGCCCGGGGAAGACCAGGACACAGCCGTGGTC
The DNA here is from genome assembly GCF_001550375.1 of Streptomyces europaeiscabiei. Classification (GTDB taxonomy): domain Bacteria; phylum Actinomycetota; class Actinomycetes; order Streptomycetales; family Streptomycetaceae; genus Streptomyces; species Streptomyces europaeiscabiei. Next base: position 276 of record NZ_LRTR01000882.1, on the reverse strand, counting down.
CGGGTCGGCCGGCTCGCCGCCGTCACCGGTGACCAGACCGGGGGTGCTGCGGTCCGCGGCCAGCGCGGCGAGGCCCCGCAGGAAGCCGTCGCGGTCGTCCGCGACCACGACCGCGCGGTGCGCGAACGCCGTACGCGTGGTGGCCAGGGAGTGACCGACATCGGCGGGGGACAGCCCGGGACGGTCGCGGACGTGGTCGTGGAGGGCCGCGGCCTGGGCGCGCAGCGCCGCCGGGGTCTTCGCGGACAGCACCCACGGACGGGCCCGGCGGGCCTG
>NZ_LRTR01000881.1 GCF_001550375.1 Streptomyces europaeiscabiei | reverse complement strand
CGCCCGCCCGGCGCAGCGCGGGAGCCATCAGACCGAGCGGGGCCGCCGCGCCGAACCACACCGACGTACAGCCGTGCTCCCGCAGCAGCGAGACCGCGCGGCGGGTGACGGCGGGCGTCGGCAGCAGCATGGTCGTCCGGTCGCGTACGACGGTGAAGGGCTGCTCGGCGTCGAAGGCGGCCGTCGCCCGGGCGCCCTCCCGGCTCCGCTTCCACGTCGAGGCGTAGACGACGATCCGCTCGGGATCCAGCCGCAGCGCCATGTTGTGCAGAAACGCCTGGATACCACCGGGCCGGGGCGGGAAGTCGTTGGTCACGATCAGGGTCTTGTGCATCGCCGCCGACCCTACCGAACCGGCGTCGGCCCCCGCCCCCGGGCACATCCGCACCGGGCCCGGCCATGCTTCACGACCGCTTCACAGGCCGACGGGGGATCATGTCCCTCACACGCGCGAAGTTCGGCGCGGCCGGACACGACAGGCACTTGCGCACAGGGACGGACAGGGACTCACGTGGCTCAGACGCAGATGACGGGCTCTCGACGGCTCCCGTTGGGGCTTGTGACACTCTGGGGCGCGACCCGGCTGCTCCTGCTGCTGATCGTCTTCAAGGTGTACGTGTTCCCCGGCCCCGACGTCACCAGCGACGTCTCGGTGATCTACCAGGGCTGGTACGAGACCCTGCGCACAGGAACGTATCCCCTGAACGACGTCACCTGGCAGTACCCGCCCGCCGCCGCCCTCGCGATCCTCTCCCCCGCGCTGCTGCCCTTCCTGGACTACGCGTCCGCGTTCTTCGTCCTCGCCTTCCTCGCCGACCTGGTCGTGCTCGCGCTGCTCCTGTACGCGGGCGGGCGCCCCGGGAGGACATGGCGCGGTGCCCGGGTGTGGGTGGTGGGCCTGCCGCTGCTCGGCCCGACCGGGTACGCCCGCTACGACGTGATGGTGACGGCGGTGGCGGTCGCCGCCCTCCTCGCCGGCAGCCGACATCCCCGCGCGATGGGGGCGCTGACGGCCTTCGCGGCCCTGCTGAAGGTCTGGCCGGTACTGCTGCTCCTGGGCGCCCGCAAGCGCGCCGCCTGGGCGTGGGCGGCGGGCACCGGCCTCGCGGTGGCCGGCCTCTTCACCGTCTCCATGCCCGGCGCCTTCGCCTTCCTGACGTTCCAGCGGGACCGCGGCACGGAGGTGGAGTCGCTGGGCGCCCTCGTCTTCCATGTGGCCCGGCAGTTCGGCTGGGACGGCGAGGTGCTGCTCAACTACGGCTCGGTGGAGTTCCTCGGCGACCACGTCGACACCGTCAGCGACGTGGCCCTGCTGCTCAGCGGGATGGCGTTCGCCTGGCTGCTGCTGTGGCGGGTACGGGCCCGGCGGTTCGCGCCCCACACCCTCGCGGACGCGGCGTTCGTGGCGGTGCTGATGTTCACGGCCACGAGCCGGGTGATCAGCCCGCAGTACATGGTGTGGCTGGTGGGCCTCGCCGCGGTGTGCCTCTGCTTCCGGGCGAGCCGCATGGGCCCGCCGGCGGCAATGGTCCTCATCGCGTCCTTCGTGACCGTCCTGGAGTTCCCCGTCTGGTTCGCCCACGTCGTCGCCAGCGACTGGCTGGGCGTCACCCTCCTCTTCGTCCGCAACGGCCTCCTCGTCCTCGCGGCCCTGCTCGCCGCGTTCGGACTGTGGCACGACACGGTCCCCCGGCCCACCCCGGAGCCCCTGCCGCATCAGCCGGACCGCGCCAAGGAACCACTGGGTTCCTGAGCCGGCCCGCGCGGCAGCGACGGCACGAGCACCGCGCACTGCACCCCCATGGACACCGCAAGCGCCAGGCAGATCCCGGGCAGCCCGAGCCCCGACAGAGCGTGGGCGAGCGGCAGTTGGACCGCCGTACCGAGCAGCGTCACCCGCAGCAGCATCGGCGCTCCCCCGCTGCCCTCGAAGACCCCGCCGAGCGCGATGCAGCACGCCGTCAGCACCAGATACGGCCCGACGCAGCGCAGGAAGAGCGCGCCCTCCGCGGCGACGGCGGGCCCGGCCCCGAAGGCCCGCATCACCATCGGCCCGAACACGGCCGACAGCCCAGCCGCCGCGAGGCCCACCGCCCCCGAGACCACGAGCGCCTGCCGACCGACGGCCCGCCGCTCGTCCCGTCCCTCGCCGCGCGCGTGCGCGGTGTGGATGACCGCGGCCTGCCGCACGGCGTAGAAGGCCATCGTGGCGACGTACAGGACCTTGTAGGCGATGGCGTACGCGGCCACGGCCGAGACCCCGAGCCGGGCCACGATCGCGACCAGCCCGAGCGCGCCGGCCTGCCGGACGGTGAAGTCGGCGGACATGGGCAGGCCGGTGGCGAGCGTCCGGCGCAGGGCGGCCGGCAGGGGCTCGGCGGGTCGCTCGGACGCCACCGCCCTCAGGAACGCGTTCCGGCGCAGGGCGAGCAGTCCGGCCGCGAGGGCGACACAGCGGCACAGCACGGTCGCCGCGGCGGCGCCCTCGACGCCGTACCGGTGGATCAGGAACGGGTCGCAGACCAGGATCAGCCCGTTCGCGAGCAGGGCGAGCCGCAGGGGCGTGCGGGTGTCGCCCGTGCCCTTCAGGATGCCGTCGACGAGGGTCTGCGCGAAGAAGACGGCGATGCCCGGCAGGGAGATCGCGAAGTAGCCGACGGCCAGGGACACCCCCTCGTCACCACCCAGCACCGCTCGCGCCAGCGGCTCGCGCACCGCATACCCTCCCACCGCGACCACTGGGGCCACCACGGCGAACAGGGCCCATCCCCCACGCACGGCCGCCCGCACCGCTCCCGGATCCCGCGCGCCCCGCGCGTGGGCCACGAGCACGGTGGTGCCGGAGGCGAAGACGAGGGCGACCCCGAGCAGCACGTTCTCGGTGTTGGTCGCGACGGCCACGGCGGCCACGGCCGGGCCGCCGAGCCCGGACACCCAGACGGTGTTGATGATCCCTGCGGCGACGGAGGCGAGAAGGGAGAAGTAGACGGGATGCGCGAGCGAGACGAGCTGTCTCCGATGGGCGTTCACCACTGACCGATCTCCCTTGTCATCCTGCATACCTCGTTTCGAGGTATCTCGATAAGAGGTACCATCGTCGGCATCACCCACGCAAGGAGGTTCGAAGCGGTGCTGGAGCTGTCGATCCTGGGCTTCCTCGCGGAAGAACCCCTGCACGGCTATGAGCTGAAGGAGCGCATCAAGGCCCTCAGCGGCCATGTCCGTCCGGTCAGCGACGGGGCCCTCTACCCGGCGATCGCCCGCCTCGTGACGGCCGGGAAGCTCGACCAGCACACGGAACCGGGCAGCGGCGCCGCCCCCCGACGGATGCTGTCGCTGACCGAGAGGGGCCGCGCGGACCTGCTCGACCGGCTTCGCCACCCCAAACAGGCGGAGATCACCGACCAGGTGCGCTTCAACACGCTCCTCGCGTTCCTGCGGCATCTGCCCGCCCCCGTGGAACAGGCCGCCGTGCTGCGCCGCCGTCTGGACTTCCTCACGACTCCGGCGAGCTTCTTCTACGAGGACGGCGAACCCGTGCGCGCCGAGGAGGCCGGCGACCTGTTCCGGCAGGGCATGCTGCGGGTGGCGCGGGCGACCGGGAAGGCCGAGCGGGCGTGGCTCGGGGAGGCGATCGCCCAGCTGGATCCCGGTCAGCCGAGCTGACCGCGCACGTACTCCCGCCACCGCTCGGTGAACTCGTCGACCGTCGTGCCCAGCACCTCCTTCAAGGCCCCCTCCACCGCCCCCTCGCGCCTCCCGTGTTCGCCGACGGCGCGGTAGAACTCGTCGAGGCGGGCCTCGCCCCAGTGGCCGGCGATCAGGCGGCAGGCCAGCCATCCTCCCTCGTAGGCCTGGGCGAGCCTGCCGGAGTCGTCGGAGAAACCGAAGTCGGGGTCGGCGGGGAGCGAGGCCGGGAGCCGCCCCTGCGCCACCTCCCGCTGGAGCTCGGGGGCCACCTCGGGTGGCGTGCGACCCGTCCCCCGGTAGCCGACCCAGTCGGCGTAGCCCTCGGAGAGCCAGAGGGGGGTGGCGGCGTCGGTGTGGGCGCGGGTGGCGACGTGGGTCGTCTCGTGGGTGAGGACGACCTGCTTGCCGAGGTCGCCGAGGACGGCGTACGCGTCGGGGTTGACCACGATCCGGTCCGCCGGGGTCTTCGCCGTCCCCCCCGCCTCGCCGGTGGTGACCGCCGCGATCCCCCGGTACCCGGACGCGGGCGCCCCCAGCAGCCCCGCCATCTCCTCCAGCGACTCCGGCACCACGACCACGACCCGCCGCGCCCAGTCCTCGCCCCACGCCTCGGTCACGGCGGGCACGGCCCGGTCCGCCAGCCCCGCGTACTCCCGCAGGGCCTCCGCCGGCCACCCGACCCCCAGCACAAGGCTCCGCTCCCCGCGCACGGCGCGTATCCGCCCCTGCTCCCACAGCTGTTCGGTGCCCTCCCGCGAGGGCTCGTCTGCGGCGACGCGCCACCCCCCGTCGTCGTCCCGGAGGAGGGTCAGGGTCCGTGCGGCGGTCACGGGCGCCTTGTCGTAGCCGCGTATCCGGTAACGGAGGGCCGCCTCGGCCGTGGCCCGGTCGCCGGAGCGGCGGAAGGCAGTGAGGTCGTACGACCAGGAGGACAGCGGCAGGCTGCGGAGGTTCATGAACTCGGCCTCCCCGGTGGCCAGTTGGCCGGCGACGGAGGACGCCGGCGCCTCGGTGGCGCGGTATGCCGTCCCGTCCCGTTCCAGGACCGCCGAGGCCCGCCGGTCGAGCA
>NZ_LRTR01000880.1 GCF_001550375.1 Streptomyces europaeiscabiei | reverse complement strand
TGCGTCGCATTCGTCTCATGTGGAGTTGATCGAGGGGGAGTTGGGGGAGGTTTTGGCGCCGGTGGTGGCGTTGGAGCCGTCCGTTCCTTTCCTGTCGACGGTGACGGGCGAGTGGATTGATTCGGCGGAGACCGACGCCGGGTACTGGTACCGCAATCTGCGGCGGACGGTGCGTCTTGCGCCCGCGGTGGCCAAGCTGGTCGCGGAGGGGCATGGCGCTTTCCTGGAGATGAGTCCGCATCCGGTGCTGACCGTGCCGGTGACCGAGACGGTCGAGGCGGCCGGTGCGGATGCCGTGGTGGTGGGTTCACTGCGGCGTGGTGAGGGCGGCCTGGAGCGCTTCCACCTCTCGCTGGCCGAGGCGTGGGCGCATGGTGTGTCCGTGGACTGGACGCCGGTCTTCGAGGGGGTGTCCCCGCGCCGGGTGGAGCTGCCGACCTACGCGTTCCAGCGCAGCCGTTACTGGCTGGACGTACCGAAGGCCAAGGCCGAGGCGGTGACGGATCCGGTGGAGGAGGAGTTCTGGCGGACCGTCGAGGAAGGCGACCTGGAGGAGCTGGCCGGCACGCTCGGTATCGAGGACGGGCTGGAGACCGTGATTCCGGCCCTGGCCGCCTGGCGGAACACACGCCGAGAGCGGAGCACCTTGGACGACTGGCGTTACCGCGTCGCATGGCGGCCGTACACGGCTCCCGAGGGCGGTGCTCTGGACGGCGAGTGGCTGCTCGTCGTGCCCGAGGCGATGACTGGCGACGACGTCACGGCGCGGACGCGACGCGTCCTTGAGGAGTCGGGAGCGAGTGTCGTACCGGTCGTCGTGCCGGAGCAGGCGGACCGGGCGGTCCTCGCCGAACTCCTGGACGTCGCCGCAAGCGCGGGAGCCCCGCCCGCAGGTGTGCTGTCGCTGCTGGCTCTGGACGACGAACCGGACAAGCGCAGCGCCGGTGTCTCCTCCGGACTGCTGGGATCCATGGCGTTGAGCCAGGCGCTCACCGACATCGCGCTCCCCGCCGGACTGTGGACGCTGACGCGCGGAGCCGTCGCGGTCGACGACGAGGCCGTACGGGACGGTGATGAGGCCGTACGGGACGGTGATGAGGCCGTACGGGACGGTGATGAGGCGCCGAACAGCGGCCAGGCCGCCGTGTGGGGCCTGCTCCGGGTGGCCGCGCTGGACGACCCCGAGCGCTCAGGCGGGCTGGTCGACCTCCCCGCGGACGGTTCGGCCGAATTGCTGTCGCACCTGCCCGCACTGCTGGCGGCGGGCCACGCGACCGGTGGGGACAGCGAGTTCGCGCTGCGGGCCGGTCCCGTGGGCGTGCGCGTCCGAAGGATGGTGCGCTCGCCCCTCGCCGGCGCGGGCTCCGTCGTCCCACCGGTGTGGAAGCCGCGCGGCACCGTCCTCGTCACCGGCGGCACCGGCGCGCTCGGCGCCCACGTGGCCCGGGAACTCGCCTGTGAGGGCGCGGAGCACCTGGTACTGACCAGCCGACGTGGCCCGGACGCGCCCGGCGCGGCGGAGCTGGAGCGCGAACTCACCGGCCTCGGCTGTCGGGTGACCGTCGCCGCCTGTGACGTCGCCGACCGTGACGCGCTCGCCGCGCTCCTGGAGAGCTTCCCCGCCGCTCCTCCCCTGACCGCGGTCGTCCACACCGCGGGCGCCGTCGACCAGGCGCGGCCGCTCACCCGAGTCGACGTCGATGAGGCCGTCGACCTGATGGACGCCAAAGTCGTCGGCGCCGAGAACCTGCACGAACTGCTGGCCGGTCGTCCACTGGACGCCTTCGTGCTCTTCTCCTCCGGCGCCGGCGTGTGGGGCAACGGCGGCCAGGCCCCGTACGCGGCCGCCAACGCCCACCTCGACGCCCTCGCCGAACGGCGCCGCGCCGCGGGCCTGCCCGCCACCTCGATCGCCTGGGGTGCCTGGGCGGGTGGCGGCATGGTCGACGCCGAGGTGGGGGAGCAACTGCTGCGGCGCGGCGTGCCCGCGATGGAACCGCGGCTCGCCGTGCGTGCCCTGCGGGAGTCGGTGGCGGCGGGTGACACGGCCGTCGTGGTGGCGGACATCCGCTGGGACCGGTTCGTACCCGCGTACTGCGCCCACGGACACCGCCCCCTCATCGACGAGATTCCCGACGTGGAAGCCATGCTGACCACGCGTCAGACCGAGGACGCCGCCGCCGTGGACGACCGGGACGGGGCCATGACGGCACTGCGCGGTGAGCTGGCCGCGCTGCCCGAGGCCAAGCGCAGGCGCAGGCTGACCGACCTGATCCGCACCCACGTCACAGCGGTCCTCGGCGCCGGGGCCGGCGACGGCGTCAAGCCCGGCAGGGCATTCCGCGACATGGGCTTCGACTCGCTCACCGCCGTCGAGCTCCGCAATCGGCTCGGGGCCGCGCTCGGTACCAGACTCTCCGTCACCCTCGTGTTCGACCACCCCACGCCGAACGCGCTGGCCGACCACCTGGGCGCCGAGCTCTTCCCCGCGGACACAGACGCCGGCGCCCTCGACCCCCGGTTGAGGGAGATCGAGGCGGCCTACCGCGCCAGTACCGACCCGGCCGCCCGGCAGGAACTCACCGATGCTCTGCGCGGCCTGCTCGACACCTGGGCGCCACCCACCGACGAGCCCGCCCACGCGGCCGTCGACGAGGAGCTGGTCGGTGCCTCCGACCAGGACATGTTCGACCTGATCGACAAGGAACTCGGGATCTCCTGAGCGGTCCCCCCGACACGACTTCCCGATTCTCGAAGGGCTGACTGGCATGGGCAACACGGGCAACACCGGCAACGCGGGCAACACAGGCAACGTGGGCAAGACCGAGGACCAGCTCCGCGACTACCTCAAGCGCGTCACCACGGACCTGCGCAAGACCCGCAGCAGGCTCACCGACCTGGAGTCGCGGGCGCACGAGCCCATCGCCATCGTGGCCACCGCCTGCCGCATGCCCGGCGCAGTGCGCACCCCGGAAGACCTGTGGCAGGTCGTCGCCGACGGCGTCGACACGGTCTCCGACCTGCCGTCCGACCGCGGCTGGGACATCGAGTCGGTCTACGACCCCGACCCCGACCGCGTCGGCACCAGCTACGTCCGCCAAGGCGCCTTCCTGCACGACGCGACCGAGTTCGACGCCGGGTTCTTCGAGATATCGCCGCGTGAGGCGACCGCGATGGACCCGCAGCAGCGGCTCCTCCTGGAGACCACCTGGGAGGCGTTCGAGCGGGCCGGCATCAACCCGACGGCCCTGCGCGGCAGCGACACCGGCGTCTTCGTCGGCGCCAGCAACCAGGCGTACGCCATCGACGGCACCAACGCTCCCGAAGGCGTCGAGGGCCACCTGCTCACCGGCGGGTCCGCGGCCGTCCTCTCCGGCCGTATCGCCTACAGCTTCGGCTTCGAGGGCCCGGCCGTCAGCCTCGACACCATGTGTTCCTCCTCCCTGGTCGCCCTCCACCTGGCGGTACGGGCCCTGCGTTCCGGCGAATGCTCGATGGCCGTCGCGGGCGGCGCCACCGTCATGGCGACCATGCGCAACTTCATCGAGTTCAGCCGGCAGCGCGGTCTGGCCGAGGACGGCCGCTGCAAGCCCTTCGCCGCCGGAGCCGACGGAACCGGTTGGGGCGAGGGTGTGGGTGTGCTGCTGTTGGAGCGGTTGTCGGATGCGCGGGCCAATGGTCATCAGGTGTTGGCGGTGGTGCGTGGTTCGGCGATCAATCAGGACGGTGCGTCGAACGGTCTGACGGCTCCGAACGGGCCTTCGCAGCAGCGGGTGATTCGGGCGGCGTTGGCTGATGCGGGGTTGTCGGCGGCGGATGTGGATGTGGTGGAGGCGCACGGTACGGGGACGAAGTTGGGTGACCCGATCGAGGCGCAGGCGTTGCTGGCGACCTACGGGCAGGAACGCCACGGCGACGATCCGCTCTGGATCGGCTCCCTCAAGTCCAACATCGGCCACACACAGGCCGCATCCGGTGTCGCGGGCGTGATCAAGATGGTCGAGTCGCTCCGGCGCGGCACCGTCCCTCAGTCGCTCCACGGCGAGGAACTCACCCCGCACGTCGACTGGTCCTCCGGCACCCTGCGCCTGCTGACCGAGGCCGTCGACTGGCCCGAGACCGGGCGGCCCCGTCGCGCCGGCGTCTCCTCCTTCGGCGGCAGCGGCACCAACGCCCACGTCGTCCTCGAACAGGCACCGGCTCCCGAACCCGCCGTCGAGGAGGAGGAAGCGTCCGATGCCGTCCTGCCCTGGGTGCTGTCGGCCCGCTCGCAGGCCGCGCTGAAGGAGCAGGCACGGCGACTGGCCGACCGTGTCGAGTCCGCCGATCTGTCCCCCGCGGACATCGCGCACTCCCTGCTGGCCGGTCGTGCGGCGTTGGAGGAGCGGGCCGTCGTCGTCGGCTCCGACCGCAACACACTGCTGAACGGTCTGCATGCCCTGGCCCGCGGTGAACAGCCCGCGACCGTCGCCCGCGGCCTCACCGAGAGCCCCGGTGATGTGGTGGATGCGGTGTTCGTGTTTCCGGGGCAGGGGTCGCAGTGGGTGGGGATGGCGGTGGGGTTGTTGGATTCCTCGCCGGTGTTCGCGG
>NZ_LRTR01000879.1 GCF_001550375.1 Streptomyces europaeiscabiei | reverse complement strand
GGGGCGCAGGGCCCGGGCCGGGGTGAACCGCCGCTCGGCCGTCGGGTACGCCTGCTGGTGCGCGGCGGCGCAGCCGAGCCAGTGCAGCGCGTCGGGGTCCTTGGGGCACAGCCGCGCGGCCCGGCGGAACTCGTCCTCCGCCCGGGTCGGTTCGCTCGCCCTGAGCAGGGTTCGCCCGAGACCCACGCGTGCCCGGGCAGCGAGCACCGCAGCGGCCGTGCCCTGCTCGGGCGACGTGCCGTCGGGCCCGGTGCCGCGTGCGGGGACCTCGTCGCCGCGGGAACCCGGCCCCGTACAGGTCAACGCCGCCCGGAAGGCCCGTGCAGCCTCCGTCCGGTTCCCGGCGGCCAGGAGGGACTCGCCCTCCGCACAGCTCTGCCGGGCGCGATCCAGTTCGTCGGGCCGCACCATGCCCTCAGTCCCCGTTCCGTGGCGCGCGCCCGACGCCACCGTCGCCCCTCGCGCACTCAGCTCGCCGCCTCGTCCAGTTCGGATCGCCAGCGCCCGAGCGCACGATCGTAGTGGAGAGGTCCGACGGAGAACCGCGTCAGATCCAGAACCGTCAACTGCTCATACGCCTCCTGAGGCAGCCCCGGTTCCAGCACGATTTTCAGCCCGCTGTGTTCGTCCTGCAGCACCAGCGGGCGAGGGGCGGTGTCCTCCCCGGTCGCGCCGGGTCGGACGAGGCGCCCCACCAGGTCCTTCAGCACGCGGTAGCCGTCCTTGACCGCCTCGCCGCCCAGCCCGCTGAGGAAGGCTTGGAGTGGCAGCGCCGCCAGGACGAGCCACTGGAGTTCTGCCGAACCACGGTGGGCGAGCACCCGCCGAACCCGAACCACGGGAAGCCCCAGGTCCTGGAAACGCTCCGTCAGTTCCCGCTGGAGCCCCTCCGACACGGCTTGGGAAACCAACAGTTCCGCGCGCAGCGGTGCCTCGGTCATGACGGCCACCTTCCCGGCCCCGACGGCCTGTTGGTATGCGTGAGCCTTGTGCGGCGCCCGAGCCTAGAGCTGTCGGGGCGTCGGATGCCACTTGGAAGCCCGTTACCACCGAGACCGCCCGCCGGCCTCGCAACCGTGGTCGGGGTGGAGCCCTCTCGCCCTCAACCGCACGCCGATCCGCTCGGATTCACGCGATGGTGTGATCATGTATCGCCATCCGGATGCCCGCCGGAGACCACGGGTAGGGCCCGGCCATGACGCAGCCGTTCGAACTCCCGCACTTCTACATGCCGTATCCCGCGCGGCTGAACCCCCACCTCGAAGAGGCCCGTGCCCACTCCTCCGCGTGGGCACGGGAGATGGGCATGCTGGAGGGCTCCGGCGTGTGGGATCAGGCGGACCTGGACGCGCACGACTACGGCCTGCTGTGCGCGTACACCCATCCCGACTGCGACGGTCCGGCGCTCTCGCTCATCACCGACTGGTACGTGTGGGTGTTCTTCTTCGACGACCACTTCCTGGAGCTCTTCAAGCGTTCCCAGGACCGCCCCGGCGGCAAGGCCCACCTCGACCGACTTTCGCTCTTCATGCCGCTGGACCTCTCGACCCCCCTGCCGGAGCCGCAGAACCCGGTGGAGGCGGGCCTCGCCGACCTCTGGGCGCGTACGGTGCCGGCGATGTCGATGGACTGGCGCCGCCGTTTCGCCGTGGCCACCGAGCATCTGCTCAACGAGTCGATGTGGGAGCTGTCCAACATCAACGAGGGCCGGATCGCCAACCCGGTCGAGTACATCGAGATGCGCCGCAAGGTCGGCGGAGCGCCCTGGTCGGCCGGTCTCGTCGAGTACGCGACCGCCGAAGTCCCGGCGTCCGTCGCGGAGTCGAGGCCGCTGAGGGTGCTGATGGAGACGTTCTCCGACGCAGTCCATCTGCGCAACGACCTGTTCTCGTACCAGCGTGAGGTGGAGGACGAGGGCGAGAACAGCAACGGCGTGCTCGTCCTGGAGACCTTCTTCGGCTGCGGCACCCAGCAGGCCGCGGAGACGGTCAACGACATCCTCACCTCCCGGCTGCACCAGTTCGAGAACACCGCGCTCACCGAAGTCCCCGGACTCGCCCTGGAGAAGGGCCTCACCCCGGACGCGATCGCCGCCGTCGCGGCGTACACGAAGGGCCTGCAGGACTGGCAGTCCGGCGGCCACGAGTGGCACATGCGCTCCAGCCGTTACATGAATGAAGGGGCCACCTCCTCGCGCGGCCCGATCGACTTCGGCGGCGCGGTCCTCTCCGGCCCCGCCCTGGTCGGCCGGCCCGGGTTCGGCACGTCCGCCGCCGACGTGGGGGCGCTGCTCGCGACCGCCGCCGCGGAACGGCTGCGCGCCCACACGCACGTGCCGTACCAGAAGGTCGGACCCTCCCTGCTGCCCGATTTCTACATGCCGTTCAAGGTGGAGCTCTGCCCGCACCTGGACGGCGCCCGCCCCCGCCTCACCGCCTGGATGCACGCGATGGGCATGCTGAGCGAGGGCGTCTGGGACGAGGAGAGGCTCGCCGCCGCCGACCTTCCGCTCTGCTCGGCCGGCCTCGACCCGGACGCCACGCCCGAGCAACTCGACCTCAGCTCCGCCTGGCTGGCCTGGGGCACCTACGGCGACGACTACTACCCCCTCGTCTTCGGCCACCGCCGCGACCTCGCCGCCGCGCGCCTGACCACGGCCCGGCTCTCCGACTGCATGCCCGTGGAGGGGGAGCAGGTGCCCGTCCCGGTCAACGGGATGGAACGGGGCCTCATCGACCTCTGGGCGCGGACGACGGCGGGGATGACCCCCGACGAGCGACGCGGTCTGAAGGCGTCCGTCGACAAGATGACGGAGAGCTGGGTGTGGGAGCTGTTCAACCAGATCCAGAACCGCGTCCCCGACCCGGTCGACTACCTGGAGATGAGGCGCGCCACGTTCGGCTCCGACATGACCCTCAGCCTGTGCCGGATGGGCCACGGACCGCAGATCCCGCCCGAGGTCTACCGCAGCGGTCCCGTCCGCTCACTGGAGAACGCGGCGATCGACTACGCGTGCCTCATCAACGACGTCTTCTCGTACCAGAAGGAGATCGAGTACGAGGGCGAGGTCCACAACGCGATCCTCGTCGTGCAGAACTTCTTCGGCTGCGACTACCCGACCGCGCTCGGTGTGATCCACGACCTGATGACCCAGCGGATGCAGCAGTTCGAGCATGTCATCGCCCATGAACTGCCCGTCGTCTACGACGACTTCGGGCTGTCGGAGGAGGCGCGCGCCATCATGGGCGGCTATGTGACCGACCTGCAGAACTGGCTGTCCGGCATCCTCAACTGGCACCAGCGGGTCGACCGTTACAAGCCCGAGTTCCTGGCCCGCCGGGCCCACGGCTTCGTCCCGGACCGGCCACCGGTCCTGTCCTTCGCGCCGGCGTACGCGGGCTGAGCCCCGGTCCGGATCACGCCGTCCCCGTTTCCCGTCCGGGTCACGCCGGGTGGGGCGCCACCGCCCGGGTCGCGTGCTCGACCGCGGCTCGGGCGAAGGCCCGCACGACCGGGTGCGGACGGCTGCCGTCGCCGGCCAGCTCCGGCTGGAAGAGCGTCGCCAGGAAGAAGGGGTGGCCGGGCAGTTCGGCGATCCGGACGTTCCCGGCCTCGTCGCGCCCGGAGAACCGCAGACCGTGCGCGCGCAGGGTGTCGAGGTGACGGGTCGGGCCGTACGCGCAGAAGTACCGCTCGACCGACCGCTCGGCGTTCATCACGGACTGCGCGAGCGAGCCGGGCTCGACGACGACCGTGGCCTCGTGTCCGATCAGGGAACAGGCGAGCGGCTCGATGAGGAAGTCCTCGGCGTCCGGCTCGGTCTCGGCGTGCGCGACCCGGGTGAGCCCGCACTCGTGCCGGGCGTACTCCAGCAGCGCGTGCTGGAAGCCACCGCACGTGCCCAGGAACGGGATGCCCTCCTCCCGCGCGGTCCGGATCGCGGAGATCACCCCGGCCTCGCTGCGGTACGGGCTGCCCGGCACCACCCACACCGCGTCGAAGCCCCGCACCGCTCCCTCGTCGACGGCGGCGTCCTCGGAGGGGATCCAGTACGCGTCGAGGACGAGCCGGTCGCGCACGGCGAGGGCGTCGAGGAGGAGCGGGATCCGACTGTGCGAGACGACGTCGGGGGAACGGTCGCCGACGAGGGCGAGCCGGGCGGATCGGGCGGTGGCGGAGGAAGCGGGCTGAGCCGCGCTGTGTGTCATGCCCGTCATCCTGGGCGCGATCCCGACTTCACGTCCAACGATGATTACTGCATCACCGATAAGCATTGCTGATGGGCCGGTACGCGATCCTGTCCGCATGGATCCGCATCTGCTGCGCACGTACGTCACCGTGGCCCGGCTCGCCTCCTTCTCCGAGGCGGCCCGCCTGCTGGGCTACACCCAGTCCGCGGTGTCCCAGCACATCGCCGCGCTGGAACAGGACCTGGGTGCCGCGCTGCTGACCCGGCGCCCCGTCGTCCCCACGACGGCGGGCGAGCGGCTCCTCGAACACGCGGGCCCCCTGCTGCTGCGCCTGGACGCGGCCCGCGCCGACGTCGTACGGATGGCGGCCGCACCCGAGCACGGACTGACGCTCGCGGCGACCCCGACGGCGCTCGGCCCCCGTACGATCGCCGCGCTGCCCGCCGCCGGGGTGACCCTGCGGACCCTGGCCCGCGACGACATCCCGGCTGCCGTCGCCACGGGCACCGCGGACCTGGGCCTGGTCGACGGGCTCGCCGCACCCAGCGACCCCCTCCGGCTCCCCGACGTGGCACCCCTGACCACCCGGGGCATCGACGAGGAACCCGTCTGTGTGCTCCTCTCCGCCGGGCACCCCCTCGCCCGTCGCCCGGGACTCCGTCTGGCCGACCTCGTCGACGCCCGGTGGCTCGACGCTCCCGGCGCGGGCCTCCCGCTGGACCGGCTCCGCACCGCGAGCGGCACCGGCGGCGTCCGCACGGCCCTGCGCTATGAGGGCACCGACCTGCGGACGCTGACGACCCTCGCCGCCGCCGGACACGGCCTGACCGTCCTGCCCCGCGGTTTCGCCGCCGACGTCCCCGGTGCGGTCGCCGTCCCCCTGGTCGAACCGCGCCTCGTGCACCGCACGGAGCTCGTGTACGGCGCAACCCCGGGCGGAGCGGCCGCGGCCCTGGTACGGGAGCTGACCGGGCCGCAAATGATGTGACGCCTCGGTGGGACACCTCGGTGGGACGGCTGGACGGACGCCTCGAAGTGATGGCTCGAAGTGATGGCTCAGCGTGAAGGATCGATGTGACGGATTGATGTGACGGAGCGTCAGTCTCACTCTTTCGTGGCTCGTCGCGCCGTGGTGCGCCGGGTAGGTGTCCGGCCGGAGGCGAGACCATGGAACAGACCGCGTTGCGACCCAAGCCCATGCCGGGCCAGGAGTCCGGTGACGGCCACCCGTCCGGCACCGCCCGGCGCCCGCACGCCGCACCCCGCCGCGCCCGGCAGCGACTGATCACCCTGCTGTTCGCCCTGGTCACCTGCGCGGTCCTCGTCCTGTCGGGCGTCGGGCTCGGCACGATGGGCGCCACGGTGATCGGCATGAACGGACTCGCGGAGCTGCGGGAGGGCGCGCCGCCCGGCCCGGACACCTCCACCGGGCCGGGCGGTGGCGGTCGGTCGGGGGTGAGCCACCCCGAGTCCGCGCCGGGGAGCGGCGGTTCGATCCCC
>NZ_LRTR01000088.1 GCF_001550375.1 Streptomyces europaeiscabiei | reverse complement strand
CCTGGTCCGCGTCCGCGAGGAGCCGCCGCGCCAGGTGCCGCAGCGCCGCCGCCGGGGCCGGGTGCGGGGCGATGTCGTCCACCAGGTCGCTCGCCCACATCGGCACCTCGACGACCGCCGTCAGGCCGCCGTAGCGGTGGGCGTGGTACCAGGTGCTGTGCCGGGCGTCGTCCGGCATGCTCGGGTACGCCGCGTGGCCGCCGGGCCGGGGCATCACGAACACCCCGGGCCCGGACACCGGCCAGCCCGCGGCGTCCGAGGCGCCCCTCTCCACCGGTATGCCCAGCTCGGCCGCGGACTTGGCGAACGGCTCGGCGAGCCCCGGTACGTCCTTCGTCAACTGCACCCAGCTGCCGCCGAGATCGGTGCCGTGCAGGGTCACCTGGAGGTAGGGCCGCAGCTCGTCCAGCACACCGAGCAGGGCGTGCGTCTCGGGCGGCAGCCGGTCCGGCGGCAGCACCGACGGAGACCACTCCGGCTGCTCGGGACCGGCCGGCCGGAAGAAGCCCAGGTGGTAGTCGAGGAGTGTGCGCGGCGCCGGAGCCGTGTGCAGGCTCGCCCCGTCCGGGTCCGCGCAGAGCACGAAGTGCCAGGAGACACCGGCCCGCAGCTCCCGCTCCCGCGCGACCCGCTCGGCCAGCGCGAGCACGGTGGAGCCGCCGGTCGGCTCGTTCGCGTGGGCACCCGCGACGACCAGGACCGCACGTCTCGCGTGGCCCACGGACAGCAGCCGCAGCGGCCGGCCCGCACGGGAGACACCGATCCGCCGCAGGGTGCACAGCCCCGGCCGACGGGCCGCCATGGTCCGAGCCGCCGACTCCAGTTCGGCCACCGTGGGATATCCGAGCTCCAACAGCAGACCCACCCCCCCGTCCAGTCCACCTGGCATCAGAATCCGACCACCCGGCCGAGCCGGGTGGGGGACATGCCCAGTGTCCTTCCGTGCAAGGGGCGGCTCCCAGGGGCGCCCAGTCGCATTCACGGTTTCCCGGCACGGGAGCTACCGCTACCCGGCGGCCGGGTCCCCGGTCACCCGGTGGTGCGCTCCCCGTCACCCGGCGGGGAGGTCACCCTCACGCGCCGACCCGCTCCAGGAGCGCGACCGGCAGCGTCTCGAAGAGCTCCGCCACCCGCACGGCGCCCGTGAACTGCCGCCCCCCGCCGACCGCATCGGCCCACCGGCCCTTCGGCAGTGTCAGCCGGGTGTCCCCCCAGCCACCGGCCTCCGCCAGCCGCAGCGACAACCGCGTCACAGCCGTGACCACCTCCCCGGACCGCGCGAAGGCCACACAGTGCCCGGCCCCGGGCCCGTCC
The DNA here is from genome assembly GCF_001550375.1 of Streptomyces europaeiscabiei. Classification (GTDB taxonomy): domain Bacteria; phylum Actinomycetota; class Actinomycetes; order Streptomycetales; family Streptomycetaceae; genus Streptomyces; species Streptomyces europaeiscabiei. The sequence goes on along the minus strand of NZ_LRTR01000088.1, from coordinate 22,486 downwards.
GCCGACAGCGCCGCGTACGTCGCCGCGTCCCCGAAGACCTCGGGCCGCCGCCCGCGCAGCCGCAGCGCGGCCGAGGTGAGCCGGAACTTGTCGGAATCCCCCTCCCGCGGTGCGAAGGGCCGCCGGTTGTCCGGGTCCACCAGTGCCCGGTACTCGCCCTCCGTCCCCTGGTAGAGGTCCGGCACCCCCGGCATGGTCAGCTGCACCAGGGCCGCACCGAGCACGTTCGCCCGCACATGGGGCTCCAGGGCCTCCCGCAGCGCGGCGACCCGGGTGTCCACGGCGGGCCCCCGCGCGACGAAGTCGGCCACCGCCTGCTCGTACGCCGGGTTCTGCTCGGTCCAGGAGGTGTGCAGCCCCGCCTCCCGCACATGCTTCAGCAGGGCACCCTCCAGCCGCTCCCCGTCCGCGGGCCCGAGCCCGAACGCCGTCTGCCAGGCCGCCCACGCCAGTTGCGGATCCGGCACACCGGCGCCGTCCCGCGTCACCTCCGCCAGCACATCGGCCCACCGCTGCGGGCACTGTGCGAGCACCGCGATCGCCGCCCGCACATCCGCGCTCCGCTTGGTGTCGTGCGTCGACAGCACGGTCCCCGTGGCCGGCCAGTCGCGCTGCAGCCGGGCGCAGTAGGCGTGGAAGTCCTCCGTCGACACCGCCGGGCTCCCCGGGTCGCCGCCCACCTCGTTCGCCGACAGCAGCGGCACATAGCGGTAGAACGCCGTGTCCTCCACCGACTTCGCCCGCAGCGCCGAAGAGGTCTGCGCGAACCGCGCCCGGAACTCCACGTGCTCCGGCCCCTCACCCACCCGACCCAGCACCAGATCCCGTACGGCGTCCACCGAGCGGGCCTCCTCGGGCACCACGAACACCGCACGCGCCTCGGCCGCGGCCTGCTCGGTGACGACGAGGGAGGCGTCCTGGGAGGTGTACGGCCGGTACACCTCCATCCGCGCGAGCAGCTCGCACAGCGCGGTGCGCAGCGCCCACGGGGCCTGGTCGCGCAGGGCGAGTTCGGGGGAGCGCTCGCACAACCGGTGCGCCACCCGGGTGAGCCGTTCCACCTCCGTGGCCAGCTCGTGCGTGAGCACCCGGTACGCGGCCCGCCGCACGGTCGATTCCCACTCGCCACCGCGGTCGGACTGCGCGGCCGTGAACCGCCGGTACTGCCCCAGCAGTTCGCCCGCGCCCGCCGGATCCGTGAACAGCCCGTCGACATGCCGCAACGCGTCGTAGCCGGTGGTCCCCGCGACCGGCCAGGCCGCCGGCAGCGTCTCCCCGTCGGCCAGGATCTTCTCGACGACGGTCCACCGCCCACCGGTCGCCTCGTGCAGCCGCCGCAGATAGGCGTCCGGATCGGCGAGCCCGTCGGGATGGTCGACGCGCAGCCCGTCGACGACACCCTCCTCCAGCAGCCGGAGGATCTTCGTGTGGGTCGCGTCGAAGACCTCCGGTTCCTCGACCCGTACCCCGATCAGCTCCGAAATGCTGAAGAAACGCCGGTAGTTCAGCTCTGTCCGGGCCAGCCGCCACCACACCGGCCGGTACCACTGCGCGTCCAGCAGTTGCGGCAACGGCAGCTTCTCGGTGCCCTCCCGCAGCGGGAACGCGTGGTCGTAGTAGCGCAGCTCCCGCCCGTCCACCACGAACTGCTCGATCTCCGCCCCCAGCGGCCCCCCGAGCACCGGCAGCAGCACCCGCCCGCCCTGTGCCTCCCAGTCGATGTCGAACCACCGCGCGTACGCCGACTCCGGCCCCTCCCGCAACACGTCCCACAGGGCCCGGTTGTGCCGGGGAGCCATGGCCATGTGGTTCGGCACGATGTCCACGACGAGACCGAGGCCGTGGGCCCGCGCGGTACGGGCCAGCGCCCGCAGCGCCTCCTCACCCCCGAGTTCCCCCCGCACCCGCCCGTGGTCGACCACGTCGTAGCCGTGCGCGGACCCCGGCACGGCCTCCAGCACGGGGGAGAGGTGGAGATGGGAGACACCGAGGGAGGCGATGTACGGCACGGCGGCCGAGGCGGCGGAGAAGGGGAAGTCGGGCTGAAGCTGAACCCGATAGGTGGCGGCAGGCACGACAGAGGTCATGCAGTCCTACGTACCCGCCACACAGGGATTGGAGCGCCCTGACACGCAAGGACACGAGTTTTCAGGGGCGCGGGGCTGTATCGACATGCGGCTCCGCCGCGTGGGCGCGACCAGCCACGGACGACCCGCACCCAGGAACGACAGCCGTCCCTACGGCGAATCCCGCGACCTGAGAACTAGGTCGGCCTCCTGAACACCGCCAGACTCCGGTCCACCAGGGTCACCCGGTCCCCGGCCGCAACCTTCGGCCCGTCCTCGGGAACCGCGTCCTCCCGCCCCGTGTCCACCACCGTCTGCCACTGCGGCCCATGATTGACCGGCACCACGAACTCCAGCGGCCCCGCCGACGCGTTCACCATCAACAGGAACGAGTCGTCCGAGATCCGCTCCCCCCGAGCCCCGGGCTCGGAGATCGCGTTCCCGTTCAGGAACACGCTCAGCGCCCCCGCCCGGGCAGAGTCCCAGTCCCGCTGCGCCATCTCCTCCCCCTCCGGCGTGAACCAGGCGATGTCCGACAGCTCGTCGTGCGTCCCCTCCACCGGCCGCCCGTGGAAGAACCGCCGTCGCCGAAAAACGGGATGATCCTTCCGCAGCCGGACCATCGCCCGCGTGAACTCCAGCAGATCCCCGAACGGCGCACCCTCCTCCCCGTCCTCCGCGGAGGGCCACGGCACCCACGACACCTCGTTGTCCTGGCAGTACGCGTTGTTGTTGCCGCCCTGCGACCGCGCGAACTCGTCCCCGTGGCTGAGCATCGGCACGCCCTGCGACAGCATCAGCGTGGCGATGAAGTTCCGCATCTGCCGGACCCGCAGCCCCATCACCCCGGGATCGTCGGTCTCGCCCTCGGCCCCGCAGTTCCAGGACCGGTTGTGGCTCTCCCCGTCCCGGTTGTCCTCGCCGTTCGCGTCGTTGCGCTTCTCGTTGTACGAGACCAGATCCCGCATCGTGAAACCGTCGTGGCAGGTCACGAAGTTGATGGAGGCCAGCGGCCGCCGCCCGTCGTCCTGGTACAGGTCGGACGAACCGGTCAGCCGCGACGCGAACTCCGCGAGCGTGCGCGGCTCGCCCCGCCACAGGTCCCGCACGGTGTCGCGGTACTTGCCGTTCCACTCGGTCCACAGCGGCGGGAAGTTCCCCACCTGGTAGCCGCCCTCGCCGACGTCCCAGGGCTCGGCGATCAGCTTCACCTGGGAGACGACGGGGTCCTGCTGGACGAGGTCGAAGAACGACGACAGCCGGTCCACCTCGTGGAACTGCCGGGCCAGCGTCGCCGCGAGGTCGAAGCGGAAACCGTCGACATGCATCTCGGTGACCCAGTACCGCAGCGAGTCCATGATCAGCTGCAGGACGTGCGGCGACCGCATGAGCAGGGAGTTGCCCGTGCCCGTGGTGTCCATGTAGTAGCGCGGGTCGTCGGTGAGCCGGTAGTACGACGGGTTGTCGAGGCCCTTGAACGACAGCGTCGGACCCAGGTGGTTGCCCTCGGCGGTGTGGTTGTAGACCACGTCGAGGATGACCTCGATCCCCGCCTCGTGCAGCGCCCGGACCGCGGACTTGAACTCCAGCACCTGCTGCCCCCGGTCACCCCAGGAGGCGTACGCGTTGTGCGGGGCGAAGAAACCGATCGTGTTGTAGCCCCAGTAGTTGCCGAGGTCCATGTCGGCCAGGCGGTGGTCGTTCACGAACTGGTGTACGGGCATCAGTTCCAGTGCGGTGACGCCCAGCGCGGTCAGATGCTCGATGATCGCCGGGTGGGCGAGCGCCGCGTACGTGCCGCGCAGCTCCTCGGGCAGCCCCGGGTGCCGCATGGTGAGGCCCTTGACGTGGGCCTCGTAGATCACCGTGTGGTGGTACTCGGTGCGGGGCCGCCGGTCGTCGCCCCAGTCGAAGTACGGGTTGACCACGACCGAGGTCATCATGTGCGGCGCCGAGTCGAGGTCGTTGCGCTTCTCGGGCGCCCCGAAGTGATAGCCGTACACCTCCTCGCCCCACTTGATCGAGCCGCTGATGGCGCGCGCGTACGGGTCGAGGAGCAGCTTCGCGGAGTTGCAGCGCAGCCCGCGCTCCGGCGCGTACGGGCCGTGCACACGGAAGCCGTACCGCTGCCCCGGCATCACACCGGGCAGGTACGCGTGCCGCACGAACGCGTCCGATTCGCGCAGTTCCACCGCCGTCTCGGAGCCGTCGTCGTCCAGCAGACACAGCTCTACTCGATGCGCGGCCTCCGAGAAGACCGCGAAGTTGGTACCGGCGCCGTCGTACGTGGCGCCGAGCGGATACGCCTGTCCAGGCCAGACCTGCATGGATACGACTCTTCCAGTTGTCGCGCGCCGCTGGGGGCGACTTTCGGGGGGAGTCTCCCCCAAACTGATGGAACCTCCTAGGACATACGTCTCTCCTGCCCAGCGATGGACACATCGTGACGCTTCGTGGGCCGCCGGTGTCGGGTCCTCACCGCCGAACGCTATGAATCAGCTCACTCCCGGCGCGGGGGCGGGCGGGAACGGACGCGGCACGTGCGGTAGTTGAGAAACGACCTGTCCATCCGGCTGTATCGTCACCCGCTACCGGAGTACCCTTCCTTGATCGTTGAATAGGGGTGAACCCGGGGGAGCGGAAGGCGGTGCGCGGGTGGGCTCGGGAGGGCTGGAGCTGCCTCCTGGTGACGCGGGCGACACGGGTCACGAGGGGAACTCCACAGATGTCCCACCCGGCGCGGTGTCCCTGGCACGGCCGATGGAGATGGGATCCATCGGCCCGGAACTGGACTGGAACGCCGACGCCTGGCTCGAAGTGCGTACGCGCGCCCAGCGGGCCGGCCGCGCCTATATCTGGCTGAACCTCGTCGAACAGCGGCTGCGCGCCGTGGTGGCCGCCGTGCTGCGGCCCATCTACGAGCCTGTCCACGGCGACGACTGGGTGGTCGCCGCCGCCGGACCCGCCGGACAGGAGTGGGTGCAGCGGGCCGTCGCGGTACGTGAGGTCAGCCGCCGCAAGGGCTATCTGCTCGACCCCGCCGACGACAACGTGCTCAGCTTCCTCACCCTGCCGCAACTGCGCGAGCTGATGGTGCAGCACTGGCCCTGCTTCGAGCCGTACATCGACGAGCGGCGCGACGTGGAACTGGCCCTGGACGAGCTGGAGGTCACCCGGAACGTCGTCTCCCGCAACCGGGCCCTCTCCGAGGCCGTCCTCGCCCAGGCCGAGCGTGCCTCGGCGAAGCTGCTGGAGATCCTGGGCGCGGGCAGCGACGTGCCCTCCGCGCGCCGGCTGCCCGTCGACGCAGTCGAGGAGCTCGTCGGCGACCGGTACGCGGACGTCGTCGGCGTCCACCCCGACCGGGTGCGGCTGCTGCGGCAGTTCCCCGCCGAGGACCTCTTCGGCGGCGCCCGCCGCCTCGACGCCATCGGCATAGGCCTGAACCTCCTCGTGCAGAACTTCTCCGGGCGGAGGCTGGTCCGGCTCGCCGAGGGGGGCTGCCGGGTACGGCTGCTCTTCCTCAACCCCGCCTCCAGTTCGGTGAAGCGACGCGAGCGCGAACTGGGCATAAAGCGCGGCGAGTTGAGCCGCGCCGTGGAGATGAACATCCTCCATATGCGCCGGGTCCGCTCCCGGCTGCGCGACCCCGGCGCCTTCGAGATCCAGGTCTTCGACGAGACGCCCCGCTTCACCGCCTACCTCGTGGACGGCGACGGCTCCGACGGTGTCGCGGTCGTGCAGACGTATCTGCGCCGCACCCGGGGCATGGAGGCGCCGGTCCTCGTCCTGCGCGGCGGCAACCGGGTCCTCAAGGCCGACGAGAACGGTGAAGTCGGGCTTTTGGACACATATCGCGAGGAGTTCGAAGTCGCGTGGGCGGACTCCCGGCCGGTGTCGTGAACCGGGCCCCGGCGCGAGCCGGCACCCGGGGCCGGGACCCGGGCCGTGACCGGGTGCCGCGGCCCCCGGCGGAACGCGGTCCTCGGATTGTCAGTGGCCCATGCGATGGTGGTGGTCACTGGGGGAAAGCACCACCAAGAAGGGGGCCAGCATGGGTTGGCACAGGCAGCTGCTGATCGGCTTCGACCTGGAGACCACGGGGACGGATCCGCACGAGGCGCGTATCGTCACGGGCGCGGTGATCGAGGTGAAGGACGGGGAACCGGTCGGACACCGGGAATGGCTCGCCGACCCGGGCATGGAGATCCCGGCGGAGGCGGTGGCGGTGCACGGCATCACCAACGCCCGCGCGGTGGCCGAGGGCAGACCGGCCGACCAGGTCGCCGACGCCATCGCCGACGTCCTCGTCTCCTACTGGAAGGCGGGCGTCCCGGTCGTGGCGTACAACGCGGCCTTCGACCTGACCCTGCTCTGCGCCGAACTGCGCCGGCACGCCCTGCCGTCCCTGCGCGACCGGCTCGGCGGCCTCGATCCGGCACCGGTCGTCGACCCGTACACGATCGACCGCTCCGTCGACCGCTACCGCCGGGGCAAGCGCAACCTCGAAGCGGTCTGCGGGGAGTACGGTGTCCCGCTCGACGCCGCGCACGACGCCTCCGCCGACGCCCTGGCCGCCGCCCGGCTCGCCCGCGCGATAGCCCAGCGCCATCCGAAGGTCGCCGCTCTCGGCCCGGCCGAGCTGCACCGCCGTCAGATCGACTGGTACGCCGAGTGGGCCGCCGACTTCCAGGCCTTTCTCCGCCGCAAGGGCAACCCGGAAGCGGTTGTCGACGCGACGTGGCCGCTGCGTGAGCTGCAGGACGAAACAGTATGACGACCGCCGAAATCTCCCTCCGCGACGTACGGGACAGCGACCTGCCGATCTTCTGGCGGCACCAGTCCGACTCCGAGGCACAGCGGGTCGCCGCCTTCATCGGGGAGTACCACCGCGACCGGGCGCTCTTCGACAGCCACTGGGCGAAAATCCGTGCGAACTCAGACAACCTGACGCGCACGGTGGTCGCCGACGGCGAGGTCGTCGGCAACGCCGCGGTCTTCGGGCCGCCGGACGAACGCGCGGTCACCTACTGGATCGACCGCGCCCAATGGGGCCGGGGCATCGCCACCGCCGCCCTCACCGCCCTGATCGACCTCGTCCCCACCAGGCCCCTGCACGCCTACGCGGCCGCCGACAACACCGGTTCGCTCCGCGTCCTGCAGAAGTGCGGCTTCGTCGTCACCGGCCACGACCGGGGCTTCGCCCTGGCCCGCGACGCCGAGATCGACGAAGCGGTGCTCATACTCCGGGCCGTCTGAGCCGGGCCGTCTGAGCCGGGCGCCGCTCAGAACGGATACCAGCGGACCGACTCGTCCCCCTCGCGCAGCGAGGCGACGCGGCGCTCGAACTCGGCGAGCGCCTTGGGGTTGCTCGGCGCGTGCTGGGCGACCCAGGCGCAGCTGGCCGTCTCGCGGGCGCCGCGGAGGACCGAGCAGCCGTCCCACTCGCGTACGTCCCAGCCGTACGCGTCGGTGAAGGCCTCGTACTCCTCGGCCAAGAGCCCGTAGCGGTCGTGGGTAAGGGCCATGACGACGAGGTCGTGCTCGCGCAGGTCGCCGGAGAAGGTCTCCAGGTCGACGAGGATCGGGCCGTCCGGGCCGACGTGCACGTTGCGGGGGAGGGCGTCGCCGTGGATCGGGCCCGGAGGCAGGTGGGGGGTGAGGGCGGCCGCGGCTGCCGCGAAGCCGTCGCGGCGCTCGCGGAGGTAGGCCGCGTGAGCGGGGTCGACCGCGTCGCCGGCGAGGCGCAGCCAGCGCTCCACGCCGGCCAGCAGTTCACGGCGGGGCAGCGCGAAGGGAGGGGTGGGCAGGGAGTGGACCAGCCGTAGGAGTTCGGCCAAATCGCCGGGGACGGCGGGGCGTACGGGATCGGGCAGACGGTGCCACACCGTCACCGGGTGCCCTTCGACGAGCCGGGGATCCGACTCGGCGGCCCGCACGGCCGGGAAGCCCTCTTCGGCGAGCCAGACCGCGATGCCCAGTTCGCCGCGGGCCCGGTCCAGCAGTTCGGCGTCGCGGCCCACCTTGACCACCAGGTCACCGGCGGCGAACACCGCGTTCTCGCCCAGCGCGAGCAGCCGAGCCTCCCCGGCCGCACCGGGCACCACACCGGCCGCGCCCAGTACGTCCCGCGCCCGTGCCTCGTCCATCCTTCGCCTCCGTGTCCGTACGGCCGACGCCCCCTCGGGGCGTCAGGTTCACGCCATTCACGGCCAGTCTCGCATTCGCACAGGTCGGAGCCTGTGCGCGGTGCCTTGACGCCCTTTCACGCCCTCAGCACCATGGCGGGCATGACCTTGGCGACCGCGAAGCCGAAACGCACGCGACCGGCCAAGCGGCGCACCCCGGCGGACGGCCGGGAGCGGCGCATCCTCGACCACGGCGCCTGGTTCCTGGTGTGCCCGCGCTGATCCCCATCCTGGTGCTGAGCGTCGGACCGCTGCTGTACGGGATCGCGCCGGCCTTCACCGACGCACAGTCCGGCCGGACGGAGCCCACCCGGTGGATCGGCACACTCAACTTCCAGCACCTGCTGCACGACACCCTGTTCTGGGACTCGTTCCGCATCGTCCTGCTGTGGGCGGTCGGCGTGACCGTGCCGCAGTTCCTGCTGGCCCTCGGTCTCGCCCTGCTCCTCGACCAGCCCCTGCGGCTGCGCTGGCTGGCGCGGGCGCTCGCGATCATTCCCTGGGCCATGCCCGAGGTGGTCGTCGGGTGGCGGTGGCGGTGGCGGGGGCGGGAAAACTCATTGGACGATACGTATCGTCTTGCATAACCTGTCTCTCATGACCGCCCCCACCTCACACATCGCCATGTTCTCCATCGCCGCCCACGGCCACGTGAACCCGAGCCTCGAAGTGATCCGGGAGCTGGTGGCCCGGGGACACCGGGTCACGTACGCCATTCCGCCGGCCTTCGCGGAGAAGGTGGCCGAGACCGGTGCCGAGCCGAAGCTCTGGCACTCGACACTGCCCGGCCCCGACGCCGATCCCGAGGCGTGGGGCACCACACTCCTCGACAACGTGGAGCCCTTCCTGAACGACGCGATCCAGGCCCTGCCGCAGCTCATCGAGGCGTACGAGGGCGACGAGCCCGACCTCGTGCTGCACGACATCACCTCCTACCCGGCGCCCGTCCTCGCCCACCGGTGGGGCGTCAAGGCGATCTCCCTCTCCCCGAACCTGGTCGCCTGGACCGGCTACGAGGAGGAGGTCGCCGAACCCATGTGGGCCGAGCCGAAGAGGACGGAGCGCGGTCGGGCGTACTACGCCCGCTTCGAGTCCTGGCTGGAGGAGAACGGGATCACCGAGCACCCCGACCCGTTCGTCGGCCGGCCCGCCCGCTCCCTGGTCCTCATCCCGAAGGCGCTCCAGCCGAACGCCGACCGCGTCGACGAGAGCCGGTACACCTTCGTCGGTGCCTGTCAGGGCGACCGCGCGGCGCAGGGCGACTGGCGGCGTCCGGCCGATGCGGAGAAGGTGCTGCTCGTCTCGCTCGGCTCGTCCTTCACCAAGCAGCCCGACTTCTACCGCGAGTGCGTGAAGGCCTTCGGTGACCTGCCCGGCTGGCACATGGTGCTCCAGGTTGGCAGGCACGTCGACGCGGCGGAGCTGGGTGAGATCCCGGACGGCGTGGAGGTGCGGGACTGGGTGCCGCAGCTCGCGATCCTCAGGCAGGCCGACGCGTTCATCACCCACGCGGGCGCCGGCGGCAGTCAGGAAGGGCTCGCCACCGCCACGCCCATGGTCGCCGTACCGCAGGCCGTCGACCAGTTCGGCAACGCCGACATGCTCCGGTCCCTCGGCGTCGCCCGCCATCTGCCCATGGAGGAGGCGACGGCCGAGACCCTGCGCGAGGCGGTCCTCGCCCTCGTCGACGACCCCGGCGTGGCCCGCCGACTTGAGGAGGTGCGGCGGGAGATGGCGGGGGAGGGCGGCACCCGACAGGCCGCCGACCTCATCGAGGCGGAGTTGGCTGGTGGATCGAGGCGGAACTGACCGGCGGGTCGAGGCGGAACTGACCGGCGGGTCGAGGCGGAACTGACCGGCGGGTCGAGGCGGAACCGGCAGGCGGGCCGAGGCGGAGCTGACCGGTGGGTCGAAGCGGCGCGGACAAGTGGCGGATAGCGGGGCAAGCAGGATGGTTCCACTTTTTCCGTGAAGTCCCGGCACATTTTGGGTAACGGAAAGGTCATTTCATAACGCTGGGGTAACGCCTGGCCTGCGGGGTAAACGCATTGACTCTGTTGCCGGGTTGGACCGTTACCCCCTCCGAAAGGTTGCACTCGGCGCTTCTTGTGCCTCGCGTGAACGGATCTCAAGCTGGGCGTGAATTCATTTCGAACGCCAGGAAGTTGACCCATGCGCCGAGACATACCCGACCTCGCTGAAGTGCGCCGCGTCACGCAGAAGAAGCGGGACGCATGGTGGACCGTGCTGCTCGTCGACCCGGTCGCCACACCGCTGGTGCGGCTCACCGCCAAGTACACGAGGATCACGCCCAACCAGTTGACCTGGGGTGCCTTCGTGCTGGGTCTGGTCTCGGCCGCCTGCTTCGCGCTCGGTGACTGGCGCTGGCTGATCGCCGGTGCCGTTGTCTACCACCTGAGCTTCATCCTCGACTGCATGGACGGCAAGGTCGCCCGGCTCACCGGCCAGGGCTCCGTGTTCGGCGCCTGGCTCGACTTCGTCTTCGACCGTGTCCGGGTCGCGGCGTGCTCGGTGGCCCTGATGGCCGGGCAGTACCACCGCACGGGCGAGACCTTCTACATCTGGCTGGCCGCCGCCGTCATCGGCTGCGACGCGCTGCGCTACATCAACTCCCTGGAGACCTTCAAGGTCCGTCACACCATGCGCAAGCAGATCAAGGCCCGGCTCCGCGAGGCCCGCCGCGCCGAGAACGAGCGGGAACTGGCCTTCATGGAGGACCTGCTGCGCGACAACCCCGAGGCCGACATCGAGCAGGACCTGCGCACGGCCACCGCCGAGGTCACCGAGGCCGCGCCGCAGACCCAGGTCGTCGACCTGCACCAGGAGTTCCGCCGCCGCTTCCCCGCCTATCTGCGCGTCCGGTCCTTCCTGCTGCGCCACCGCGTCCGCCCCCACCTGATCAGCGGCATCGAGTTCCAGATGGGCGTCTTCATGATCGGCCCGATCATCGACTCCGTGATGACGACGACCATCGTCTCCGGCGCCCTGCTGCTCGCCTTCGAACTCGCCATCGTCTACAAGCTGCTGCTGTCGACCCGCGACTTCACCCGCACCCTCGACTCCTTCGACCGGGGAGACGTGGCCAAGGCGGCCTGAGCCCGCGGACGGACGCTGGCGATCCGGACGCTGGCGATCCGGGCGCGGGCGGACGCGGACGTGGCCGGGGCGGTGTCTCCGCCCCGGCCACGTCCCCGTCCACGTCGAGCGGACCGTCAGACCCGTACGCGCTCGTCCTTCCGCGCACCCGGACCCGGACCCGGACCGGCACCCGGCTCCGGCGACTCGTCGTGGGTGAGGTCCGGCAGGCGGTTCAGCCACTTCGGCAGGTACCAGTTGCGCTCGCCGAGCAGGGCCATCACCGCCGGGAGGAGCACACCCCGGATGATGGTCGCGTCGATGAGGACGGCGGCCGCCAGGCCCACGCCCATCTGCTTCATCGACTGCATGGACAGCGTCCCGAAGATCGAGAAGACGGCGACCATGATGACGGCGGCGCTGGTCACGACCCCGGCCGTGGTGACGACGCCGTGCTGGATCGCGTCCTTCGTCGTAAGGCCGCGCAGCCGCGCCTCACGGATACGCGAGACCACGAACACGTGGTAGTCCATCGACAGCCCGAACAGGATCACGAAGAGGAACAGCGGCAGCCAGGTGATGATGGCGCCGACGCCCTCCGCGCCCACCAGCGAGGCACCCCAGCCGTGCTGGAAGACGCCCACGAGGATGCCGTATGCGGCGCCCACCGACAGCAGGTTCAGCACGATCGACGTGACCGCGATCGTCAGCGAGCGGAACGACAGCAGCATCAGCAGGAAGGCGAAGACCACGACGAAGGCGAAGACCGGGACGACGGAGCCGACCAGCTGGTCGTTGAAGTCCTGGTTGCCCGCGACCTGCCCGGTGACCGGCGCCTCGACCCCGTCGACCTTGCCGAGCGTGGCGGGCCGTACCTCGTCGCGCAGCTTGTCCAGGCTCGCGCCCGCCTTGTCCTGGTCGGAGCCGCCGACCAGCGGCACGTACACGAAGGCCACGTTCTGCGCGTCGTGCACCTTGATCTCCACCGGGCCGCGCGAGGCGCCCGAGGCGACGGCCTCCTCCTTGAAGTCGGCCAGCGCCGAACGCACTTCGGGGGCGTTGATGTCCTTCGCCCTGACGACCACCTCTGCGGGCTCGGAACCGCCCGGGAAGGCCTCGTTGACCCGGTTGTACGTCTGCACGATCGGCAGCGAGTCGCCGAACTCCTGGTCCAGTGTGAGGTTCTGAGTCTTCATCCCGACCGCGGGCGCGGCCACGGCGAGCAGCGCACCGGTCGCGACGACCAGCGACAGCGCCGGCCTGGCGAGGACGACCCGCAGGACGGCGGTCCAGAAGCGGCTCTCCGAGGTGCCCTGGGAGTGGCCGTTCTTCCGCCGCTTGTCCGGGTGCAGGAACGGGATGCGGCCCTTCTCGACCCGCTCGCCCAGCAGTGACAGCAGGGCCGGCAGCACGGTGACCGAACCGACCATCGCGACGGCGACGACCATCAGGGAGGCCAGGCCCATCGCCTCGAACTCGGCGAGCCCGGTGAACAGCATGCCCGCCATCGCCACGCACACCGTGACACCGGAGACGATGATGGCGCGGCCGCTGGTCGCGGCGGCCACTCGCAGCGCGGTCTGCGCGTCCCGGCCCGCCGCCCGCTCCTCGCGCTCACGGCGCAGATAGAACAGGCAGTAGTCGACACCGACGGCCAGACCCACCAGCAGCATCACGGAGTTGGCGGTGTCACTCATCGGCATCACATGGCTGACGATGGCCATCAGGCCCATCGTCGCCATGATCGCGGTCATTGCCAGCGCCACCGGCAGCAGCGCCGCGACGACCGCGCCGAACGCGATCAGCAGGATGCCGAGCGCCACCGGCAGGGCCGAGTACTCGGCCTTCTGGAAGTCGTCCCCGAACGCGTCGTCGAACGTCTTCATCATGGAGGCGCCGCCGATCTCCTCGATCCGCAGCGTCCTGTGGTCCTTCTGGACGCTCTCGACGGCCTTCAGCACCGGCTCGATCCGCTCGCCCGCGGTGTCCGACTCGCCCCGCACGTCGAACTGGACCAGCGCGCTGCGGCCGTCCTTCGAGATCGTCCGCGTGTCGTACGGCGAGGTCACGTCCGTGACCTTCCCGGTGCCCTCGACGGCCTTCATGACGTCGTCCACGGCGGCCCGGAACGTGGCGTCCGTGGCCAAGGTGTCGTCGTCCTTCGCCTGGATCAGGACGGTCTCACCGGCGGGCTCCTCGATCCCCGCCTCCTCGATGATGTGGGCCGCCGTGCTGGTCTCCCCCTTGAGCTGGTCGCTGTCCTTGACCTCGACCGAGCCCATCGCCGAGCCGATGCCCATCGTCAGCACGACGAACAGCACCCAGATCCCGACGGCCGCCCATCGGTGCCGGGCGCTCCAGCCGCCGGCGCGGGCGGCGATCCCCCGTACCCGTACGTCTTCGTTCCCCATGACGGGCCAGCCCCCTCGACAGCGATGGCGACCCCTGCCGCCACCTCTCGTTTCGAAGGTATGGGCCGGATAAAGTCATCTCATCGTGCTGCCCGGTGAACCCCGACGCCCACGACTACTCCGCCAGGACCCCGCCCCCTCCCCACCAGGGAGGACAGGGACCCCCTACACCTATCCCGGCCTCTCGGGGCCGTCCCTCAGGGTGAACCCGCCCCGACCTGCCTATCGTGAGCCCATGACGACATACGCGGCGCTTCTGCGCGGGATCAATGTGGGCGGCAACAAGAAGGTCCCGATGGCCGACCTCCGCACCCTCCTGACCGGCCTCGGCCACACCGCTGTGGCCACCTACCTCCAGAGCGGCAACGCGGTCTTCACCAGCGACCACGGCGACGAGGACTCCCTCGCCACCGAACTGGCGGCCGCCATCGCGAAACACTTCGGCTTCACCGTCGATGTGCTGGTCCGCGACCACGCCTACCTGGAGGCCGTCCGCGAGGCGTGCCCGTTCCCGGCGGCGGAGCTGGAGGGCAAGCAACTCCATGTCACCTATCTCTCGGAGCAGGTGGAGGAGGCCCGCTTCGAGTCGATCGACCAACAGGCCTTCCTCCCGGAGGAGTTCAGGATCGGAGACCGCGCGCTCTACCTCTACGCCCCGGAGGGGCTGGGCCGCTCCAAGCTGGCGGAGACCCTGTCCAAGCCGCGCCTCTTCAAGGGCCTGATCGCCACGACCCGCAACTGGAACACGGTGGCGAAACTGGCCGAGCTCACTGCGGCCCCGTAAGGGGGCTCAGTGCTGCCGGCGCCGTAGGCGGAGCCGACGCCGCCGGCGGACGACGCTGTCGCGTTTGTTCAAGAGCGGTGAGCGTGCCGTCCCTAGCGTGAGGTGCATGAAGAACCACGCCACCAGCACACACCCGCACCACCGATACATGGTCGAATGCGCCGCCGAGGCTGCCCGGGTCGCCCGAAGTGTCACGGTGGAACAGCTCGCCCTGCCCACCCACTGCGGCGAATGGGACGTCCGTGCCCTGGTCAATCACTGGGTCCTGTACACCTCGCACGGCCTGGAACACCGCGCTCTGCGCAAGCCCCTCCCCGAGGAGCTGACGAAGCGCGACTTCACCACCGATCCCGACTGGGCCGACGCCTACGCCGCCCAGCTGGACCGAGCGGTCACGGCCTGGGCCGATCCGGCCCTGTGGGAGGGCGACATCGACCTCGGCATGGGCCCGCTGCCCGCCGTCGACCTCGCCGGCATGATCATCAAGGAGATGGCCGTCCACGGCTGGGACGTCGCGACCGCCACCGGCCGGTCGTTCCGGATCCCGGACGCCGCCGCCCACTTCGTCCTCACCGTCGTGGAAACCCACGGCGACCTCTACCGCCAGTACGACGGCTTCGCGGATCCGGTCCCGGTACCCGAAGGCGCCCCGGTGTTCCACAGGGCGCTGGCGTCCAGTGGCAGGGACCCCAGGTCGGGTGCCTGACGACCGGAGCCGCATGGCGAGGGCTCAGGCCGCGGTGAGCTGCCTCAGTCGCAGGGCGGCGGTGTAGCGGCGCAACAGCAGCGCGGCCAGCTCGGGGGAGGGGCCGAGTACCTCGGCCAGGACGTCCGCGCCCGCCTCGGCCGCGCCGGCGGCGATACGGTCCGGCAGCCTGCCGGGCGCGATGACGTACGGTGCCACGGCCACCCGGTCGCAGCCGAGGGCCCGCAGTTCCCGTACGGCGTCCTCGGTGCGGGGAAGGGAAGCGGAGGCGAACGCGGGCCGCACGGCGCACCAACCGGTGTGCCACCACTCCCGCGCGATGTCGGCGATCACCGCGATCGCCTCCGGGTCGGAGGACCCCGCCGAGGCCAGGACGACCCCGGTCGAGGACTTGTCGGCGGGGCTCAGCCCTGCCTCGTACAGCCGGCGTTCGAGGGCCGCCCGCAGCAGTGGCGAGGGGCCCAGCACCTCCGCCTGGCGGATGCGCAGGGACGGCGGTGCCTCCCGCAGGACCGCCGGGATGTCCGCCTTGGCGTGGAAGGCGCGGGTCAGGAGCAGCGGCAGGGCCACCACGTCCCGTACGCCCTGCGCCGCCAGCGACTCCAGCACCCTCTGGACCGAGGGGAATTCGAAGTCGAGGAAGCCGGTCTCCACGCGCAGCCCGGGGCGCATCGCCCGCACCCGCCGTACGAGGGCGTGCACGGTGGCGGCGTGCCGCGGGTCGCGGCTGCCGTGGGCGACGACGAGGAGGACCGGCTTCCTGGACATGTGGATCAGCTCTTCACCAGCAGGCCGCGGCTGCGCAGGACCCACCGCTCCAGCGGACTGAAGATCAGCAGGTCGATGGCGATGCCCACGATCAGGATGAGGAAGATCGCGAGGAACACCTGCGGCATGCTGCTGTTGGTGCGGCCCGCCTCCAGCATCTGGCCGAGGCCCGAGCCGATGTCGGGAGCCTTCGCGATGATCTCCGCGGCCATCAGCGAGCGCCACGAGAACGCCCAGCCCTGCTTCAGACCGGCCACGTATCCGGGCAGCGCCGCCGGCATCACGATGTGCCAGGTGCCCTTCAGCCCGGTCGCGCCCAGCGTGCGGCCGGCCCGCAGGAACAGCGGCGGCACCTGGTCGATGCCGGACACCAGACCGTTGGCGATCGACGGGACCGCGCCGAGCAGGATCACCGTGTACATCACCGACGGCTCCAGGCCCAGCCAGACCACCGCGGGCGGCACCCACGCCACCGACGGCAGCGACTGCAGACCGGAGAGGATCGGGCCGATCGCCGCGCGGACGATCCGGACCCGGGCCACCAGCAGACCCAGCGGGGTACCGATGGCCAGGGCCGCGAGGAAGCCGAGCAGACCGCGGGAGACGCTGGTCCAGATGGACTCCAGCAGCGTGCCCTGCAGCCAGGCCTCCCGGACCTCCCCCCACACCGCGGACGGCGAGGGCAGCTTGTAGGCCGGCGCGACCTCCGCCAGGACGAGGAGCTGCCAGACCGCCAGTACCAGAGCGACCGCGGTGATCGGGGGCAGCACCTTCTGGACGAACACCTGGCGAAGCGGCGGCCGCCCGGTCTGCACCGTGTCCAGCGCGTCGAGGCCCGCCTCCAGGCCGGCGAGGTCGTCGGAGTCCTTGACGTTCTTGCCGGGGCCGGCGTCGCCCTTGGTCTCAGTGCTGGCCATGGCGGCGGATCTCCCTACGCAGTTCTTCGGTGATCTCGACGGACAGCTCCGCCACGGCGGTGTCCTCGATGCGGCGCGGCTGCGGAATTCCCACGGTCCACTCGCGGGCCACCCGGCCGGGGCGCGAGGACAGCAGGACGACCCGCTCGGCGAGCCGTACCGCCTCGCGCACGTTGTGCGTCACGAACAGCACCGAGACCTGCGTCTCGCGCCAGATCCGGGTCAGCTCGTCGTGGAGCACGTCCCGGGTGATGGCGTCGAGCGCGGCGAACGGCTCGTCCATCAGCAGCAGCTTGCTCTCCTGCGCCAGGGCGCGGGCCAGGGCGACGCGCTGGCGCATACCGCCGGACAGCTCGTGCACCCGCTTGCCGTACGCGCCCTGGAGCCGGACCAGACCGAGCAGATCCTCGGTCCGCTCGCGCCGGTCGCTCTTCGGAACTCCCCTCAGTTTCAGGGCGAGTTCGATGTTCTTGCCCGCGGTCAGCCACGGGAACAGGGCGTGCTCCTGGAACATCAGAGCCGGACGCCCGTCGGTCGTGATGCTGCCCGCGGTCGGGTCGTCGAGACCCGCGACCAGGTTGAGCAGCGTCGACTTTCCGCAGCCCGAGGCCCCCAGGAGGGTGACGAACTCGCCGGGAGCGACATCGAGCGTGATGTCGTCCAGGACGAGCTGCTGCCCGGCGGGCCCGGCGAAGGACTTCGATACGTGCTCGATACGGGCGGCGTGCTCGGCGGCCTGGACGCCGTCGGCGGCCTTGGCGAATGTGGTGGCCATGGTCGTCACCTCCTGGGAACTCATCGGACTACGCGGTTACTTGACGCCGAGACCGGCGTCGTCGACCTCGTCGTCGCCCTCGGCCTTGAGGACCTTGTTGAGCAGCGTCAGGTCGTAGATCCCGTCGAGCTTCGGGTCCTCCAGCAGACCGGCCTTGACCGCGTGGTCCGCCTCGGTCTGCAGGGTGGAGGCCAGCGGGTCGTTGATGAACTGGATGGACTTCCACGCCGGGTCGAGCACGTCCGCCGGCAGCTCCTTGCCGGAGTCGGCCTTGAGCTGGGCGTTCGCCGCTGCCTTCGCCTCGTCCGCGCTGGAGTTGATGAACGCGTTGGTCTTGACCGAGCCGCGCAGTACGGCCTCGACGACGTCCGGGTGCTCCTTCAGGAACTCCTGGCGCACGATGATGTTCGTGATCACGAACTTCTTGTCCGGCCACAGGTAGGCCTCGTCCAGCAGCACCTTCGCGCCCTCGGCGACCAGCTTGGACGCGGTCGGCTCCGGTACCCAGGCGCCGTCGATGGCGCCGGACTTGTAGGCGTCCGGGGCGACGGAGTTCTCCGTGCGGACCACGGACACATCGCCCTTGCCGGTGTTCGCGTCGACCTTCCAGCCCTGCTCCGCGATCCAGTTGAGGAACGCCACGTCCTGCGTGTTGCCGAGCTGCGGGGTGGCGATCTTCTTGCCCTTGACGTCCTTCAGGGACTTGATCTTGTCCGGGTTGACGACGAGCTTCACACCGCCGGAGGCCGAGCCGCCGATGATGCGCAGGTTGGCGCCGTCCGCCTTGGTGTAGCCGTTGATCGCCGGGGAGGGACCGATCCAGCCGATGTCGATGGAGCCGCCGTTGAGGGCCTCGATCTCGGAGGGGCCCGCGTTGAAGGTCGTGTACTTCGCCTTGGTGGCGCCGAGCTCCTTCTGGAAGAAGCCCTTCTGGATTCCGACGAGAGCGGTGGCGTGGGTGAGGTTGCCGAAGTAGCCGATGTTGACGGTGTCGAGACCATCGATCTTCTCGGCGCCGGCGGCGACCTTGTCGGTCTTGGACTCCGTGGACTCGGAGCCGTAGCCGCAGGCGGCGAGGGTGAGGAGGGGGAGCGCGGCGATGACGGCGAACGTACGCCGGAAGGCGGCGGAGCGGTGTGCAGGCACGGGAGGTGTTCCTCTCGGAGGCCCGGCGGTCACGTCTCTCAGGTCGTGGCCGGGAGGTCAGGAAAACGGTCTTCGTCGCAACCGGGACGTCGGGTGGGGGGACGGGGCGCGCAAGCGGTGCGCGTACGTCATCGCACACATCGCGCGACTCCGCCCTGCCCGCTCCCGAGGGCGCCGCTGCCCACACGGCCGCCCTCCTTCGCGAACGTCGCGTAGAAGTCCTGGGGGTTCATGTCAGAAGTCCCACCCGTCGTCCTCGGACTCGTCCTTGACGGGCTCCGGGGAGGCGAACGACTCGCCGACCATGCCGGCGGTCAGCGTCGTGCCGTCGGAGGGGTCGATCAGGATGAACGAGCCGGTGCGGCGGGAGTCGGCGTACGAGTCGACCGGCAGCGCCTCCGCCGTGCGGATCTTCACCCGGCCGATGTCGTTGGCGACGAGCTGTCCCGGGTGCGGGTGCAGGGACAGGTCGTCGAGCGTCAGCCGGGACGGGATGTCCTTGACGATCGCCTTGACGGTGCGGGTGCCGTGCTTGAGCAGCACCCGGTGGCCCACGGTGAGCGGCTGGTCGGCGACATGGCAGACGGTCGCCTCGATGTCCTGCGTGGTCGCGGGCGCGTCCTTGCTGGGCACGAGCAGATCGCCGCGCGAGATGTCGATGTCGTCCTCCAGCAGGAGCGTCACCGACTGCGGGGTGTACGCCGCCTGAACCGGCTCGCCGAGGAGGTCGATGCCCGTGACCTTCGTCGTACGGCCGGACGGGAGCACGGTCACCGAGTCGCCGACGCGGAACGTACCGGCCGCGATCTGGCCCGCGTAGCCCCGGTAGTCCGGGTGCTCGGCGGTCTGCGGACGGATCACGTACTGCACCGGGAGGCGGGCGTGGCAGTGTGCCAGGTCGTGGGCGACCGGCACGGACTCCAGGTGCTCCAGGAAGGTCGGCCCGCCGTACCAGTCCATGTTGGCCGACGGCTCCACCACGTTGTCACCGGCGAGCGCCGAGATCGGGATGGAGGTGATCTCAGGGACGCCCAGCTCGGACGCGTACGCCGTGAACTCCTCGGCGATCCGTGCGAAGACCTGCTCCTCGTAGGCGACGAGGTCCATCTTGTTCACGGCCAGGACCACGTGCGGGACGCGCAGCAGCGCGGCGATCGCGGCGTGCCGGCGGGTCTGCTCGACGACGCCGTTGCGGGCGTCGACCAGGATCACCGTCAGCTCGGCCGTGGAGGCACCCGTCACCATGTTGCGGGTGTACTGCACATGGCCGGGGGTGTCGGCGAGGATGAACCGGCGTCGCGGGGTCGCGAAGTAGCGGTACGCCACGTCGATGGTGATGCCCTGTTCCCGCTCGGCCCGCAGACCGTCGGTGAGCAGCGCGAGGTCCGGGGCCTCCTGGCCGCGGCTCGCCGAGACGCGCTCCACGGCCTCCAACTGGTCGGTGAGGACCGACTTGGAGTCGTGCAGCAGCCGCCCGACGAGGGTGGACTTGCCGTCGTCGACGGAACCGGCGGTCGCGAACCGCAGCAGGGTGGTGGCCGAGAGCTCCTCGGCGGTGATCGTGCTCATGCTTAGAAGTACCCCTCGCGCTTACGGTCTTCCATCGCGGCCTCGGACATCTTGTCGTCGGCACGGGTCGCGCCCCGCTCGGTGAGCCGGGAGGCCGCGATCTCGGTGATCACGGCGTCCAGCGTGGTCGCGTCGGAGTCGACGGCACCCGTGCAGGACATGTCACCGACCGTTCGGTACCGCACCTGCCGCTTCTCGATGGTCTCGCCGTCCTTGGGGCCGCCCCACTCGCCGGCGGTCAGCCACATCCCGGCCCGCTGGAACACCTCACGCTCGTGCGCGAAGTAGATCTGGGGGAGTTCGATGCCCTCGCGGGCGATGTACTGCCAGACGTCCAGCTCGGTCCAGTTGGACAGCGGGAACACGCGGACGTGCTCGCCGGGCGCGTGGCGGCCGTTGTACAGGTTCCACAGCTCGGGCCGCTGGCGGCGTGGGTCCCACTGGGAGAACTCGTCCCGCAGCGAGAAGACCCGCTCCTTGGCGCGTGCCTTCTCCTCGTCGCGTCGTCCGCCGCCGAAGACGGCGTCGAACTTCTCCGCCTGGATCTTCTCCGTCAGCGGCACGGTCTGGAGCGGATTACGGGTGCCGTCGGGGCGTTCCTTCAGCACTCCCCGGTCGATGTAGTCCTGTACGGAGGCGACGTGCAGTCGCAGTCCGTGCTCGGCGACCGTGCGGTCGCGGTACTCCAGGACCTCGGGGAAGTTGTGTCCGGTGTCGACGTGCAGCAGCGTGAAGGGGACGGCCGCCGGGGCGAAGGCCTTCAGTGCCAGGTGCAGCATGACGATGGAGTCCTTGCCGCCGGAGAACAGGATCACCGGCCGCTCGAACTCACCCGCCACCTCACGGAAGATGTGGACGGCCTCGGACTCCAGCGCGTCCAGGTGGGACAGCGTGTACGGGGTGCCGGTCTCCCCGGGGACGGCCGCGACGGTCGTCGTCATGCCAGACCCCTCTCGGTGAGCAGCTCGTGGACCAGCGCCGCGGACTCCTGGACCGTCTGGTCCTGCGACTCGATGCGCAGATCCGGGGTCTCGGGGGCCTCGTAGGGGTCGTCGACACCGGTCAGCCCGGAGATCTCCCCGGCCGCCTGCTTGGCGTACAGACCCTTCACATCGCGTTCGGAGCACACCTCGACCGGCGTAGCCACATGCACCTCGACGTACGCGGCACCGCTCGCCGCGTGACGCTTGCGGACCGCCTCGCGGCTGTCGGCGTACGGCGCGATGACCGGCACGAGCGCATGGACGCCGTTACGGGCGAGCAGGTCGGCGAGGAAGCCGATGCGCTGCACGTTGGTGTGGCGGTCGGCGCGGCTGAAGCCCAGGTCCGCGGTGAGGAACTCGCGGATCTCGTCGCCGTCGAGGACCTCCACGAGGTGGCCGTCCTCACGCAGCCGGCCCGCCAGCTCGTAGGCGATGGTGGTCTTGCCGGCACTCGGCAGACCCGTGAGCCAGACGGTGGCTCCGGTGGCTCCGGTCGTCACTTGGTTCTCCTGGTTCGTCGCGGGAGCACGGCCCGTCCCGGGGACGGTGTTCCCGACGGTGTCAGCTGTCTCGGCGGGCGCGGTGGCGTTCTCCGCGGACCCTGCGGCGCTCACAGGTGCAGCCCGCACTCGGTCTTGGCGTTGCCTGCCCAGCGGCCGGCCCGCGCGTCCTCGCCCGGGGCGACCCGGCGGGTGCAGGGGGCGCAGCCCACGGAGGTGTAGCCGTCCATGAGCAGGGGGTTGGTGAGCACACCGTGCTCGGTGACGTAGGCGTCCACGTCGTCCTGCGTCCAGCGCGCTATCGGGGAGACCTTGACCTTGCCGCGCTTGTCGTCCCAGCCAACGACCGGGGTGTTCGCCCGGCTCTCGGACTCGTCGCGGCGCAGGCCGGTCGCCCACGCGTCGAACCGGGTCAGGCCCTCTTCGAGCGGCTTGACCTTGCGCAGGAAGCAGCACAGGTCGGGGTCGCGGTCGTGCAGCTTCGGCCCGTACTCGGCGTCCTGCTCGGCGACCGTCTGACGGGGGGTGATCGTGATGACGTTGACGTCCATCACGGCCTCGACGGCGTCCCGGGTGC
>NZ_LRTR01000878.1 GCF_001550375.1 Streptomyces europaeiscabiei | reverse complement strand
AGGCGTCCGGTCGCGGCGGCGGAGCGCAGTGCGGCGGCATCGGTGCGCAGCGGCGCGAGGAGGGGTTCGCCGGTGGTGAGGGCCTCGTCGAGGAGGCGCAGTGCCCGGTCGGGGGCGAGGGCGGGCAGCCCGGAGGCCGCGATGCGGCGCCGGTCGTCCTCGCCGAGCCCGCCGGTCATGCCGCTGTCGTGGTCCCACAGGGTCCAGGCCAGGGAGGTGGCGGGCAGGCCGGTCGCCCGGCGGTGGTGGGCGAGGGCGTCCAGCACGGTGTTGGCGGCGGCGTAGTTGGCCTGTCCGGCTCCGCCGAGGAGGCCGGAGGCGGAGGAGAACAGGACGAAGGCGGTGAGGTCGGCGTGGCGGGTCGCCGTGTGCAGGGCGAGCGCGGTGTCCGCCTTGGCCCGCAGCACGGGGGCGAGCCGGTCGGGGGTGAGTGAGTCGAGGACTCCGTCGTCGATGACGCCCGCGGTGTGGACGACGGCGCGCAGCGGCCGGTCGGCGGGCAGCGTGGCCAGGGCGGCGGCGAGGGCGTCGTCCTCGTACAGGGACTCGCGGGACGCCGTCGGG